>DATIFR010000209.1:0-27829 GCA_035455145.1 Nitrospira sp.
ACAGTCTGTGGGGACGGTCTATGGCGATGTTTGTTTGTAGAGCAAGGCATGTCCTCTGACTGGATAGACGTTCAGATTTACTCCGCGGTTGATGCGGGGGAGGTGCTGGGATTGATCGACGATCCTGCTGTGCAGGGCGCCTGGCAGGACGGGGGAACGATCCACCTCTATTGGCCCAGCCGGAACTGGTCGCTGGATCATCTGGTGCGGCTTCGGCAAATCCTTCGCGATTTGGATATAACGGGGCAGCCGGTGCCGGAGATTCTGGTTCAATCGATACCCAACGAAGACTGGAACCGGCAGTGGGCACAGTCGGTCAAGCCCTTATGGATTGCAAATCGGATTGTGATCAGGCCGAGTTGGGAAACAGTGAGCCTGCGGCCTGAGCAGATCGAAATCGTGCTCGATCCGAAACAGGCGTTCGGCACCGGCCACCACGCCACGACGCGGATGTTGGTTGAATGGCTTGAAACCGTGATTCAGGGAGGGGAGACCGTGTTAGATGTCGGGACCGGTAGCGGCTTGCTGGCCATGGTGGCTCTTCGACTCGGCGCAGCGCGAGCCCTCGGTATCGACAACGATCAGGTGGCGATCGATTGTGCCAGAGAGTATGCGCGAGCCAATCAATTTGGCGCGGAACTCACTCTCGAATGCGGCACGCTTCGTGATGGGATGCCATTCGATCTCGTGCTGGCGAACCTGGATCGTCAGACATTATTGCTGTTAGCTGATCAGTTGGCCGCCCGTACGGGAGGCAGACTCCTCCTGTCCAGTGTGTTGACGGATCAGCGCCGAGATATTGTGGACGCTTTTGCGAAAGTGCATCTCTATCCAGGGCAGCAGCGGGAACGTGATGGCTGGCTGGCCATGGAATTTATACCAGCTCAATCCTGTGAGGGAGCTTGATGACGCTTCATTCAGGCCGGCCGCCGTATCCCCATGTACATCAGATCAACATTTCGGATGGAGGGGTTCCGAAACTGCCGGTGCTTGAGGCAAAGGTTACTGAACAGGGGGTAGCGGGCGACCGCCAGCGTAATCTCAAGGTCCACGGTGGACCGGATCGAGCCGTCTGTCTGTTCTCGTTGGAACTCATCGAACGGCTGCAGGATGAAGGGCATTCCATTGATGTTGGATCCTCGGGGGAGAATCTCACGCTGGCAGGACTCGATTGGGAAAAGCTTGGGCCGGGCGTTCAACTGACGATCGGTCCAGAGATCCGCGTGGAAATCGCGAGCTACTGTGCGCCGTGTGAGTGGAATGCGCGCTGGTTTCGTGATGGAGAGTATTCACGGATCTCGCAGAAAAAGAATCTGGGCTGGAGCCGTCTTTACGCGAGGGTGTTGCAAGGCGGAGTCGTCAGGCCCGGAGACGAAGTGGTTATTAACAAAAGTGACTAGCAATCAGCTGTCAGCTTTCAGCCCCCCATTCCGGATGATTTGCTAATGGCTGAATGCTGAAGGCTGAGTGCTAAAGGCAGGATCTATGGATCGCGTGCTTGAGCCGGAACTGATGGAGGACGAACAGCAAGTTCTCGCCTATGCGAAGGCGGACTTTGAAGAGGAGAACCAGGGCTTCGTCGATCGATTTCGGGAATACTTTCCGGACTTTTCCGAAGGACATGTGTTCGACCTCGGCTGTGGGCCGGGCGATATTCCCATTCGAATCGCCAAAGTCTTGCCGGCGTGCCTGGTGACCGGCATCGATGCGTCGGCCCCGATGATTCGATTGGCCGAGCAGGCGGTGGCCCAGGCCGGTCTATCCGGTCGCGTGACATTTCGCTGTGAACGATTTCAAGACATTGCCGGCGCCAGTCGAGCCGATGCGGTGCTGTCGAACAGTCTACTCCACCACGTTCCGAACCCGTTGCAGTTCTGGAATCGTCTCCGGCAACTCGTCAAGCCTGGTTCGCCGGTCTTGGTCATGGACCTCCTCAGGCCGGAGACACCGGAAGAAGCGCAGGCCATCGTGGACCGGTATGCAGCGGGAGAGCCGGAAATTCTGAGGAGGGACTTTTACAACTCGCTGCTCGCGGCCTTCACGGAAGATGAAGTAACCACGCAATTGGCGCGCATGAATCTCACGCGGCTCCTGATCGATGTTCCGGATGATCGCCATTGGGTGGTCGGAGGCCTCATCCATTGAACGTTGCCGCATACAGGGCACTCTCGGCCCTGTGCCTGCTTCTTCTATTCGGACTCCACGTCGAATCCTCATTCGCTCAATTGGACCGGCTGCGCAAATCGAAGCCGCTTGATGTGCAGGCGCCTGGCGAAACCGCCATGGCCGATATTCCGGAAGGGTTTTTTGTGATGGGGTTCGACGGGACGCAGGCGCTGGAGGATGAACGACCGAGCCATCGAGTCTGGCTCGATACCTTTGCGATGGATGTGCATGAGGTGACGACGGGGCAGTACGCCGCGTTTCTTGCCGCGACCGGTCGCACCGTGCCTTGGCAGTGGGAAACGGTGGATTTGAGTCAACACAGGGAGCGTCCTGTCATTGGCGTGGATTGGCACGATGCGCAAGCTTACTGCCAATGGAAGGGAAAGCGGTTGCCGACCGAAGCGGAATGGGAAAAGGCGGCGAGAGGAACGGATGGCAGGCTCTATCCCTGGGGCAATCAGGTGCCGACGAAAGAGGTGGCGAACTTTGCACTAGGCGCACGGTTCAGCTACAGCCAGGTGCTGCTGCCGGTGCGGTCATACGAGCAGGGCAAGAGTCCCTACGGTCTCTACCAGATGGCTGGCAATGTGTATGAATGGGTGCAGGACTGGTATGCAACGAACTATTACGACACGTCGCCGGATCGCAACCCGCAGGGGCCAGGACAAGGGCAATTCAAAGTCATGCGCGGCGGGTCCTGGTCCGACCTGCCTAAATATCTCCTGACCTACGGCCGCTTCAAGCTTCCTCCTGAGACGCGGAATAGCTATACCGGTTTCCGCTGCGCCAAATAGTCGGATCCTGCCTCACGCAGACTGCGCAGTTTCGCAGCTCACCGCAAAATTGTTTGTTGGGCGGGGGTTGAGGGCGCAGCGGTCCCGTCAGGTCAGGGCAAGCGCGAGAAGAAAGATGCCGGTCAATGTGCAGAGGGAGGAAAGGTAGAGGATTCCGGTGCGATCGCCGATCCAGGCTGTTTTCCATTTGCCCGGATAGAGGGCCTGGTGTTCGACGAATAATCCCTCCTCGTAGAATCCCAGTGCTTGCTCAAGTTGGATCAAGACCTGTTTCGCGAGCCGGTGGCGATCTTGTTGCTGGAGGATCAGGCCGCAAAAGAGTCCGCACCAGACCATGGCGGCGAGAGCCAGTAAAAACGATTCCGGTGGCGAGAGCCGGCTCTTGAGGGGGCTGAGGACCAGCGAGAAGGTCATGGCAATCAGGCCGAGCGAACCGACTGCCGTCAATCGCATCATCTGCTCGCGCCGTTTGTAGACTTCGGCTTTATACAGCGGATAGAGCACGGTAAGAATTTGTTGGGTATTTTCGGTGATCATATCAACTGGCCGTTAAGACGTGCGTGATGGAATCAGATGCATGGCGAGCCATTCCGTGATCGACGTCGTCATGGCATGAAAATCTTCGGCTCGCGTAAATTGGTGATCGGCTTCCGGCAAGAGGTCGATCCGTTTCGGACCTCTCAGGAGGTCGAAGAGCTTTTGGCTCTGGTGAAGCGGCACCAGCTCGTCTTTTTGCCCCTGGACGATCAACGTGGGAGTCGTGATGCCAGTGGCCGGGCCGTACGCCGCCAGGTGCAGGCAGTCTTCATAGAGCCGGTACTTCAGACGGACCCGCTCCGACCCTCCCATGATGTTCTGAATGGTGTCCGTTGCCTGCCAGCGCGCCATTTCATCCGGCCCAAATTCTAGGCGAAGCTCTTCCGCAAAATCCACCACGGGGCACTTTAAGGCCAGGCAGGCAATATCCTGCCGTTGAGCGGCGGTGAGTATCGCGACCAACCCTCCGAAGCTCGAGCCGGCAAGTCCGATTGCGTTGTAACCCATTGAGAGGACGTTGTTGATAGCTGCGTTCGCTTGTCCAACGGCCAGCGTCGTTGTGATGTCTTCGAAGTGTCCTTCGCTCTCTCCTTGACCGAAAAAGTCGAACCGGTACGTGGCAATGCCGCGGGCGTTCAGCAGCCTGGTCAACGTCTTGTTCGTCGTGCTGTTCTTGTTCGACGGGAACCCGTGGCAGAGGACGACGATCCTGTCGGTGTGCTGCTCCGGCCGGCTGAGCACGGCTGCGACGCGATGTCCCCGGTCGTCATGAAACGTCAAAGCTTCTTCCATAAAGGTATCGTCTTCTCGTGTGGCGATGGAGTGCTTACTGTGGAGGGCGAGTGCCCAGAGCCCAGGCGAGCTTTGCCGCGAAGAACGCGAGGGAGATGAGAAGAAGGCCAAAGGTTATCCAGGTCGCCGCTTGGATGGCGGGAGCACCGAGCGGCATCTTCCATGTCAAGGACGCCACGAGCGCGAGCCCCAAGGTGCCGAGGCTCAATCCGCCAATGTGCACGATTCGCCAGCGGTTGATAATAGTCGTGAGCGTCGCGAGATATGGCTCGCGTTTCTTATGGTTGGGAACCCGGCTGACGGCGAGCGTGATCGGGACCAAATGCGAGAGGGCACCAAAAATTGTCTGTAACACGAAGCCGACCAGCGCCATGTGCGTATAGGCCACAACGTGCAATGTGCCGAACGGGAAGACCGGGACGTCCCAGAGAGAGTTCACTCCGACCAGCAGCCCCATCACCATGGCGAGAACGAGGAAAAATGTCGCGACAAGCAGATGATCCGAGGCGGCGTTGCCTGCCTGGTTGGAGGTTTTCCAGGACGCAAAGAGGTTAAAGGCATAGAGTCCCGTCCCAGCGACGAGCAGGATTCCCGCCGCGAGTTCGGTTTTCAGCGAGGACAGAGCAAATCCTGCGATCAGCACAGCCATACCTGTTGGAAGCAGGAAGAACACCGCCCGCGCGAGACGCGGGCTGTAGAGCTTGTTCTGGAGGATGGTGGGAAGCAGGTTGTGCATCGTCCCCACGATCACCAGCGTGACGAACCCGAGGAGATTGAGATGGATATGAACGAGCCGCGCATGGCCATACCAGGACATGTCGATGAATCGAGAGGCCATGCCGATCCCGACGGCGAGACCGCCGAACAGCGCGATCAGGGCCAATCCATAGAACAACAGATTCAAGGGTGGCGAATTGAGGCTCTGTCGAGTTTGTCGCCAGGCGTCGCTCGCGATTGAGAGAAAGGCTCCGAGGACAAGGAGTCCGCCTCCTGCGACGATCGCGAAGTTCTGGAATCCGAATCCCGTCACCATCCCCAGCGCGCCGCCGTTGACGACAGCCAGGAGGATCGGATGCGAGTCCGATCGCTTCTGCCCGGTCATGAGCAGCGGGGGAATAAAGGCCAGCATCGCGCCCATGATCATCTGTGCAACGCCGCCGACCAAGGCCCCGTGGACGTGGACGAGCCTCAACCAGGAGGGAAGGGGGGTGCCTCGTATCAGACCGACCAGAATCGCCAGGCCGATCAATGAAGAAAGGAGCAGCCAGGTAAAGCCGGTGAGGAGAAACGTCAACGGGGTACAGCGGACGCTGACCATGATGAGTTACCCTCCAAGAAAATAGAAGTGATTGGTCGGTCCCGTCCCATGACCGATCGCCAGGCTATGACGGATGGCTTCGGTCAAATAGGCTTTGGCGGTCTGCACCGCGTCGTTGAGCGGTTTGCCGCGGGCCAGATGAGCTGCGATGGCCGAAGCAAAGGTGCAGCCGGTGCCGTGGGTATGAGGCGTCTCGATGAACTCGCCTTTGAACACGTGAAAAAAGCGCCCGTCGTAGAGCAGATCTGTGGCGCGTTCGGCGAGGAGATGCCCGCCTTTGATCAGCACGTGCTTGCAGCCGAATCCGTGAATCACTTTAGCGGCGCGGCGCGCGTCGGCAAGCGCTTTGATTTCGATGCCGGAGAGCAGCTGGGCCTCGTGGATATTCGGCGTAACGAGTAGGGCCAGAGGAAAGAGCTGCTTCTTCAGCGCCTCGATGGCCTCCGGTTTCAACAGCGGATGGCCCCTCTTCGAGATCATCACAGGGTCGACGACGAGATTGGCCACATTCTGCGGTTTCAGCATCTTGGCGACAAGTTCGACGACGGCCGTGGATGACAACATGCCGGTCTTGACGGCCGCTACTTCGAAGTCGTCGAACACCGCGTCGATCTGCGCCGCGACGATCGAGGTAGGCAATTCGAAGATGTCGGTGACCTCTTCTGTGTTCTGCGCCGTAATGGCCGTGATTACGGACATGGCGAAGACGCCGTTGGCCGACATGGCCTTGATGTCGGCTTGAATACCTGCACCACCACCGGAATCCGAGCCGGCAATCGTCAAGACTTGTTTCAGGGTTGTGCTCATCTGTGAGGTGTATCGCTCCTTAGGGCTGGAGAAGCAACGAATATATATACTTTGCAATGCGGCGTTGTCGAGCCTGTGCTATCGGAAGATGAGACTGCCCAAGCCGCGCCCAAGCGCGTAGGCGATGGGCATGAGCCCCAACAGCACGAAGGGGAGAAAGAGGTAGGCGAGGGCTCCCTGAGCATCCGGAAACCAGAGCGTCATGACATGAGTCCAGGCACTGAGTCCGATCATCCCGATTGCCGTCACCAGGACGCCTGCTGCACGCCGGCCGCATAATTTACGGTCCAGCGCCGGGGCGAGCCCCATGTGGAAGAGTACGAAGATGGCGAACAGCACAAAAGGCACCGCGTTCAATAACCCGACGAGAAAGATATTATAGCCCGGGGCAAAGAGATGCAGGTCCAGATGATGCGCCGCGTCCGCAAGCGACTGGTTGTGTTTCAGAACATCCACCCCCATCGTGGCCAGCCAGGGGATTCCGAGGCCGAGCAGAATGCAGCCCCAGTAGACCAGCATGGTGAACAGTGTCAGGCGATGCGTTGATTGGTCCGTTGTCATGGGGTTGTGCTCGCTGTACGCGTGATCGATTCGAGAGCCGCTGCGACAGCTTCGCGAACAACCGGATCAGCATCGTGGAGAGCTTGTTGGAGCGCCGGAACCGCCTCTTTCGCTGCCGGTCCGATCGATTCCAGAGTGCTCGCGGTGAGGTATCGTTCCAGCGGCAGCTCTGACATAAGGAGCGATGTCAGCTTGGGAACTGCTTCAGCTGCGCGGGGCCCGAGTTTCGCCAACTGGAGCAAGGGGTAGGTGCGGTCGACTGGCTGGTCGAGCATCAAGAGTTGGACCGGGATGGAAGTCGGCCGTTCTGCCGCCGTGACAGCCGACTGGGCCAATCGAGCGACTGGTTGATTCGAATCTTTGGTGAGATCCCGCAGGGCCGCGAGCGATTCGGGACTGGAAAATCCGCTGAAAGAAAATTGCATAACGGCGGCATAACGCACCGTCCATTCTGGATCGCGCAGTGCCTGGAGCAAACCGCCCATGACCCTGTCCGTCGGAAGGACGATTGCGCCCAACGCACGCACGGTCCGTTCGCGCACCACCGTATCGGAATCGTTCAATATTCCTATGAGTCCTTGAACAGCCGGTCTTGCGACCGGACCCAATGCGCCAAGCACCGAAGCCGCATCGCGTCTGATCTGCGAGTCCGGATCTTGAAGCTTCGGGAGATAATGCACCATGACCCGTCGCGCCGCACTCAAGTCGATCGTCGGGAGCGCACCGGCCGCCTCACTGTGAAGCGAAGATCTCCCGGCTGATGTCGCCAACTCGAGCAGCGCCGGAACCGCCGCCTGCGCCGGAAGACCGATATGCTTCAACCCCTCCGCCGCCAGCATCTGCGCCTGCCGATCCTGGCTCTGAAGATCTTCAATCAACCCCGGCACCGCCCGTATACCCGTATGTTGCCAATAGACCAATCCCAGAAGCGCCATCAGCACCCCTAGCCCGCCAAGGTTCAGCCAAATTTGACGCTTTGTCATAGGAGAAACTCTATCAGAAAGGTGTTGGGCGAGACATAAGGTGGTCTCATCCAACCTTCGAGAGTGCTTTGCCGATCGATTGCTCTCGTGGTTTAGCGTGCTCCTTACCAACCGAGGGTTGCTTCTGTGAAGCTGTTCGCCGTGATTAGTTTGTTTGCTGTTAATTAGTTTGTTTGGTGGTCTTATACAGTTCGAGTTTGACATGCAGAACGAAAATCCTCCTACTAAAAGGAAACAGTCCCTAGAGAAAGTCTTGCTCGCATGGTAGGCTGCGGGAGGATAGTTCTGTATGCTCACGAGGTGACCACGATGACGGTTGGAGACCCGATGTGTACTGGTATGAGGACCAGCGCGATCTGGATCGGATGGATTGCTGGCCTGACGCTGGTCGCGGGCGGCCTTCTACTGATGTTCGGTTGCTCGACGGCATCCGCTCCTCCCGCGAACACCGAGGCCGTGCGGCAACATGCCGACAAGGCCTTTCATGATTCCAAGGCACAGGTGCAGCCTCCGAAACAAGGCGATGCACAATCCCCACCAGCCGTGTCCGGCACAGACGATCCTGCAACCCTGGCGTCGCCATCCGTTCAAAAGGGAGTACAGATTCCGCTCGCTGAGATTGGCCCGTCTGATGGCGAGACTATCCGTGCCACAGGCTATGGCCCGCTCGCCAAAGGGCTCACCCTCTGCCAGCATTCGGCCGATCTGGCCGCACGGGTCGAATTATCGAAGCTGGTCCGAGTCCAGGTCACAGAAAAATCGGTGGATCGCGTCCGTGAACGGACCGGCAAGAACTTTGAGCAGGATATTGAAGTGGTCCGTGAGGGCTTCGTGAATGAAGTTCTCAGCGACGTCCGGATCGTCGACCGTAAGGTGGACAAGGAGGCCGGTACATGCTCCAGTACCGCCGTCATTCCCAAACGGAATCTGTTCCCGACGTCGGGTAATCAAACACTAGAGGGTCGGCCCATCAGCAAATAACCTCCGAAAGTGGTCAGATTAGAAAGAGCGAGGGGTCCTTGCGGGCAGAAACATCGAGGGATATGCTAATGATCGGTATAAGAGGGAACGGCATGACGCCAAGAATTGTGCTGCTCGTCATGGCGACACTCCTGGGAGTGTGGCCGAGTATCGGCGTGGCGGGAGATCTGACGCCGCGCGAGATTTACGAGCGCACGTCGCCAGCCGTCGTGATGATCATCGGGTATTCCAACAGCGGCCAACGGGGCAGCGGTGGCACCGGTTCTATCATCCAAGAGGATGGGCTCATTTTGACAAACGCGCATGTGGTGATTGAAGAGCAGACAGGCAGGCCCTATCCACGCCTCACCATCTATTTGAAGCCAGACCATGTGACCGGCGACCCCAAGGTGGACTTGTCGCGCGGGGGCAAGGCTCGTGTGGTGGCCTTTTCACAGACGCTGGACCTGGCGCTCCTCAGGCTCGAGGGAATGCCCGGACCATTTCCGGCGCTTGGACTGGATGACTCAGATAAAACCGAGATCGGCGATCGCGTGGTGGCGATCGGGCATCCAGAACAGGGCGGGCTCTGGACCTTGACGACCGGCACCATCAGCGCGGAGTTCGAAAACTTTAACGCCACCAAGGGCAAGTCCGTGTTTCAGACGGAAACGGGACTGAACCGCGGCAACTCCGGTGGACCGTTGCTGGATACCCACGGCCGCATGATCGGGGTGAATACGGCTATCGTGCGCGTCGCGGCGGATGGGCTTCCCATTACCAGCATCAGCTTCTCGTTGAAGTCCAACGTCGCCAAGCGGTGGTTGGGTGAGCAGGGTGTTTCGGCCCAGGAGGCGCTGGGTCCCTCCGACACGCCGGGACTGGACAAATCTGCGAGTCGTTCTACCTCCCGGCCTAGCGGGCAAACGATCCCGCCGACTAATCCGCCGGCCGCTCCCACGATCGTCGCTCCATCTTCTCCCACTGAGGCCGCTGCACAAGTCCCTTCCCCTCGACCATACAATCTGGACCGCGTCATCAGTGAACGGAGCCGCGCCGAGGCCGACCTGGAAGATATGATCAAGGAAATGCGGGGCAAACTGAGCGGGCGATGAGGACCTCGCCGTTCACTTCTAGCCCAGCCTGATCAAGAACTGCTCGTCCGACGTACAAGAAGTCCACAGCGTGTCCTTAGACTACGAGATGGCGGTGAGAAATGGTGACTCGCGGCCTCTTTCTCAACAAGGGTCGCCGTATCGACTGCCGTTACTTCAGGTTCATCGCCTGATAGTCAATGAGGAACCGTCCGACAGCATCTAAGATTCTGGCGCGAATGTCGGGAACTCGAGGGGCACTAAGCGAACTAGGTGGTGCAGAGCCCTCCCACGTGGTCGCAAAGAATTCTGTCGTTGGATCCCGTGAGAGGTGAACAAGTTGTTTCAACGTGAGCCCGACAGCGTACGCGTTGAAATTCACTGAGGGAGCTGTGATTGGGTAGACAGCGACATAAAGATAGGGGGCCCCGGGTGAGTTCGCTATCTCGGAGATGGTCAGGACGCGCAGGCCAGCCAGTCCAAGGCGCGCTTCGACGTCGTGTTTGAGGTGTTCTCGGCTCAACCCTTCCCGTTCAACATCGTCAGGAAGATACTCAACGAGCACCGAAACCTCTCTGAGTCCTCGCAACGTGTCACGTTTATCCGCGGTAAAGGCGAATCCGACAATCGGCCAACACAACGTCAGACCCAACAGCATAAGTATGCTCCGGCGCATCGGCCACCTCCTCGTCAGTGGTCCGCACGATAGCCGCCCGCCTAGATAAAGACAAGAGCAAGACTTGAGTGGCGAAGCTCGTTTAGGAAGGGGACCCTATCACCACAGCTGATCCCGCGTCCAAACCGCCGTTTCTTATGACGTACGTTTCTCCACGCGCAACCCTGAACAAAGAGAAAGAAGTCCTTATGACTCGATCCCAAGAGCGTTCGTCTAACCATCTCTGAACCCAATGAGGTGGTTTCGGAATCTCACTCCCGTGAGTAAAGGGTCACCTGCACTTTCCTCTCTTCCTCAATTTCATTCGCAAGGTGTTCTACGGGTGGCGTTGACCTGGGAGCCCGTCCGCCCGCAGCGGTGTCTCCCTACACCGGGCGGGGTGCGAGGACGGACGGGTTGGCCAGCGACAGGACCCGTCGACTCACACCGGCCACTTCTCCTCGTTCCACGCCATTTCCCAAAACATCCACTCATACCTCGAGCTGGTGATGAATGCCTCCTCCATCCGCCGCTTTTCTTCCTTTCCCGCCGTCTTCGCCCACTGATCCACCTTTTTCCTCATCCATTGCTGGACTTCTGCAAATTCCGGCGAGGCATAGAGCATGAGCCAGTCCCGATAGGGATGTTTCTTTGCCGGCGGTCCGTTCTTCAGCAAGTGTTGACCGACGACACAATAGATCCAGGCGCAGGGGAGAGCCACGACGGTGATTTCTGCGGCTGATCCTGAGGCGGCGACGTGCAGCATGTGGCGGGTATAGGCGTAGTTGGTCGGCGCCATCGGGACGGAGGACATTTCTTTAGGGGACAAATTCCAACGGCTGCCGTAGCCTTCATGCAGGCTCCGTTCGACGGTGATGGTCTCTTCCGCGAGTTTGGCAAAACGAAGCGCGGTTTCAGAATCAGGTGCCCGCATAGCCCCTGCCGCAAAGACGCGGGATAGGTCGCCGAGAAAGCGCGCGTCTTGCAGGATGTAGTATTTGAATCTCTGTTCCGGCAGCGTGCCGTTGCCCAGAGCGACGACGAACGGGTGGTTGAGTTGCGCATCCCAGATGGGCGTCGCCAGTTGTCGGAGGCGATCAGAAAACAACATGCGGGACTCCTTTGTCGTTCGGGGAACAGGTTAGGGAATCGGCGCCCAGGGGCGCGGGAGGCGGTTGATACCGTCCAGCGCGGCGACTTTATAACATTCGGCGAGTGTTGGATAGTTGAAGACCGTGTCGATGAAATAATCAATCTTGCCGTGGTAGGCCATCACGGCTTGGCCGATATGAATCAGCTCCGTCGCGCCTTCACCGATGGCATGTACGCCGAGCAGTTCGTGGGTGTGCCGGTTGAACAGGAGCTTGAGCATGCCGCTCTCGTCGCCGATGAGTTGTCCTCTGGCGATCTCTTTGTAGCGGGCGATGCCTACGCCATAGGGAATCTCCGCCTGCGTGAGTTCCTCTTCATTCTTCCCTACCATGGAGATTTCAGGAATCGCGTAGATCCCGTATGGGAGCAGGTCCGTATCGGTGCGATCCGGATAGCCGAATGCATGGCAGGAGGCATGACGGCCCTGTTGCATCGAGGTAGAGGCCAGTGCCGGAAAGCCGATGACGTCGCCGACGGCATAGATATGCGGGACGGCTGTTTGGAAGTGCGCATTAACGGCCAAACGTCCGCGCCGATCCGGCGTGAGACCGACCGCCTCGAGGTTGAGTCCGGTGGTCGCGCCGACGCGGCCGATCGCGTACATCAACGTCGTAGCCTGGATCGGTTTCGCCTGTTGAAGGCAGACATCGATGCGGTTGTCGGTGTCCTTCTTGATCGCCAGCACCTCTTCCTCGTGGTACAGCGTGACGCCGATGTCCTTCATCTGCCGTTGTAGCGCCGCGATAATCTCGGCGTCGACGAATTCCAAGAGGCGCGGCCGTTTGTCGATGAGCGTGACCGGCACACCCAGTGCCGCCAGAATCGAGGCATATTCGGTCCCGATGACACCGCCCCCCACAATCATGATGGAATCGGGGATGCGCTTCAGCGTCAGAAGGCCGTCCGTATCGATGATGGATTCGCCATCGAATGGAATCTCAGCCGGTCTGGCCGGTTCGGTGCCGACGGCGATAACGATGAAGTCCGCCGTATGTTCAATCGAACCGCCGGCCTGCTGAATCTGTAGACAGTGCGGATCGACGAACCGGGCCGTGCCGAAGATCATATCGACCCGATTGCGAGTCATTTGGTTTTGAACGATGGCGATTTCGTTCTTAATGACGTGATTGGCACGGAAGGCGAGGTCTTCGATAGTAATGGTGTCCTTGACCCGATAGCCGGCGCCGTAGAGATTGCGTTGGCGAAAGCCGGAGAGGTACAGCACCGCTTCACGAAGCGATTTGCTGGGGATCGTGCCGGTATTGATGCAGACCCCGCCGACCACTTCCTTCCGCTCGATGATGCCGACCGTTTTGTTAAGCTTGGCCGCCTGTATGGCGGCTTTTTGGCCTGCGGGTCCGGTACCGATGACGAGAAGATCGTAATGAGCCATGATCCCTCGAGAGCAGGCTGAGGCAATGGTTGAGCGGGAGCTAGTGGTCGCTTCCCTCGTTAGACCTTAGCCTCAACCTGATCCATCCGCAAGTTAGCTGTTCGTAATCAGCTTGCGGGCGAATTGAAAGGCTTCGTCCATATTAGGCAGTTGGGCCAGCTCCGGCGTGATCTGAAGATAGCGCACGGTACCATGGGCATCTACGACCATGATTGCGCGCGCGAGGATGTGAGGATCTTTGAGAAAGAGGCCGTAGGCCTTGCCGAAATCCGCGTTCCGGTAATCGGAGAGGAACGTGATGTTGTGAATCTTGGCCTCTTCCGCGAATCGTTTCTGCGCGAACGGGGTGTCGATGCTGACGGTGATCAGTTCGACCATCTTGTCGAGCCCTTTGTTTTTCTCGCTCAGATGGTGAGTCTGCTGTTCGCACACTTTCGTGTCCAACGATGGCACGACGCTGATAATCCGCACCTTCCCTTTTCCCGTCGTGTCGACAAGGTTGACGAGCGTGAGATCGGTTAGGGTGACCCTCACGCTCCGGAGCTGATCGCCGACCTTGATGCCGTTCCCCGAGAGCGCCAAGGGACTGCCTTTGAAGAGAATGTGATGGCCGTCTCCGGCCGACGCACTCCCTTCTGCCACGGGGAGGTTCTTGTAAAGAAATGCGGATTCGTATCCGGCGCCCATACAGCCTGCCAGGCTGAGAGGGGTAAGCAATATGAGCGTCATGAACAGGCGCGCGACGGTTGCGGTCATTTGTGACCTCCACATGAGAAAGAAACGGTTAACGTTGGATGAACTCTATCATAGCTTGATTGGCGAGAGCAGGTTGTTCCCATTGGGGGATATGCCCGGCTTTCGGGATGCGAACCAGCGTCGATCCCTTGATCGTCTCGTGCAGTTCCTCGCCGACTGCGATGGGAAACACCCGATCTTCTTCGCCCCACAGAATCAACGTCGGGCAAGTGATCTCTCCAATCCGCTTGGCGAACCCGGCCTCCCATAGAGGGAGGTTTTTACCAACCATGAGGAGCGGCGGAATGATGCCGGGACGTTGACGGTTCCGGTTGGATCGCTCGATCACCGCCGGCGTCAATAGCGCCGGATCGTGCACGATTTCTTTCAGCACCGATTTGATCATCAGGCTGCCGAAAAGCCAATTACCGAAGGAGACGAGCCAGGTCGGGGCGCTGGTTTCCAATGCCCGCCGGATCCAGGGACTCGTGAGTTTATGCAGCACGTTTGCCGGCAGCCCGTCGATCAGGATGAGTTTGGATACGCGGTCCGGATAGGTAAGCGCCATTCCAATGGCGAGCCCGCCCCCCATGGAATTGCCGACTAACGTAGCTTGGGGGATTTGGAGCGCATCCATGAACGCGACGAAGTGGTCCAGAATCTGTTCCGGGCTATATTCGATGTCCGGTTTGTCTGAGAGTCCCGAGCCGATCAGATCCGGTGTGAGGAGCCGAACCTGTGTCGAGAGAGCGGTCTGCTGATGTTCCCACTGCCACATGGAGCCCCCGAAGCCATGGATCAGAATCACCGGCTGACCGGAGCCGATATCCAAATACGCCATCCTCTGACCTTTGATAGAGACGGTCTTGATCGGAAGACGCTCGATGGCTTCGAACTGAGAAGGAATCGGAGAGGAGGAGGAGCAAGCCGCCATCATGGCCACGAGGAGGCTGAAGGTGAGAAGCGATCTGTAGGCGCGTCCGGCAGGGTGCTGAAAAATATTTTCGGCAGCCGGAGTCGACACAACGTCAAGCGTTCACAGTTGGTCTGCGAGCGCCCCCCAAGATGTTCAAAAGGGCCGTCCGGCGAGGCCGCAGCGAGTGAAGAGGCGAAGCGTGCTCTGTTCTGTACGTTGAGCCTCTGAGCGACACGAGAATGACGCTGGCGGATTTTTTCAACATCCTGCTAAACAATCGAGTTGGGAGAAGGCGGCGGCTCAGGCTATTCCAACTGGATGACCGTTTCATCCGTTTTGACACTGTCCCCTTCGGCAACGAGGATGCCTGTGACTCTGCCGTCGACCGGAGCAGGCACGCGGCTTTCCATTTTCATTGCCTCGATAATCAGCAGAGGGTCTCCGGCTTTGACCTGATCGCCTTTTGCCACCAGCACCTTGACGACGCGACCCGGCATGGGCGGCGCGACGTCGCCCGGTTTCGAGGGCTTCGGGCGTTTCGGTTTCGCGCTGCTGCCGCTTTCAGGTGTTTCCGGCAGGCCGGCGAGAATTTCCTGAATCGGTTCGAGCGAGACTTCTTCAAGCTTGTCGTTGACGCGAATGTAATAGGGCTTGCGGCCTTCGGTTTTGCGGCCGGATCCCGACACCTTCACATGGTACGTTTCCCCGTGGACTGTCACATTGAACTCGACCGGCGCGAGGTGGAGCTCGCCGCCGACGGCCGGCCCCTTGGGAGACGTCGTCTCCAGCGGTTCCGGGACCAGATCCCCCTTTTCCCTCGCTTCGAAGAAATCTCGCGCGATGGCGGGAAACAGCACGAAGGAGAGTTGATCCTCGACGGTATCGGCTGACGCAGGCAGATCCTTCTTGACCGCTTCCATTTCCGGATCGAGCCGGTCGGCTGGTCTCGTCTTGATCGGTTCTTCATCACCGATGGCCCGCGTCATCACATCCCGGTCGACCTGCCCCGGGGCACGCCCGTACAGCCCCAGGAAATAGTTTTTCGTTTCGTTCGTGATGACCTTGTAGCGCTCGCCGGTCAACACGTTGAGGGTGGCTTGCGTGCCGACGATCTGGCTGGTCGGTGTGACGAGCGGCGGGTATCCCATGTCTTTTCTCACGCGCGGCACTTCATCGAGCACTTCTTTCATCCGGTCCAACGCGTTCTGCTCCGTCAACTGCGCGGCCAAATTGGAAAGCATGCCGCCGGGGATTTGCGAGGTCAGGATTTCCGCGTCGACGCCGGTGAAGTCGCTTTCAAACTGGCGATATTTTCGGCGGACGGATCTGAAGTGTTCCGTAATCGGGAGAAAGGAGGCAAGGTCCAGTCCCGTGTCGTAGGGGGTCTGCTTCAGCGCGGCGACAAGAGTTTCCGTTGCAGGATGGGATGTGCCACCAGCCAACGGCGACATGGCGGTGTCGAGCATATCGAGCCCGCCGAGGATGGCCATGAGTGACGACATCGAGGCCATGCCCGACGTGTAGTGCGAATGGAGATGAATGGGTACCTTGACCGCTGCTTTCAAGCGGCGCACCAAGTGGTAGGCATCAAGCGGCGCCAAGAGCCCCGCCATGTCCTTGATACAGAGCGTGTCGGTGCCCATATCTTCCAGTTGCTTCGCCAGATCCACGAATCGATCGATATTGTGAACCGGACTGACCGTATAGCAGATGGCCGCTTCGGCATGTTTGCCGCAGGCTTTGACCTCGCGGATGGCTCGATCTACGTTCCGGACGTCGTTGAGCGCGTCAAATATCCGGAACACGTCGATGCCGTTGGCCGCGGAGCGCTCGACGAACCGTTCCAGCACGTCGTCTGCATAGTGGCGGTAACCGACCAGGTTCTGGCCGCGCAGCAGCATCTGGAGCTTCGTGTTGGGCATGGCGGCACGGAGGGTCCGCAGCCGCTCCCAGGGATCTTCTTTCAAGAAGCGCAAGCAGGTGTCGAAGGTGGCCCCGCCCCAGACCTCCAGTGACCAGTAGCCGACGGCATCGAGCTTCTGGGCGATCGGCAGCATGTCCTCGGTGCGCATGCGGGTGGCCAGGAGCGATTGATGACCATCGCGCAGGGCGACATCGGTGATCAGGATCGACTTGCCTGCGGCCGGCTGAATGGCAAAGTCTTGCAGCCGCGGTTTCTGACCTTTCGACGTCTTGATGACAGGCCCGGCCTGACGTTTTTTCGTCGCTTGTTTTTTTGCCGAAGGTCGTTTGGTCGCCATGGTGTCGTTGTGTGCGGGAGCGCGTTACAGACTAGTGGTGTTGCCGGTTACAACCCTTCGTACGCCGCGATCGCGGCAGAGATCGCCACGACCAAGTCTTCCGGCTCTTCGATCTCGTGATAGTTAAAGAGGTCGGGGTGTGTCTCCAAATACGAGGTGTCGAAACGTCCCGCCAAAAAGTCCTGGTCCTCCATGATGGTCTTCATGAATGGGATCGTGGTTTTGACGCCGCGCAAGACATATTCCTCGAGCGAGCGCCGCATGCGGCTGACTGTTTCCTCCCAGGTTCGGCCCCGCACCGTCAGCTTCGCCAGCAGGGCATCATAGTAAGGAGGCACGACGTAGTCCTTGTAGACCGCTCCATCGATGCGGACGCCGATACCGCCCGGCGATAAGTAGGCTGTGACGGTGCCGGTGCAGGGCATGAAGTTGTTCTTTGGATCTTCCGCATTGATCCGGCACTGAATGGCATGGCCCTGCAGTGTCACATCCTTCTGATGGATCTCGAGCGGTTTTCCAGCCGCGATGGAAATCTGGTTGCGGACGATGTCGATCGCCGTAATCTGTTCGGTCACTGTATGTTCGACCTGGAGGCGGGGATTCATCTCGATAAAGTAGAAGTGGCCTTCCTGGTCGAGGAGGAATTCGACGGTGCCGGCGTTGTCATAGTGCACCGCGCGGGCGATGGTGGTAGCGGCCTTCCCCATCTCGCTCCGAAGCTTCGGGGTAAGAATCAGGGACGGCGCAATTTCGATCAGTTTCTGATGCCGCCGTTGAATAGAGCAGTCCCGCTCTCCAAGGTGGATGATGTTGCCATGGCGGTCGGCGAGAATCTGGAATTCGATGTGATGAGGGCGTTCAATAAATTTCTCAATGAAAACGCTGCCGTCACCGAAGGCGGCTTGCGCTTCCCGTGAGGCAACCTCCATGTTCTCTCGAAGTTCCGCATCGGAACGGACGACGCGGAGCCCGCGTCCGCCGCCGCCGGCACTGGCCTTAATAATGACGGGATAGCCGGCCTTCTTCGCAAAGGCGAGCGCCTCTTTGACGTCGCTGACACCGCCGTCGGTCCCCGGGACGATCGGGACGCCTACTTCTTTGGCGAGATCGCGGGCCTTGACCTTGCTCCCCATCAGGGTGATGGCACGAGGGGAGGGGCCGATGAACGTGATCCCGGAGGCCTGGCAGAGTTCCGCGAAGTGGGCGTTTTCAGACAGGAATCCATAGCCCGGATGGATGGCATCCGCGCCGATCCGCAGCGCCAGATCGACGATTTGTTGCCCGTCAAGGAAGCCCTTGACCGGTCCTGGTCCGACGACATACGCCTCGTCGGCTTTTTTCACGTAAATGCCGGTCGAATCGGCCTCGGAATAGATGGCGGCTGTCGCGATATCGAGCTCGCGGCAGGCGCGGATAATCCGCATGGCGATCTCACCGCGATTGGCCACAAGAATTTTCTTGAACATGTCCCTCTGGCTTCCCGTACCGCGCACGTGTCGCTCCCGCTGGACCGGCGCAAAGGAGCGCGTAAGCTAGCATAGGATCAAGAGTCCTGTCGAGGGAGGATCGAGCGAGGTGGAGAGGAAAACGGGCCCGGGAGACCGCACGGCTTCCCGGGCCTGAAGGGGTTACTTAGCCTGAATCAACAACGGCTTGGACTGGGCGCTCCCACCGCCTGCCACAATGATCAGGAACGACATCCCGGGCTTGGCCTCCGGCACGGTCGCTTCGATCGTGGAGTCATTGACGAACTTGTAGTCCACTGTGGCCTTCGGCGACGCGCTGAATGTGACCGTATGAAAGCACTCCTTCGTGCCAAAGTTCTCGCCCTTGATGACGACCTTGTCGCCGGGCTTGACGTCGTCCGGCTCCACCTTGGCAATCCGCGGGCGCTTGCTGCGGTCGCAGACCGGGTCGCGCTCCACCTTTTCCGCATCAAAACCCTTGATCGATTCCATGTCGAAGAGCGTAAAGCCGGCACCCTCGACGATGGAGCCTTGTCCGCTGGATTCTTCGGCACCGACCGGAACGGTGAGGCATAGCGTAATTGCGGCCAGCCCCGTCACCATGAAGACCGATGATCGCCACGTCTGCATAGGAGCCTCCTTCATGAAAGACCGACGATTATTTCCGATCGAACGGAACATAGGTTTCGGCAATGATCGTTTGCCCCGCCGGTGACAATGCAAATTTCGTAAAAGCCTCGATCAGGGGATGGGCCTCTTTCTTCGAGACAAGCAGCACCGGGCGTCGCAACGGATACCGGCCGTCTTTCACCGTGGGGACTTCCGGCTCCACCTTATCTACGGGAAGCAGTCTGACGGCGACGCCACTGGAAACGACTGAGAGGCCTTGCCCCAATGAAATAAACGCTACGGCTGAGAGCGGCGGCAGAGTTCCTACCACCGTTTTGACCACTTTGTCGTCCTTGCCGATGACTTTCGCGCTGTCTGAGATTTTCCCGGTGATGCCGAGTTGGTTCTCAAACGCATCGCGGATGTTCTGGTTCTTCGGTCGATCGATGACGAGAATCTTGGTCTCTGGGCCTCCGAGTTCAGACCATTCTCGCACTTTGCCGGAAAAGATGTCGGCAATCTGCTGCTTCGTCACCTCTTTGGTGAAATTGGACAGATGGACAAGAATGCCGATGCCGTCCCAGGCGATCTGCGTTGCTGCGAGCCCCGGTTCCTCGTATCCCGTGACGGCCAGCTGTGCGTCGCCGCCCTTGACCATGTCAACCGGCTTGGAGTGGTCGTCCCAGCGCACGTCGACATAGGCACGCGGGTTGGCCTTCTCAAAGGCTCTGGCGAGTGATTCGATCGTCGACAGTTCAGGCCCATTGCCCGCAATGACCAGATTGCCAGCGATGTCGGCCAAAGAAGAGAACGGGATTGTCAGAGCGAAAAGAATATTGAATGCCAGCAGTGACAGGATTTTCACGATCAGAAGGGATTTCGCTCCCTTCTTCTGATGATCGTCTCTATGGTGGCTTCTCACGTCCCGGCCTGTGTCTTGGTTATTTTCCTGATTCGCCGTTGGGGGCCGGGGTTGAATCTGGTGCGGCGCGCTTGCCGATCATCGGTGGGAGTTTGGCAAACTTGTCCATGCGCTCATTTAACATGTCATACGCCTTCATTTCGGTGAAGCCCGGCTTGTGGGTGCCGACGACTTTTGAGGCAAAAGACGAAATCAGTCTGGTCGCCTCCTGCGCGTTACAAAACGGGCACACCGTATCTTCAACCCTGGCGTGAACCGACTGGGTCGCTTCAAACGTCTTTTCGCATTGGCCGCATCGATATTCGTAGATTGGCATGGTGGTACGTCCCTTTTTCGTGACCTCACTGACAGCGGCTCTGGAGGACCCTTGACCGCTCCTCGAACGATGCCGTATTGTAGCACACCTGCCTGGTTTGAAGACTAGGGGATTGCTCAGCGGACGAGGAGGAGGTTCGATGCCGGTGTTAATTCGACGGTATAAGGGTCATAACGGCATGATGCAGGAAGAGCGGATCGACGACGAGGACCGGATCGAGCGCTATTTTCGGCTGTTCGAAAAGGACGATGTGAAGAAGCTGGAGACCGGGGTCAAGGTCTTCATTGAAAAGGATGAGTGGCAACTCCTTCCCTAAGCCAGTGAGAGGTAACGGGTGAGGAGGAAAAAGTTGCCGAACCTTTGCTTTCATACCCCTCACCTCTGACGCTTCACCCCTAACGATTCCCACAATGACGTACTGGATTCACATCGCTCGCTCGATCGATCGGGTGACGCTCCACAAGGATCGCTGCTCGGAAGTGCCTGCACGGCATTCCTCGAGCGATTTTTGGGAAGGCGGCTGGTTCGACTATCCGGACAAAGAGCGAGCCATTGCGGCGATGGAACAGGCCGGGACGAGCGATCAGCGCCGGTGTCCTCTCTGCAAACCTTAAGCGTGAACTGCTGAGTGCTGAGTTCTTGGTGGGCCGAAAGGAACTCGTGACTCAGCACTCAATCCCCGGCATTTTTTATCTCTATGCCACGACTGGCCTTGCTCCTCACGACCCTGATTTGGGGCGCGACATTTCCTGCCACCAAAGCGGCCTTGGAGCAAATTCCACCGCTCTCATTCCTGCTTCTGCGGTTTCTGCTGGGCACGCTGATCGTCGCCGGATGGTTCGTGATGATGCGACACCGGGTTCATCGGGGGCGAGAGGTGTTGTATGCCAGCGGCATTGCCACGATTTTCTTGTTTCTCGGCTACGTCCTCCAGACTGTCGGGCTTCGGTATAGCACCGCGTCGAATTCCGCTTTCATCACGGCGCTCTATGTTCTCTTCGTGCCGTTAATCCTTCGACGCTTCGAAGGGCGGGTATTGCTTGCCACGGCGATTGCGACTGGGGGATTATGGCTGTTAGTGAAGCCGAGCGCATCGGTGAACATCGGCGACGTCATGACGCTGGGCTGCGCGCTGGCCTTTGCCGGCCATATCATCTGTCTCGAGCGGTTCACCCGCCGGTATGATGCCCCATCCCTCCTGCTCTGGCAGATGACCGCCATGAGCATCTTGTTTATTCCGACCACGCTGTGGGAACAGGCCCCGGGGGCTGCCTTCGCTCCCACGGCAGTTCTGTTGATCGGATTGGCTGTGACAGGGGGATTGGCGACAGGAGCGTTTGCGGTACAGATGTGGGCGCAGCAGATCGTTCCGGCGCAACAAGTGGCCCTGGTCTTTGCCTCGGAGCCGGCCTACGCGGCCTGGCTCTCGTGGTATTTTCTCGGTGAGACGTTGGACCTGCAAGGATGGATCGGGAGCGGGATGATCCTGCTGGCGGTGCTCATCGGTGCATTCAGTTCAACGACATCTCAGGTGGCTTCCGAGACCGCTCAACCGGCGTAACGCAGGACGAACGGAATCTCATGGCGCAAAAGTTCGGTAACGGGCGTTGGGTGCAAGAAGGATTTCTCGACAACCGTGTCGAGGGGACTGTCGTCGGCCGCATCGTGTTCGCTGCGATCGGCCCGGTCGACCTGTACCTGAAGGGCAACTTTAAGGCCGACATTGCCGGTCAGGTGATCCAGTTCCGGAACAGCCGCTTCGAGGATGACGACATGGCCGCCCAGGTGATCGGCGACATGGAGATCCCGCAGATCGGGACGGTCAATCTCATTTCGTTCGATCCGCACCCGAATCTGGTGCCGCATCCCTACGTCGAGTGGTTCTCGACCGGAAATAACCACTATCGATTTGAGCTGAATACCGGTGAGGCCTGGATTGTTCCGGAAGGAGAGCGGAGCATGATCGATCGGGAGAGCCGGAGAATCCGCGAGGCCTTCAGCGGAGTTTCGTCCCAGCGGAACAGGTCTGAGGAAGATTCAGACTGGGTGTAGAGAGGCTTCGGCTGAGGGGCAGAGATCTCAATGCCAGCCACCTAGCCTTGAGCCTCGACCTCAGCCTTCGCGTGAATTACACAGCGATTGCTTCGTGTTTGCTCTTCTGCTCACGTACATAGACCGGCACGTCTTTGATGTCCCACACCAGTCCAAGCCATTCCATGGTCTTCAGGCAGTAATAGGTCATGTCGATTTCCCACCAGTAGAATCCCTGCCGCGTCGAAGCCGGGTAGTAATGGTGGTTGTTGTGCCAGCCTTCGCCCATCGTGATCATCGCGAGAAAGAAGTTGTTGCGGCTGTCGTCTCCGGTTTCGTAACGCTGTGAGCCGTAGACGTGCGAGAGCGAGTTAATCGTACAGGTGCCATGGATCAGCGCGACGGTCGATATGAAGAATCCCCAGATCAGCATCTGCGGTCCGTTCGTGCCGAGTTCCGGGGCGTAGGCTTCCAGCAGTTTTCCCAATCCGAACATGCCGAACCCCGCGATTGTCGGGACGAGGATGTCGAACCGATCGAGAAAGCGCAGCTCCGGATACTTGGCAAAGTCGGCGATGGCTTTCAGTCTGGGCGCAAAGTGGGTCTGTGACGTGAACCAGCCGATGTGCGACCAGAGGAATCCCCCTTGCCGCGGCGAATGGACGTCGTCGGGCGTATCGGACGCAATGTGGTGGTGACGGTGATGGCCGGCCCACCAGAGCGGGCCACGCTGGGCACAGGATCCGCCGAGGACGGCGAAGGCGAATTGGCATGCACGGGTCGTCTTGAACGTACGATGCGAAAAATAACGGTGATACCAGCCAGTGATGGCGAACATCCTAACAAAATAGAATGCCACCGCGACCGTAACGGCCGTCCAGCTGGTCCCGACCCAGATGACGCCCAAGCACATCGCGTGAACGGCGATAATGGGGATGCAACGGAACCAGTCCATCTTGGGGACCCCGTCCGTTTTTATATATTCGAGACCGGCCCAAGAGTCGAACCAACGCAGGAACGTGAACCAGAGGTTTTGAGCTTTGGTCGGGTGCAGAATTCGTACGTCGGACATTCACTTACCTCCAGGTCGGTGGCGGCTAGTCTCGCCCCACACAGAGAATCCCACTAATTTGTATGAGGCCACGGTTCTTGTAGGTGGATCACGTGGCAGGTCGAGGATTGCTGGGTTAGGACGAGGAAAACGTCCAAACCCTGTAATAACGGGAGCGCATTATACATGAAAGCCGCCTCGAATGGTACCGGATTTTTTGAGTCTCTCGTGAGCCCACATTAATTGTACTGGAATGAGGCGGTATGTCTATAAACAGCCTGAATACTGCGCGATTGAGGGAGTCCTCATGTGTTGAGGGACCATCCAGTAATTTGACAGCTCCGTAACCGCGTCTCTAGAATGCCTAAATTATGAAGGATCGGTTCTTGAAAGCCTGCCGAAGGGAGGCCGTCGATTGTACCCCTGTCTGGTTCATGCGTCAGGCCGGCCGCTATATGGCCGAATACCGCTCCCTTCGTGCCAAACATTCGATGTTGGACCTCTGCAAGACCCCTGAACTGGCCGCCCAAGTGACGCTTCAGCCGATAGACCGATTTCCGCTCGACGCCGCGATTATTTTTGCCGACATTCTCCTGCCGCTCGAAGCCATGGGGTTGAATCTGGAATTTGCGGAAGGGGAGGGGCCGGTGATCCATAATCCGGTGCGTGAACGGGCCGATGTGGACCGCTTAAAGGTGATCAACGGAAGTGAATTGGACTACGTCGCAGAGGCCATTCGTCAAACCCGCAAGGCGTTGAACGGGCGCGTCCCGTTGATCGGGTTTGCCGGTGCGCCGTTCACCTTGGCCAGCTATGCAATTGAGGGCGGCGGGTCGCGCAACTATGTGCTGACGAAGTCGATGATGTATTGCGAGCCGGAGGTCTGGCACAAGCTGATGGACAAGCTGGCCCGGGTCGTCACCGGCTACCTCCGCAGGCAGATTCATGCCGGCGCGCAGGCGATTCAACTCTTCGATAGCTGGGTCGGCTGTTTGTCGGCCGGCGACTATGCGGAATATGTGATGCCGCATGTGCAGCTGATTTTTGAAGGATTGAAACGAGAAGGCGTGCCGATGATCCATTTCGGGACAGGCACGACCGCGATCTTGCGACAGATGCGCGAGGCGGGCGGGGATGTGATCGGCGTGGATTGGCGGATTCATCTCGATGAAGCCTGGACCATGATCGGACACGATCGGGCGGTGCAGGGGAATCTCGATCCTGTCGCGCTCTATGCCCCGCTCCATGAAATCGAACGCCGCATTGAGGATATTCTGCGTCGCGCCGCCGGCCGTAACGGCCACATTTTCAATCTGGGCCACGGCATCCTGCCGACCACTCCTGTCGATCATGTTGAAGCGGCGATCAACATGATTCACAAACTCAGTCAACGGTAAACCCCGCGAGTCTCGATGGCATCATCGCAGAATCCCATAGCCGTGCTGCTGATGGCGATGGGGGGGCCGGATTGCCTGGAGAATGTCGAGCCCTTCCTGCTCGATGTGCGAGGTGGACGGCCTACGCCGCCAGAACTCGTCGAAGAGATTCGCGAGCGCTACCGGGCGACCGGTGGAAAATCGCCTGCGGTGGGAATTACCAAGGATGTGGCGAAAAAACTCGAAGCGCGCTTGAACGAAACCGGGAATGAGCGCTACCGGGTCTACGTCGGCTTGCGGCATTGGCATCCCTTTATCAAAGAAACCTATGCGGAGTTGCTGGCCGATGCGCCGGAACAGATCATCGGTTTCTGCATGGCTCCGCAGCAGTCGTCCTTGAGTACGGGTGCCTATCGAAAGAAAGTGGAGGAAGCACAAGCCTCCCTGCAGAGCACCTGTCCGGTCAGCTATGTCGGGAGTTGGAACCGGCATCCCAAGCTGATCGCAGCGATTATCGAGAATATCAAACAGGGGCTCCTCAAATTTCCCGCTGATGTGCGGGCCGGCGTGCCGGTCCTTTTTACCGCGCACAGCTTGCCTGAACGGATCGTTGCGATGAAGGATCCCTATCCCGAAGAAGTCACAGGCACGGTCGAGGCGGTGACTGCGTTGTTGGGAAATCAGCCGACCCGGTTTGCCTATCAGAGCCAGGGGCGTTCAGGAGAAAAATGGCTGGGTCCGACGGTGGAGTCGGCCATCGAGGATCTGAGCCGGGCAGGCCATCGCCATGTGCTGGTCGCGCCGATCGGTTTCCTGTGCGATCATGTCGAAACGCTCTATGATATCGATATTGAACTCAAACAGCTGGCAGCCAGTCACGGGATGCAGCTTGAGCGCATTCAGATGCTGAATGACTCCCCGGCCTTGGTCGAGGTGCTGGCCGATGTTCTGGCCGCGCACAAATCTTCCCTGACGATCACGTCGTGAGCAATCCCTGCACAGTCGCCATCGTCGGTGGAGGCATTTCCGGCCTTTCGACGGCGTTTGCCTTGCAGGAACGCGCGGCGGCAGCCGGTCTTGCGATCCGCTGCACCGTCGTCGATGCCGCTCCTTCCTGGGGCGGCAAAATCGTCACGCATCGCATCGGCGATCTGGTGACAGAAGCAGGCCCTGATTCGTTCCTGTCGCAGAAGCCGGCCGGGTTGCAACTGGTCGAGAAACTTGGTCTTGCCGATCAACTGATCAACACGAACGAGACAGGCAAGAAGGCCTTTGTCTATTCAGGCGGCCGCTTGTGCGAGTTGCCTGAAGGTCTCGTGGTCATCACCCCCGGCCAGATCGGGCCCTTTCTCAAGAGTGGTCTGCTGACGGTGAGCGGCCTCGCCCGCATGGGATTGGATCTCGTGATGCCGGCCAAGCGCTCGCAGGAGGACGAATCGCTGGCGTCGTTTTTCCGGCGGCGGTTCGGCCGGCAGGCCTTCGAACGCATGATGGAACCCTTGATGGCCGGCATCTATGCAGGAGATGCGGAGCAGATGAGTGTGAACGCGACATTCCCCCGTTTTCCCGAACTGGAGCGAGAGTATGGGAGTGTCATCCGCGGGATGATGGCGGCGAGGAAAACCGGACGGCCGCAGGGATCTGCCACGCCGCGACGGACCATGTTCGTGAGCCTCAGGAACGGCTTGGAAGATCTCGTCGATGTGCTGGTCCGCCGATTAACTGAGCAGAGCGTCACGCTCAGAAGCGGCGCTGTTGTCGAGTCGTTGCGCGTACGGTCTCACCAGTTGGGACGCTGGACATACGATGTCATGCTCAGCGACGGATCGGCCCTCTCGGTGGACAGCCTGGTGTTGGCGACGCCGGCTTACGTCTCGAGCGAACTGTTGCGCCCTCTGACGCCGATTGCGGGCGGGCTGTTAGATATGATTCCCTACGCCTCGACGGCAACCATCGCCATGGCATACCCGGATTCTGTCATCGGGGGTGGGGTGCAGGGATTTGGATTTGTTGTTCCACGCGCTGAGCAACGGGATCTGATCGCCGCAACCTGGACGTCACTCAAGTGGCCGCATCGGGCACCATCTGATCGGCTTCTGGTCCGTTGTTATGTGGGCGGGGTCGGGCGAGAAGCGATTCTCCAGCTCGACGATGAAGCGCTCGTGGCGCGAGTGAAGTCGGAGCTCAAGCTGATCTGCGGCGTGACCGCCGAACCGACATATGTCGAAGTGAATCGGTGGATGAAGGCGATGCCGCAGTATCTGCTGGGCCATCTTGAACGGTTGGACCAGGTTGATGCGGCATTGAGCCGCTACGGCGGATTGGTGCTGACCGGCGCTGCCTATCGCGGGGTAGGGATTCCGGATTGCATCCGTGACGGGGCGGTTGCGGCCGACCGGGTGATCCGTTATCTTTCAGGCGAGCGGGTTTAGCGGATTCAAAGGAAAGTGGGAATGGGAACAGAAACTAAGATGACGATTGTTGATGTAAGCGGACCGTTTCGTGAACCGCGAGAGCTGGCGTTTTCCTATGACTACTCCATTCAACGGATGAATTGGCCGACTCCCCATGCCGTGCGCGTAAAGGTGGGAATCCCAGAAGAGTTGGATACCCTGAGGGCGAAAATTCTCGGTGCAACGACCGGAACGCCGGGGCAGCAACTGGTCATTTCCCAGATCATGTCCAGGCGGATTGCGGACGAGAAACTCCGCATCGCCGAGGGGGAGGGACAGCTGCTGGAACGGCGTGAAGTGGTCATCCCGCCCTATGCCGGGCCGCTCGCACACATGTATGCGCGTCTCGAATCATGGGTGGAACGCGAACGGGAGACGTTGCGGGCGGAGATCATGAAGCGGGCGAATCTCTAGTAGGCTGTTGAAAAAGCCCGGCAGTATCACTAGAAAATTTTTCGATAATGCTTCGAATGGACGCCCG
>DATIFR010000210.1:0-5562 GCA_035455145.1 Nitrospira sp.
GACCCCAGGGCTGCCACGCACTCGTCCGCCGCCACCGCCGCGGCAGATCCTCCGCTCGAGCCTCCGGGCACACAGTGGAAGTTCCAGGGATTTCGGCTGGGACCGAAGGCAGAATTCTCGGTCGAGGATCCCATGGCAAACTCGTCCAGGTTCGTCTTGCCCAACAGAATGTAATCCTGCTCGCGCAACTTTGCGATGACCGTCGCGTCATAGGGAGGCACAAAATTCTGAAGCATTCGGGAAGAGCAGGTGGTAAGCACTCCCTCCGTGCAGAGATTGTCCTTGATCGCCAGCGGCATCCCAGTCATCGGTTTCGTCCTGCGCCAGCCCTTCAGTTTGTTGTCCAACGCACCGGCCTGGACCAATGCGGCTTCTTTGACCTGCGTCACATAGGCCTTAACCTTCGATTCCACCTGGCCGATACGCAGAAAGTAGGCGCGTACGATCTCCGTGGCCGTGACTTCGCCCGCGGTGAATTTCTTCTGCAGCTCGCACAGTGACAGTTTATGAAGCGACATTACCGTTTATCCGTCGATTCAACGATGCGATTTTTGTCGTTCACTCGGACAATCTTGGGCGCATGCCGCTTGATCTCCTCTTCGCCGTAGTACTCGTAGCAAAAGATGATGATCTGGTCACCGACCGCGGCTTTCCTGGCTGTCGGCCCGTTCAGGACAATATCGCCGCTCCCCCGCCGGCCTCCGATGGCATAGGTCATGAACCGCTCGCCGTTGTTGAGGTTCGAGCAAATGATCGCTTCGTACGGCAAAATCGCCGCCGCCTCCATCAGATCCTGATCGATAGTGAGACTGCCTTCATACTCGAGATGCGCCCCCGTTACCGTGGCGCGATGGATTTTCGACCGCAACATTTGTCGAAACATGTATTCCCCTCGTGAAAATCAAAACGTGCACCGTGAAAGGTTTCGTCTATCTCCGGGTCGGGCACAACTTTCAGATGTCACATTTCACGGTTGTCGTTATTCAATAATTTTCGGCACGCAAAACCCATCCGCTTCCCGCTCCGGCGCATTGGCCAAGGCCTTCTCCACCGGAAGCGACGCACGCGTCACATCATCCCGGAATACATTCACCTGCCCGAACACCGTCGATGTCGGCTCGACACCAGTCGTGTCATACTGCTTGAGTTTTTCCACATGGGTCAGGATCAGACTGAGTTGCTTGGCAAACGCCTCCTTCTCAGCCGAAGTGATCTCCAGCCTCGCCAACTTGGCGACTTTTTCCACTTCTTGTCTCGTGATTTCCATGCGATGGTTCCTCTGGTTTGTTTGGTTTGTTTTGTTTATCTGGTTCAACCAAAGGAACAAGACAAACGAGACAAACCTCCCTGACTATTCCACCGTCACACTCTTCGCCAAATTTCTCGGTTGATCGACATCCGCCCCACGCAGAACTGCAATATGGTAAGCCAGCAACTGCAAGGGGATCGTGAAGAGTATCGGCGAAATAAGCGGGTGTGTGTCCGGAATTGTAAAAATCGCATCTGCGATCTTACCCAACTCCCGTTCTCCTTCCGCTACCAATGCAATGACCGGTGCACGTCGTGCCTTGACTTCCATCAGATTGCTGACCGTTTTTTCATAGAGTCGATCCTTCGGCGCCACCACGACGACCGGCATGTCTTTGTCGATAAGGGCAATCGGGCCATGCTTCATCTCGCCAGCGGCATAGCCTTCGGCATGGATATAGGACACTTCTTTCAGTTTCAGTGCACCTTCCAGCGCGATGGGATAATTGATGCCCCGCCCAAGAAATAGGAAGTTGCGCTTCTTGTAATACCGCCTCGCGATCGCCACAATCTCCGCTTCGCGTCCCAGGATGCGCTCCACCAACACGGGCAGGCGAACCAAGCGATCCAACCAGGCCTTGCCGTCCGCCACGTTCATCACATTACGGACACGCGCAAGATGCAGCGCGAGCAGATAGAGCGCGGTCAACTGCGCCGTAAAGGCTTTGGTCGAAGCCACGCCGATTTCCGGACCGCAATGCGTATAGAGCACCCCGTCCGATTCACGAGCCAGCGTACTCCCGACCACATTGACGATCGACACGACGTGAGCCCCTTTTCCCCTCGCTTCACGTGCAGCGGCGAGCGTGTCGGCTGTTTCACCGGACTGCGAAATAGTGATGAACAAATCGCCCTTCTCGACAAGGGGGTCGCGATATCGAAATTCGCTGCCGATATCAACCTGGACCGGGGTCCTTACCATTTCTTCCAAGAGATACTTTCCCACCTTCCCCGCATGCCAGGAGGTGCCGCAGGCGACGATCCAGATCCGCCCCACTGCCGCAAACTGTTGCGGCGAAAGACCGATATCGGGCAAATCCGCCTCCCCCGTTTCATACGAGTACCGCCCGCGCATCGTGTCGAGGATTGTCTGCGGCTGCTCGTGAATTTCCTTGAGCATGAAATGGGGAAACCCGCTCTTCTCAGCCGCTGAGGCGTCCCAGGTGATCTTCGTGGGCTTCCGCGTGATGGTCCGCCCTTCAGCATCCGTCAGTTGGACGTCCGAAGATGTGACGACTGCCACGTCACCCTCTTCCAAATACGTGACGTCGCGAGTATGGGCCAGCATGGCCATCACATCGGACGCAACAAATGACTCGTGCTTGGTTCGACCAATGACGAGCGGACAGCCGGAACGAGCCGCCACTAACGTCCCAGGTTCTCGCTCGGAAATAACGGCGAGCGCGTAACTGCCGCGGACATCTTTTGTGGCCGCGCGCACTGCGTCGGCCAGTTTCTTCCCTTTCTGCAAATGCTTGTCGATGAGATGGGCCACAACTTCCGTGTCGGTCTCCGAGACAAACTTGTATCCTTCCCGCCGTAATTGCTCTTTCAAGGGCTGATAATTTTCGATGATGCCGTTGTGCACCAGGACACATCCCTTGGAACGATGCGGATGCGCATTCTGTTCCGATGGTTTGCCGTGAGTCGCCCACCTCGTATGGCCAATTCCGACAACGCCCTTGAGAGCTTTTTCGTCGAGTGACTTCTGGAGATTAATCAGCTTGCCGACACTGCGCCGCACCTCTATTTTCTCTCCATTCTGCACAGCCACGCCCGCAGAGTCGTACCCTCGATACTCAAGCTTCGCCAGGCCGCCGATGAGAATCGGAACCGCTTCTTGATTGCCGACATAGCCGACGATGCCGCACATACTTAACCCCCGTTGCGTTTCTTTACTTGTCTACCCTTCGAAGCCAGCGGTTGTTTCTTCGTCACGCGTGAGGCGCGAGGCTTGAGGCGAGTGGATGTCGTTTCACGTTTCGCGTCGGTTTGAAATGCCCGCCGCCTTGCCGCCCATCCTGGTCGAGTCACTTGAGGTACCCGTGCAATCACAAGAGAATCGGCCGGAACATTCTCCGTTACCGTCGTCCCGGCCGCGATGACCGAACCAGAACCGACCGTTACCGGCGCGACGAATTGCGTATCGCTTCCGACAAACACCCCATCGCCAATGACCGTTTCGGCTTTCCGTACGCCGTCGTAATTACACGTGATCGTCCCAGCGCCGATATTGACCCCCTTGCCGATCTTCGCATCGCCGAGATAGCTCAAGTGATTGGCCTTCGACCCTTCGCCCAGTTCGGTTTTTTTCGCTTCGACAAAATTGCCGACCTTTGCCCCCTTCCGCACCAACACTTGCGGCCGGAGATGCGTAAAGGGGCCCAGCGTCGTATCGCTTTCGATTCGCGAGTCACGAAAGATGCAATGATCTAGAATCTCGACTCGATCTCCCACCACGCAATTGGTGATTCGGGTCCCAGACCGCACCACGCAATCTTCTCCAATGACTGTTGCACCTTCGAGGATCACATTGGGGTACAGGACGGAATCTCTTCCAATTGTGACCCCCGCATCGATCCACGTCGAAGAGGGATCAATCATTCTCACTCCCGCATCGAGCCAACGATGGCGAATCTGCCAGCGGACGACTTGCTCGGCTTCAGCAAGCTGTCTCTGCGTATTCACGCCCAAACCTTCGTTCGGATGATTCAGAACGACGACGGCACCGGGGCGACCTTGCTCCACCGCCATCTGCACGATGTCGGTCAGGTAGTACTCTCCCTGCGCGTTGCTCGGCTGGAGTTTCTCCAACGCCGAAAAGAGAAAGTCCCCTTCAACCACGTAGGTCCCGACATTGACTTCGCGAATCGACTGTTCATGTTTATTGGCATCGCGATCCTCAACGATTCGCAACACCTGACTCCCCGCCGATGATTGGCGAACGACTCTGCCGTACCCACTCGCATCATCCAGAATCGCCGTGAGAATGGTCACCGCCGCGTTCTCCGCCTGATGCACACGCAACAGTTCCCGCACCGTCGCCTCGCGAAGTAACGGCGTATCGCCGTTGAGAATTAGATATGTCGACGGCGCGGGACGTCCGGACTCTGTAAAGACGGGACGGCTCTGCAGGACAGCATGGCCGGTCCCCAATTGTTCCCGTTGCTCAACAATCGTGACGGGCGCATGGCCGTTGCTTCCAGATGTCGCCGCATCGACGACCTGCCGAACCTGATCGGCCTGATGACCGACGACGACCACTACCCGATGGCCTGCTACGCGCAAGCCCAGTTCAACGGAATACAGCACCATCGCTCGCCCTGCCACCGGTTGCAGCACTTTCGCATGCTTGGACTGCATCCGTTTACCCAATCCGGCTGCCATTACGACGACTGCCAGTCCAGCAACTGTTCCTGCAGGACTCCCTTCCAGCGGCATCCGGCTCATGACAGAGGTATGTTCTTTCAATCGGCTCATCCGATCGGCACTCCGGCCTCTGGTTGCTTGACGGCACTCCACTTAGGTTCGGGCCCCACAGCCGACCCAAGCGGCGGCGTCGGTGAGTAGAGTCCGCCGGACACGATCAACTTCATTGCTTCCTCCACACTGATATTGACGGAGCTCACTTCACCTTCCGGTACAAGGAGGAAATAACCAGAGGTCGGATTGGGCGAGGTCGGGACATAGACGTGAAGGAGCGGCCCCTGTGCCAAATCCTGCAAGTCTCCTTTTGTCACACCTGTCACGAAGGCGAAACAATAGTGCCCATTCTTGGGAAACTGGATCAGGACGACGCGGTGGTATGATCCGCGCTCGGAGAACGACAGGATGTCCATCATGGATTTCAGCGTCGAGTAAATGCCTCGGACCAGCGGCACTCGATTGAGCCACCCTTCCCACAACTTCACGATCTGCCTACCCATGAAATTCGCCGCGAAGAGTCCGGTCACAAACACTAACAAGATCAAGGTGACAATTCCCAACCCGGGCACATAGTGATCGGGAACCAGTTGCGCCAAAAGATCTCCAAGAATACCGTCCACAGCGACGAAGAGAGTCTTTAAGATCAGAAAGGTGCCCCAGATCGGCGTCACGACAAGGAGACCAGTCAGAAAGTAGCGTTTTAGTGAGGCTTTCAGCATAAATATAGGTGGACAGAAATAGCGGCTCATCATACAGAGATTTACGTGGCTGTCGCAAGCATTTTCTTGCTATTTTCAACAACTTGGAATACTATCCCGCGCGTTTTTT
>DATIFR010000211.1:0-11301 GCA_035455145.1 Nitrospira sp.
GAAACACAAACATGCCGGCCAGGGTGAGCGTGCTCCCGATCAAGGACAAGACCGAGAGAAATTGTTGGTCGAACTTGAGCTGGTCGATCATCCACCAGGTCGTCCCAGGCCCGGTCCCCGGGATTGCACGGAAAATGAAGATGACGACCGCGGTCCCGACGAGGGTGAATCGCTTGTCGGGTTCCAGCTCACGTACGAGCCTTGCCATCAAAAACAAGACGATCGCCATTGAACCAGCGAAGACGATTTCCTCGCTATAGGCAAAGCCGGCAAACCCGACGGTCAGCGTGAACAACACGAAGGCAAGGCTCCCGCCGAGAATCCACCAATTGGGCGTCGTCGGCTCACGAGCCTCGTCACGCGTTGTTACCATTTGCTCGGCCTGTGCTTGCGAAAACCCCTGTTGAAGAAGCTGTCGACTGTGCCGTCTCCGCAGGCCCCACGCTATCCCAACGCCGAGAACCGAGACGAACGGGATGATGAGCGCCATCAGGTAGACTTGTTTGTAGAGACGGACGATCTCCGCCTGCGGAAGTCCTTCGACGCCCGTAAACACATAGACGTTGATCATCGCGACGATAATTCCACCACCGACAATCGCAACACGGCCCAGCGTCTGCATGGTGGTGTGCATGAGTTTCCGTGTCGGTTCATCGAACGGCTGCCCGCGCTCATCGACACGAGGGACGGCCTCGACCGTCATCGCGTCTGCCACCGCATCCTGAATCACATAGCCGATCGGCGCGAGAAGAACGCTCAAGACGTACCAGACTTCCGCCGGCATGATCGCGGTCATGGCCTCGCGATTGCCTATCAACGCCGCCATGATGCCGAGGCTCGCGGCGAGCAGCATGGCGCCAAGCCCCACGAGCCAGCTTTTCCAGCGCCACAGGAGATCGACCGTATGGCCGATGGGCATCTTCAGTGCCCAGGGAATGCCGGCCCAGAATCCGAGCGCGGCGAGGAAGGATGCGGAGAGGCCCAAATATTCTTTGACGAAGAACGTGCCGACGATACCGGTAAGGCCGGAGATGCCGTAGGCCATGTAGACCATGAGCGGCGGCAGGTAGGACAACCGCATGTCCCGGCCCAGCGAGAGGACGTTGCGATCGATCCAGCTGAACAGTCGGTTGAGCATGCCCGTGAGACACTCAGCCGGAGATGATCGCATCCGCCTCGATTTCGACCAGCATGTCCGGATCAATCAAGCGATTGACTTCGACCATGGTTGTGGCGGGCCGGATGTTTCCGAAGATTTCACCGTGCGCCCGGCCTACCTCCTGCCACTGATCGATGTTGGCCATGTAGATGCGTGTCCGAACGACGTCGTTAAGCGACGCCCCTGCCTGCTTCAGCGCGGCTTCAATGGTCTTGAAGGTCTGTATGGTCTGCGCGTAGGGATCGCCCTTGCCGACCAGCCCGGAAGGCGTCATTGCCGTCGAGCCCGATACGTATACAGATGAACCGGTGCGCACCGCGCGTGAATAGCCGATCTTGTCTTCCCAGGGACCTCCGGTCGAAATATTCTGTCGTGCCATCGTCACTCCTTTGTCATCTCATCGTTAAGTGAGGGGAATCCGATTCTTATGCTCAGCGAGCCACTGCTCAAAGGTTTGCAGGGCAGGATTCAGGCCGCGCGCCACAGCGGGATTGCGCGGACCGCAGAACACGTCATTGAAATCGTGTTTGAACTGAAACATGTTGCCGAGATCATCGGCGCCGGGAAAACCAAGGCCCCGATAGACCTCCGGCGACACGTCGTTGTACCGCACGGGCTGCCCGAATGCCTTGCTCATCGCCGAGGCCATCTCTGCACCGGTCAGATGTTCGCCGGCAATCCCGATCCGTTTTCCGATGTACTCACGGCTCTTCTTGAAGATCCCCAGCGCACATTTGCCGATATCCTCAGCGGCAATACCCGGCAGTTTCTTGTCGCCCATCGGCAGGGTAAACGCCAACACGCCGTCCGGACCCTTTTTCGGCCCCATCCCGAAGAAAATCATGTTGTCCCAATAGAATGAGGTCAGGAGAAACGTCGTCGGAACGCCCAGCTTGGTAAACTCCTGATCGGCTTCGCCCTTGGCATCAAAATGGGGAACCTTGTACTTCCCCATCAGCGTTGGCATGGAGGTATCCGAGAGCGGAACCCATTGTCTCGTATCCTCCAGCGTCGACCAGATCACATGCTGCACGGATGCCTGTTTCGCGGCTTCCGCCTGGGCCTTCACCTGGGCATATTCTTTCTCCGGCGAGAAATGCTCCCAAAAGTTCGTCAGACAGAACACGCCGTAGGCGCCGGCGAAGGCGCGCTTCAGGCTTTCGACATCGTCGAGATTGGCCGCCACCACCTCCGCTCCCAGCTTGGCCAGGGCTTTGGCTTTGTCAGCCTTCACATCTCTGGTCAACGCGCGAGCAATAAAGCCGCTGCCGGGATCGCTCATGATCGCCCGGACGAGCCCGCCGCCTTGCGCGCCGGTTGCACCGACCACCGCAATAATTTTCTTTTCATTCATGATCTTCCTCCCTACCCGGATGTTCAAAAGGACCACTGTTCACACCCGCCCAACCCCGGCGCGCCACGGCGCGCCCTTCCGCGGGAAGGCCGCAGCGAGCGAGGCGGCGAGGAGGTACATACCAAGCTTCGCTTGAACCGCTCGCTTCGATCACATGCGAGCGGATAGTTACTTTGCCTCAAGGAAGCTCCTTAGTACGTTATGCCTCTGATCGACGTGAGAACGCCGCTGGCGGTCTTTTTCAACATCCTGTCACATGACCATGCCGCCGCCGGCCTGGATATTCTGCCCTGTGAGCCACCGCGCCTCCTCACTCACAAGGAAGGCCACCACATCGGCAACGTCTTTTGGTGTCCCGAGTCGTTTGAACGGCGACACCTGTAACCCGAATTGCCGATACTGCTCCGTCAACACCCCTGTGTCCGTTATCCCCGGTGAGACGGTATTGACCGTAATGTTTCGCGGAGCGAGCTCCAGCGCCAAACCCTTCGTGTACTGTTCCAGCGCGGCCTTGCTGCCGAGATGCGCCGTCGCCCCATGAAACACCCTCTGCGTGCCGGAGGTCGAAATATTCACGATCCGGCCGCCGTCCTTCATGACCTTTGCGGCCTCTTGCATGGCAAAGTATGGTCCCTTGGCGTGTAACGCGAACACGTGGTCGAATTCCGCTTCGGTCATGTCTGCCAGCAGCTTCGGCATGAATTTCCCGGCATTGTTCACCAGAATATCCAACCGCGCGAAGTGCTTCATCGTTTCGGCCACGAGTCCACGCGCATCGGCCACCTGGCTCATGTCGGCTTGCATGGCGATGGCTCTGTCGCCCTCGCCCTGAATACCCATTACCACTTGCTGCGCTTTCTCATGGCTCTTGGAATAATTCACGACGACGATTGCGCCTTGTTCCGCCAACCGTTCCGCGATCGCCCGGCCGATCCCGCTGGACGACCCCGTGACGATCGCAACCTTTCCGCTGAGTGAGGCCATAGAACTCCTCCTTCTGTCGGGTTTCCTCCAGCAGGTCGATCGTGTCGGTATCGACGACCGCTTCGATCAATCACAGCCAGCCGAGTTCACGATATTCTGCATTGCTGTGAAAGATGTATTCGCTCATGTCCGCACGGAAGAACGTCGCCGTTCAAGAAGCTCTTGGACCTTTGTGCGAAGTTGTTCCTGGACCAAATGCGTGCGGTCGCCGTGCCCCGCCAGAATCCATTCGAACCGGTAGTCGAGAAGTTTCTCGATGGAACGCATGAGCTCGTCATGGTTCCAGACCAGCTCTCTGGGGGCGCCCAGTTGCCGGCGGTCCGATTCCCACCAGAGATGATCGCCGGAAAATAAGAACCGGCTCTGATGGAGTAGCACGCTGCTGCCGGGCGTGTGGCCCGGGACAGGAATCATGTGGAACTCCGGAGCGAGCAGAACCGGCTCCGTGGCGTCCACGATCCATTCCGCATCCGGCATTGCGTGCGCATCCGCCCGGTGAATGATCCGCCGGGCCCCGAAGCGTTTCGCATACATCGCTGCGTCCGCCACGTCGTCTTCATGGGTCAAGAAGATGTTCCTGATGCCGCCCCGTCGCTCGAACATCTCGACGAGATGCTTGATATAGCGGGGCGAATCGATGAGCCAGTTGCCCTCCGGATGTTGAACGAAATAACTGTTGGCGCCGAAGGATTTCTCCGAGTTGAACCCGCAATAGTACACGTTCTCGTCGAGGCGCAGAGGGAAACTCGCCATCGCGGCTTGCACTCGTGCGCGATCCCCCTGTTCTGTCCCGATCGAACCGACCGGACAGGCCAGCAAGGCCTGATACGCCTGCTGGACCTGTCTGTCGCCTTGCGGCTGGATGGTTACGGCCGAATACTCGCCGATCTCTTCAAAACTGTTCGGCGCAAGTTGCCGGCAGGTGTCGCAGTTAATACAGGTGGAATCGACATAAAAGTTCCCCGCCACATTCGCGTCGAGTCGTTTCTTTCGGTCGGCCATGGGACCAGCCTTTATACGGTGACGCCGGGAGCCGACTTCCCGTTCTTCGAGCGATCGACCGCGCGCCACAGATACCAGGAGGCGGCGGTTCGATAGGGCTTCCAGCGTTCTCCGTAGTGCAACACTTCTTTCGGCGTCGGCATGCTGCGGCGCCCGTAGGCAATGCGAAACCCGTTGCGGACACCGAAGTCGTGGACCGGCAGGACATCCGGCCGGCCCAATTGGAAGATCAGCAGCATCTCGACCGTCCACCGTCCGACACCTCGCACCTCGATCAGCCGTTCGATAATGGCCTCATCAGTGAGCTGCGTGATCACACGAGTTGTGAGGACCGTTCCCTCGAGCGCTTTGGTGGCCAGATCACGCAGCGCCGCCACTTTCGCCCGCGAGAATCCCGCGCGTCTCATGGCGCGGACGTTCGCCCCGAGCACCTCGGCGGGACGGGGAAACCGCCGGCCGGGAAACAATGCGACGAACCGGCGCAGAATACTTTCCGCAGCGTTGTCGTGGAGCTGCTGATAGGCGATCGCGCGCGCCAGCGATTCGAACGGCGATCGCCCGACCCGCTGCATCAACGTAAAGCGGCCGATCTCGTGAATGAGCCGGCGCATGACCGGATCGACCCGAGCAAGGTGTCTGGTTGCGGATACCTGAAGGACCATCTGTTACCCGATCAACGGTGATCTACGGCCCCAGTGCGCCGAGAACACAAAGTCGTCGGCCGGCTGACGGTCACGAGGCTTGACTTCCCGCTCGCGCAGATAGTCAGGAAGGACAGCGGGGTCGCCCGGATATCCGACGGCGATCATCGCGACCGGATCGAAACCCAGCGGGATGGAGCAGTCCGCGCGAGCTTTCTCCACGTCGAAGCCGGCCATCTGGTGTGCAAAGAGTCCCAATGCGGTTGCCTGCAACACGAGATTCTCCACTGCCATTCCTGTGTCGTGAAACGCGTGCCTGTTCGGTTTTCCATTCTCTTCAAAGTTCAGGCTCGCAACGGAAAGGATCAGTGCCGGGGCACGGTAGGCCCACTTGCGGTTCCCTTCCAACAGACAGGCAAGAAGCCGGGCAAAATCTTCCTCCTGTTCCTTGATGGCAACAAGAAACCGCCAAGGTTGCTCATTGTTGGAAGAAGGCGCCCACCGAGCCGCTTCGAACAGGCTGCGCAACTTGACTGCTTCGACTGGCTGATCCGAAAACGCGCGAGGGCTCCAGCGCCGGGCGATCAGTTCATGAATTGGAGATGCTGTCGTCGCGGGTTTTTCCATGAGCGTGGCTACCCTTTCCCGTCGTCCTTCACTTGATCCTTGTCGGGCGACCAGCCGCCTCCAAGCGCCTTGTACAGTTGGACCACTGACACCAAATGGAGACGATGGGTGGCGGCAAGGGCCAATTCCGCATCAAAAAGGCTCCGCTGAGCAATGAGGACGTCCAAGTAGTTCGCCAGGCCGCCTTGATATCGCAGATTGGCGAGCCGCAAGGCCGACCGCAGGGCATTGACCTGCCGTTCCTGGGCGGCAGCCTGCTCACGAGCGGTGCTGACCCCTACCAACGCGTCATCGACTTCCCTGAAGGCGACGAGGATCGTCTGTTCGTATTGGGCTAAAGCCTGTCTGGCTTGGGCTTCGGCCGCTTTCTGTTGGAAGCCTAAAATCTGTGCATTGAACAATGGTCCGGTCAAGCTGGGGCCTGCAACACCGAAGAAGGTCTCGTTGGCCACAAGTTGGGTCAATTGTGGACTGGCTACACCCAGAATGCCGGTGATGCTGAGCTTGGGAAAGCGGTCTGCCTTAGCCATGCCGATCCTGGCCGTCGCCGCTGCTAGGCCTTGCTCCGCCTGGACCACATCGGGCCGGCGTTGGAGCAGTTCGGAAGGGAGGCCAGCTGGCACTACTGGTGGCATCACCTGCTCGGTGAGCGACCGACCCCTGGAGATTTGGGCGGGATTCCTCCCCAGCAGCACGCTGAGCTCATTTTCTTTTTGAACCATCTGACGCTTCAGCTCCGCGATGCGAGCCGCGGCATTTTCCCGCTCGGCCTCGAATTGGTCGACATCCAGCCGATTGGTGAGCCCCTGCCGGAGCCGCGCCTGGCCGATTCTCACCGATTCTTCCCAGGCCTGCAGCGTGCGCATGGCGATGTCCAATTGCATGTCGAATTGCCGAAGATCGAAATAGCCCTGGGCCACCCCGCCCACGATTTGCACGATGAGGGCTCGTCGGTTCTCTTCCCTGGCCAATAAATCGCCGAGAGCAGCTTCGTTGGAACGACGGATCCGTCCCCAGATATCAAGCTCCCAGGCAAGATTCCCCTGCGCATAGTAATTGAACGGGTTGGGGAACCCGGGGAAGGCAATATTCTTCGTGTTGCCGAAGGTCGGCGCATTGACCGTTGCATTCATCTGAGGGGCAAAGTCGGTTTTGGCGATAAGCGCTCGCGCGGCGAACTCATCAACTGTCGCGACGCTCCGCTTAAGATCCTTGTTCTCCTCCAGCGCGATACGGATCAACTTTTGGAGCTCTTCGTCATGATAGAGTTCCCACCAAGGCGCATTGGCGAGGGAGGGTAAGTCTTTTCCTTCCCCGGCCATGCGAAAGGAGTCGGAGGTGGGAATGTCGGGGCGAGAATAGTCCGGCCCCATGGCACAGGAGACCAACAGCACCGAAAGCGCTACCAGGCATAGGCCACGCATATCAATGTTCTCCTTCCGCTGATGACTGGGGCGGTATCGCGCGCTCCTCTCCGGTTCCGACCACTAGTGCGTGGCTTGCGCTACCCCGACTGAACTTCCGCACCAGGACGAAAAAGAGCGGCACGAAGAAAATGGCCAAGAAGGTCGCTGCAAGCATCCCGCCGAACACGCCAGTCCCGATCGATTGCCGGCTGGCAGCCCCCGCACCGGTCGCGACAACCAGCGGCAACACACCAAGGATGAATGCCATCGATGTCATGATGATTGGGCGGAAGCGGAGCTTGGCGGCTTCGACGGCCGCCTCCCTCGGCGACATGCCGGCCTCGTGGCGATGCTTGGCGAACTCCACGATCAGGATCGCGTTCTTCGCCGCGAGGCCGATCAGCGTGACCAGCCCAATCTGAAAATAGATGTCATTGCTCAAGCCGCGAAGCCACACGGCGAGCAAGGCTCCGAAGACGCCGAACGGCACGGCGAGGATCACGGCGAAGGGAACGGTCCAGCTCTCGTACTGAGCGGCCAGCACGAGAAACACCATCAGGAGTCCGAATGCGAACGCATAAATCGATTGTCGTCCCACCAAACGTTCTTGGTATGAGATCCCGCTCCAGTCGGCACCATAGCCCTGGGGGATCAAGACTTCTTTCGCCACCCGATCCAGCGCATCGAGTACCTGGCCGGAGCTGTATCCCGGGGCGGCAGTACCCAGCACCAAGGCGGTGTTAAATCCGTTAAAATGCGTCACCGGGTCCGGTCCGCTCGTGTACTCTGTCGTGACCACCGTGTCGAGCGGAATCATGGATGGTCCCTGTCCACTCAGAGCGCGCACATAAATCTTGGAAATATCCTCGGGTTTGGATCGATACTGGGCCTCTGCTTCCGTTTGTACCCGATAGACACGACCGAATTTCAGGAAGTCATTCACGTAGAGGTTGCCGAAAAAGGCCTGCAGGGTATCGAAGACCTCGGCAATGGGAACCCCCAACGCCTTCGCGCGCTCCCGGTTCACATGCGCATAGAGTCGGGGAGAGCTCACGCGAAAACTCGTGCCGATTGCGCCGATGGCCGGGTCCTTCCTGGCCTTGGCGAGGAAGTCCTGAACTACGGCGGCGAACTTCTTGAAGTCTCCTCCGCTAGGGTCCTGCAGTTGCAAGGAAAAGCCTCCCGTCGCGCCGAGCCCTCTGATGGAAGGCGCGTTGAAGGCCAGGATGAGCGCCTCGGGGATCTTCGCAAATTCTCCGTAGGCTGCACCAATCAGGGCTTTCACATGTTGGTGCGGTTCCTTCCGTTGATTCCAGAGGTGCAACGGCACAAACATTGTGGCTGTATTGGGCCCCCGCGTGTTGAAGATGAAGTTGAGGCCGGACATCGCATCCGTCGAATGGATCGCGGAATTCGCGAGGAAATAGTGCTCCACCTTGCTCAGGACGGCATCGGTCCGCTGCTTGGACGCTCCGTCCGGAAGCTGGAACATGGTGATGAAATAGCCCTGATCTTCCTCCGGCAAAAAGCTTGAAGGGATCACTCTGAACAGACCGAACACGAACACCATGAGCACTCCGAACACCGCCAAAACAAGCCCTGACCGTTTGAGGGCGCCCGCCACGCTGGCCGTGTAGCGATTCTGCGTCCATGCGAAGAGCCTGTTGAAAAGCGCAAAAAAGCCTGTGCGTTGGCCCTTGCCTCCCGGCTTCAAGACGAGGGCGCAGAGGGCCGGGCTGAGCGTGAGGGCGACAAATCCTGAGATCGTCACGGACATCGCAATGGTGATCGCAAATTGCTTGTAGAGCTGGCCGGTGATGCCGCCCAGGAAGCCCACCGGTACGAATACGGCGCAGAGCACGAGGACGATAGCGATCACGGGCCCGGTGACTTCGGTCATGGCCCTCTTGGCGGCTTCCTTGGATGAGCAACGTTCTTCCTCCATGTGGCGCTCGACGTTCTCAACCACAATGATCGCGTCATCGACGACCAGTCCGATCGCCAGAATCATGCCGAAGAGGGTCAAGGTGTTGATGGAAAACCCGAGGGCCTGCATGCCGGCAAAGGTGCCGATCAGTGAGACCGGCACCGCCACGCCGGGAATCAGGGTGGTGCGCCAGCTTTGGAGAAAGAGATACACGACCAAGACGACCAAGATCATCGCTTCACCCAAGGTCTTGACGACCTCTTCAATAGACACCTCGATGAATCTGGTCGTGTCGTATGGAACGTCCCACGACACTCCGGGCGGAAAACTCTTGGCTACCTCCCCCATCTCCTTGCGAATCCGTTTTACGCTATCGAGGGCGTTGGCTCCCGGTGACAGGAATGTCAGGAGAAACACATTGGGCTTCCCGTTCCATCGCCCTTCGAGTGTGTACGATTGCGCTCCCAGCTCAACCTTCGCGATGTCTTTCAGACGGATCATCGACCCATTGGGCAGCGCCCGGACAATCATCTCCTCGAAGTCCTTCACGTCCGTGAGACGGCCCAGCGTCATCACTGGAATCGTCAGTTCTGTGCCTTTGGTCGCTGGCTCCCGCCCAATGGTGCCGGCTGGAAAGTCCCGATTCTGCTCGCGGACGACATTGGCAATATCGGTCGGGGTGAGGCTCAGCTGCGCCATCCGAACTGGATCCAGGATCAACCGCATCGAGTAGTTCTGCTGCCCGAACACGTAGGCATCTCCCACGCCTTTGAGCCGTTTGAGATTGTCGATCACTCGGAGAATGGCGTAGTTGGAGAGAAAGACCGTGTCGTGTCTGGGGTCGGTTGAACTCAGCGCGATGACTGCCAGAAGATCCGGCGAGACTTTTTTCACGCTGATGCCTTGGCGAATCACCTCATCCGGGATCTGCGGTTCCGCCAGCTTTTCCCGGTTCTGGGTCTGGACTTGCGCGATGTCCACATCCGTCCCGATCTCGAAGGTGAGCCGGATGGTCATGTGGCCATCATTGGTGCTGGTGGAGTCGTAGTAGAGGAGATTGTCAATGCCCGGGAGCTGCACTTCGATAGTACGCGCCACCGAGTCAGCGACCACCTCTGCGCTCGCACCGGGATAGTCGGCCTCGATTTGGACAACCGGTGGCGTAATTTCCGGAAACTGCGCGATCGGAAGGGCATTCAAAGACACCAACCCTACCACCACAATGATGATGGAGAGGACCGAGGCGAAGATCGGTCGGTCGATGAAGAAATGCGAGATCACTTTGTCGGCTCCGTCTTCGTGGCCGCAGGCTGGTCCACCGGGGTGGCCTCGGCGACGCTAGACGAAACCGGTTTGACCGGAGCTCCTGGCACAATTCGTTGGAATCCGTCCACCACCACCAATTCTCCTGCTTGCAGTCCCTCTTCGATGAGCCACTGGTTGCCCTGCCAGCTGGTGGCTTGGACATCGCGGACCTCCACCTTGCCGTCAGCCAAGACCACAAACAGTACGGGTCCCTTCGGTCCCTGCTGGACCGCTCGTTGGGGAACCAAGATGGCCCCGGTTTTTACCGTGCCTTTGAAGCGAACCGTGACGAACTGTCCGGGAACCAGGATCTGGTCTGGATTGGGGAACGTGACCCGTGCTGGCCTGGATCCTGTCTCGGTGCGCATGCCTACATCGAGTAGATCCAGAACTCCTTCATGGGGATACGTCGTGCTATCCAAAAAGATGATCGTGCCCCGGAGCTGGTACACACCCGGGTGTTCAATCCTCTTCGCCGCAATGTCCCGTCGCCGCTTCAAGAGAAAGCTTTCGGGGGCGCTGACGGTGACGTACATGGGGTCGATCTGATGAACGATCGTGAGGAGATCGGTCTGGGCCGAAACCAAGCGTCCTTCGTAAACTCGAGTCCGTTCAATCATCCCGTTAATCGGAGCGATGATAAAGGTGTTATCAAAGTCGAACTTTGCCTTGACCAGATCGGCCTTCGCCCCGTCCAGCGCCGCCGCTGCCGCCAGCTCTTCGGCGACTCCATCATCAACGTCCTTCTGGCTCACCGCCTGCTCTGCCAGGAGAGGCTTCACGCGGGCAAGATTTTGCTTGGCCTGCACCAGTCGCGCCTCAGCCTGAGCCACCTTCGCCTTCGCGCTGAGCAAGGCCGCTTTGAACGGAACCGGGTCGATTTGATAGAGACGATC
>DATIFR010000212.1:0-8769 GCA_035455145.1 Nitrospira sp.
GCCTTGAAGGCGGATCGCTGCGTCATTTTCACCGATGTCGACGGGGTCTATACGACGGACCCGAACATCGTGCCGTCGGCCAGGCGGATCGACAAGATTTCCTACGAGGAAATGTTGGAGATGGCGAGTCTGGGCGCCAAGGTGTTGCAGAGCCGCTCCGTCGAATTCGCGGCCAAGTTCAATGTGCCGCTGGAGGTCAATTCCAGCTTCAAAGAAGGAAAGGGAACGCTTGTGACACGCGAAGATGAAGACATGGAAGCCGTTGCAGTGTCGGGTGTCACGGGCGACCGGAACCAGGCGAAGATCACGGTCGTCGGCGTGCCGGACAAGCCAGGAATCGCTGCAGCGCTCCTGGGGCCGGTCGCGAAGGCCAACATATTAGTCGACATGATCATTCAAAATGTGAGTCACGCGTCGCTGACGGACTTTTCTTTTACCATTCCTCGCGTCGACGTGAAGAGGGCGATGCCGATCATTCAGGATGTCGCGAAAGACATCGGGGCCAAGTCGGTTTCGGTCACGGAAGCCATCGCCAAGGTTTCGTTAGTCGGCGTCGGGATGCGTTCCCACTCGGGGGTGGCCGCGAAGATGTTCGAAGTGTTATCGAGGGAAGGCGTAAACATCATGATGATCAGCACCTCCGAGATCAAGATTTCTTGTGTCATCGACGAGAAGTATCTGGAATTGGCTATGCGCGCCCTCCATGCCGCGTTCGGCCTGGATCAGGCGCCAACCGGGGACCGTTCGGCCAAATAATGACGTCATGATTTGAGCCTCGACAGGCTCGCCCTGCTCCTGTTACCCTCTCTCCCATGGCGAAAAAAGCGTCTCGTTCACGCACCCCAACCGGCAAGTCTTCAGTCCGCTCGGCCTCCGCGGCTGTGCCGTCCCCAGCGAAATCCGCGCTATTGGAGATCTACGATACGACGCTGCGCGACGGAGCTCAGGCCGAAGACGTCAGTTTTTCCGCCGAAGACAAAGTCCGCGTGGCGCAGCGGTTGGATGAACTGGGGGTCCACTTCATCGAAGGCGGCTGGCCCGGTGCCAATCCGAAAGATATCGAGTACTTCCGGATGATCAAAGAGACTCCCTTGACGCATGCGACGGTGGTGGCGTTCGGCTCGACGAGAAAAGCGAGCAATCCAGTCCAGAAGGATCCGAACATCCAGGCCCTGCTGGATGCAGAAACCAAGGTCATTACGCTGTTCGGAAAGTCCTGGTCGCTTCACGTCACTGATGCGCTGGGGATCGCCCTGGCCAAGAACCTCGAGATCATCGGGGACTCCGTGGCGCATCTCCTCTCGAAGCATCGGCGCGTGTTCTACGATGCCGAACATTTTTTCGACGGGTACAAGACCAATCCGGACTATGCGCTCGAAACCATCAGGCGGGCGGTGGAGGCCGGGGCCGAACGCGTGATTCTCTGCGATACCAACGGCGGGACGATGCCCTGGGAGATCAAGGAAATCTGCAAGGTCGTCCAGCGAGAGTGCCCGGTGCCGCTTGGCATCCATGCGCATAACGATTGTGAAATGGCTGTCGCGAACTCGCTCGTGGCGATTGAAATGGGCGTGGTGCAAGTTCAGGGGACGATCAACGGGATCGGTGAGCGGTGCGGCAACGCCAATCTTTGCTCGATCATTCCCAATCTCCAGTTGAAGATGAAGCGTCCTGCATTAGGGGAACGGCTGACTCATCTCAAGGAAGTATCGGGATTCGTCACGGAGATCGCGAATTTGATGCCCAACAAACACCAGCCCTATGTCGGGGATTCGGCCTTCGCGCACAAGGGCGGCGTCCATATCCATGCCGTGCTCAAGAACCCGGCCACGTACGAACACATCGTGCCGGCGCTGGTCGGCAACCGCCAGCGCATGTTGGTGTCGGATTATGCAGGCCGAAGCGGGTTATTGGAGAAAGTCGAAGCCTATGGCATCAAACTGGATAAGGACCATTCGAAAGTCCAGGAACTGATGGCGACGCTAAAGGAGCGGGAGAACGAGGGGTACCAATTCGAAGGGGCAGAGGGCTCGTTTGAACTGCTCATGCGCAAGGCGATGGGTACCCATACTCCCTCGTTCCAGTTGCTGGGTTTCCGGGTCATTGTTGAGAAAAAGCAAGACCATGGAGGCTCGACTTCGGAAGCCACTGTGATGGTAAAGGTAGGCGAGGCGGTCGAACATGCCGCGGCGGTGGGAGCTGGGCCGGTCAATGCCCTCGACCATGCGCTTCGTAAGGCCTTGGAAAAATTCTATCCTCAGCTTCGCGAGGTCAAATTGCTCGATTATAAGGTGCGCGTGCTCTCGGCCAATCGTGGGACCGAGTCAAAGGTGAGGGTGTTGATTGAATCGGGCGACCATAAAGACAAGTGGGGCACCGTCGGGGTCTCCGAGAACATCATGGAGGCCAGCTGGCAGGCCCTGGCTGATAGCATCGAGTACAAGCTCCTGGCCTCCGATCGCTAGGCTCAAAGAACCTCCCCCTCGAATTAATTCTTGACAGCCCCTCTAACCTCACGTAACTTATGGTAAAAGTGTCTCTCGTGTCAGGCGGAATGACGGACATTTCAGCCGACGCTGTTCAGGTTGCGCAAGGGGGGAGAGCATGAGAAAGGCGGATATCGCGAATGAAATCTATAAACAGGTCGGCATTTCCAAGAATGAAGCAGCCGATATCGTCGAGCTTGTGCTCAACATGCTGAAAGCCGTGTTGCAAAAGGGAGATTCGGTGAAGATCGCAGGATTCGGAAATTTTGTCGTCAGGAGCAAGGGCGCACGGAAGGGCCGGAATCCGCGGACCGGCGAAGAAATCGGCATCACGCCCCGTCGTGTCGTCACCTTCCGTCCCAGTCAAGTGTTCAAGAAGTACGTCAACTCGTAACAGCGTTCGCTCACCTGTATCAACTCCCGCCACGAGGACCGGTCAATGGGGAATGAACCCAGGCTGGGTAGCAAAGTCTTCTACAAAATCGGCGAAGTGAGTCAGATGACGAAGCTTCCCGCCTACGTGCTGAGGTTTTGGGAATCGCAATTTCCCTTTCTCAAGCCAAAGAAAAGTCGAGGGAACCAGCGCCTCTATGTGCGACGCGATATCGAGACAGTGCTGGAAGTCAAACGGATGCTGTATGAAGAAGGGCATACGCTTGAAGGCGTGAAACGATATTGGGCGCGTCGTGGCCGCGTGTCGGTCCAGCGTCTCAAGCCGAAGGAATTGGCTCAGAAGCTGCGCGGGAATTTACAGGCCATCTTGAAAATTCTTGAGTCTCACTCATGATCCACCGAAGCCGCGGAGTCTCTTTCCCAACCGGTTGCAATTGACCAGCGTTCGAGGCGACAATGCACAAGATTACAGTACAGGAAGCACACGTCGGGGCGTGGCGCAGCCCGGTAGCGTACTCGCTTGGGGTGCGAGTGGTCGGCCGTTCAAATCGGCTCGCCCCGACCAATCTCAACAGTGCTGAGTCTTGAGTGCTGAGAAGCAGAGATAATTTGGGCATTCAGTACTCAGCACTTGGTTGTCGGTTCTGACACAGCGAGCTGCCAGGGGCAGCTTTTTTTATGTCCCACATACGACCGCGCATTCTTATCACCAACGATGACGGGATTCAGTCTCCAGGCTTGACCATCCTCGCCAAGTGCTTGGCCAAATTGGGCGAGGTGTGGGTGATCGCGCCGGATCGTGAACGCACGGCGGTCGCCCATGCCGTGACGCTGCACAAGCCGCTTCGGGTCCAGCAAGTGGGGAAACGGGTCTATGCCATCAACGGCACTCCCGTGGACTGCGTGAACCTCGCGCTGCTCAACATCATGCCCCGGCGGCCTCATCTGTTGGTATCAGGGATCAATAAAGGGGTGAACCTCGGCGACGACGTGCTGTATTCGGGGACGGTTTCGGCTGCCGTGGAGGGAACGATTCTGGGCGTGCCGTCAATGGCGGTTTCGCAGGAGGGGCGCGATCAGTTTCAATTTGCGACCGGTGCGCACTATGCCATGCGGGTTGCGAGGCTGATCCTCCAGCGCGGCTTACCGGATGAAACCCTCATCAACTTGAACGTTCCGCATCGCACGATACGGGCCATTACGGATGTCCGCGTAACCTGTTTAAGCAGGAGGCGATTCGAAAACCCGATTATCGAAAAAGTTGATCCGCACGGCCGGACCTATTATTGGATTGCCGGTACTCGCGTGTCCTGGAGTCGAAGCAAAGATGCTGATCATGAAGCCATCGAGGAAGGCGCGGTATCGCTCACGCCCATCCACCTGGACAGCACGCACTACGGCGTCTTGGATCAGCTGCGGACTTGGGAATCTGCCATTCGAGGAAGCTCGAAACGGATGGCTTCCTCGAAGGCCAAAAAACGAAGAGAGAGGCACTGAGGCGGCATGGGAAATTTGATCGAGGCCATCATTACAATCCTCAGTCGGTTCGTGATCAATACGATCTCGACATTTGGCTACACCGGCATTCTCTTGACGATGGCGATCGAGAGCGCCTGCATTCCATTGCCCAGCGAAATCATCATGCCGTTTTCCGGCTATCTGGTCACGACGGGGCAATTCACGATGCTGGGCGTGACGTTGGCCGGCGCGATCGGTAACGTAGTCGGATCAATTGTCGCGTACTATGCCGGAGTGTGGGGTGGCCGGCCGTTCGTCGAGCGCTACGGGCCCTATATGTTGATCTCGCACAAGGATCTCGAAATGGCTGATCGGTGGTTCGCGCAGTACGGCGAGGCTGCCGTATTTTTCAGCCGCATGCTGCCGGTTGTGCGCACCTTTATTTCTCTGCCGGCCGGCGTCGCTCGCATGAATTTCCCGCGCTTTGTGATCTTCACCTTTGTCGGCGCGCTCCCCTGGTGTTATCTCCTGGCCTATATCGGAGTGAAGATGGGAGAAGAGTGGGAGCATCTGCGGGATTATTTTCACCAGTTCGATATCGTCATCGGCCTGTTCCTCGCCCTCGCCGCCGGGTATTTCCTCTGGTCGCATTGGCCAAAACGCAGTCTCACGCCGGGGTCCTAGGTCGCCATGCTGACATTTTTCAACACGCTGACGGGCAGGCAGGAACCGTTTACGTCGATCGAGCCGAAGCGGGTCCGGATGTACGTTTGCGGCGTGACCGTCTATGACTACTGCCACATCGGCCATGCGCGGAGCGCACTCGTGTTCGATGTGCTCCGGCGTTATTTGGAATACAGCGGCTACCAGGTCGACTTCGTCAAGAACTTCACCGACGTCGACGACAAGATTATCAAGCGGGCAAATGAGCGGGGCGTGTCCTGCGACGCCATCACATCGGAATTCATCGGCGCCTACTACCAGGACATGGGCAAGCTCGGGATCAAGCGGGCGACGAAGGAGCCCAAGGCCACGGAGCACATGGCCGAGATCGTCGGCATCACCGAGACATTAATCAAGAAGGGATTGGCCTATCAGGTCGACGGGGACGTGTATTTCCAGGTCGATAAGTATCCGGCCTACGGACGACTATCCAAACGCAAGCTCGAAGATCTGCAGGCCGGCGCTCGTGTGGACGTCGATGAGCGCAAGCGACACCCGATGGATTTTGCGTTGTGGAAAAGCAGCAAGCCCGGTGAGCCTTCATGGCCCAGTCCCTGGGGAGCTGGGCGCCCCGGCTGGCACATTGAATGCTCGGCAATGTCTATCAAACACCTGGGCGAGACGTTCGATATCCACGGCGGAGGGATGGATCTGATTTTCCCGCACCATGAGAATGAGATCGCACAGTCATGCGGGGCGACCGGGAAAGAGTTTGCCCGCTATTGGATCCACAACGGTTTTGTGCAGGTCAATCAGGAAAAGATGTCGAAGTCGCTGGGAAACTTCTTCACCATTCGAGAGATTTTCGAGAAGTCGGAGTGGTCAGACGAGATTACGGGAGAAGTGTTGCGCTATTTCCTCCTCTCAACCCAGTATCGAGGTCCGCTTGACTTTTCCGATCAGAGCTTGAAAGAGGCGAAGAATGCGTTGAACGGATTCTACGATCTCTTCAATCGATTAGCCGAACCGGGGCAGGGAGCGGAATCGGGTGAGGCGCAACTGCACACTCGCGTGGATGAGACGAGGCGTGCATTTGAGGGAGCCATGTCGAATGATCTGAACACACCCGTTGCACTTGCAGCCTTCCAAACGCTTCGTAGTGACGTGAATAAATTGCTGGGGGTTGGGCTTTCGACGCAAGGCAGGCAAGCCGCGCGCCAAGCATTTCGATCACTCGGTGCAGTGTTGGGTTTGTTCCAGTTAGACAAGTGGCAGTTTGGTGAACAAGCCATTGGCCTTACCGGTGTTGAGGCCAAAGCTACGTCCGGTCAGCTATCGGCTCAGAGTAAACTCTCGGATGAGCAGATCGAACGATTAGTTGCGGAGCGTCTTGATGCAAGAAAGGAGAGGAATTTCGCAAGGGCTGATGAGATCCGTAAGTCACTCGCGTCCCAAGGCATCATCATCGAGGACAAGCCCGATGGTACCAGTCGCTGGAAGCGATAGTCAGCCTGAGTTGCTCTACGGGCTGCATGCAGTCCGGGAGGCATTGAAAGCAGGGACACGTCCCCTTCAACGTCTGCTTCTTCTCCGAGCCGACCGACAGTTTGCCGATCTCGCCCAACTCGCGAAGACCAAGCATATTCCTGTTCATATCGAACCTCCGGCGGCGTTTGACCGGTTGGTGCCTGATGGAAGGCATCAGGGCGTCATTGCCTATGTTGCTGCCAAGGCTTACAGCAGCGCGGAGGAGATTCTTGAGCGGGCCCGTTTCCGCGGCGAGCCGCCTTTTCTTGTCATTCTGGACGGTGTCGAAGATCCTCACAACCTTGGCGCGGTCTTGCGGACCGCCGAGGCGACCGGTGTACACGGTGTCTTTATCCCTGAACGCCGCGCGGCGGGGCTGACCTCCGTTGTCGCGAAGGTCTCGGCCGGCGCGCTCGATCATATGCTGGTAGCGAGGGTCGGTAATCTCTCCCGCCTGATTGAAGAATTGAAAGAGACCGGAGTCTGGGTTTACGGCGTTGAGCCGACGGCGCCGACGCGATACACGTCTATTGATATGACGGGGCCGATCGCGTTGGTGTTAGGAGGAGAAGGAGAGGGAATCCGTCCCGGCGTGCTGAAGCAATGTGATGATCGTATCAGCATCCCGATGAAGGGGAACGTCGAATCGTTGAACGTCTCAGCAGCTGTGGCCGGGGTGCTCTTGGAAGGAGTGCGGCAGCGCGACGCGAAGCGGCAAGCCCCGAAGCCTATCGAATCCTGATCATGTTGCCTTGAATGGCTGTCTTCAGCAGCTGCGCCGTGTTCGACACGCGCAGCTTCTTCATCATATTGGCCCGATGAGCCTCGACAGTCTTCACGCTGATCTTCAGTCGTTGTCCGATTTCTTTGTTCTTAAACCCGGCCCAAATCAATTCGAGAATTTCCTGTTCTCGGCTGGTCAACGATTCGGGCCGTTTCTTTCGTGGTGGAGGAGCGAGGTCAGCAAGAGAGGTCTTGGACTTTGCCTTGACGGTTCGTGCCATCTTTCCTGTTCTCCTTTGATCGTGAGAGTATTACGTTATAATTCAACCGAAGGCGGAGTTGCTGGAGAACCTTCCGATCGTCTACGAGACGGAATTATAGGAACTCCTCAAGGCCATGTAAATCAATGCATAATGGCCCTAGTGTAAATACGTATTCAGTTATCGACCGTACCGATCAATCCGTACGGAGCATTCGACAGGATCTTGTACTATGGCTGATGGATTTTCCTACCTGATCGCAGGCACTCTTGGGGCCTTGATCGGGAGCTTTCTCAACGTCTGCATCTACCGACTTCCGCGCGGAAAATCGATCGTCTGGCCCGGCTCCCACTGTCCATCTTGCGGGAAGTCAATCGAGTTCTACGACAATATTCCGGTGCTGAGCTATCTCTGGCTGATTGGTCGCTGTCGGGCATGCCGGCAGCGGATCTCGATTCGTTATCCGTTCGTCGAGGCGATCAACGCCGCCGGCTATCTTGCCATTCTCTGGACCTTCGGCCCAACGTGGACGACCGTGCTTTACGCCTTGCTCTTTTCGGCGTTGCTGGTTGTGGCGGGAACGGATTTGACGCACAAGATCATACCCAATGTGGTGACTATGCCAGGGATTGTGCTGGGTCTGCTCGGTGCAGCGACGGTCTTGCCCGTTGGGTTGCTCAATTCCCTCTTGGGTGTGGCCATAGGGGGAGGCATCCTCTGGGCGCTTGCCTGGGCGAGTCCCTACCTGTTCGGCAAGGAGGGGATGGGCGGTGGCGATATAAAATTGCTGGCAATGATCGGTGCATTCTTGGGATGGAAACCAGCGTTATTGACGATCATGATCGGATCGCTCACCGGTTCGATTATCGGAATCAGCTTGATCGCATTGAGACTCATGAAACGTGACGAGTACATTCCGTTCGGACCGTTCCTCGTTCTCGGGGCGCTCCTGTCGATGTTCTTTGCCCAACCGATGTTGGATTGGTACCAAGGTTTGCTCAGCCCCCCGTATTAGTCTCCTACTTCAGCGACGATCCTGTATCTCTTCCTTCGTTCTCCTGTATCCGAATCTCTTTGGTGCGGAAGCCTAGTCTTCAGTTGTCGCGCAGAAGGCACGGCCCAGCTTGGCCGCGTCAGAGATATCGAAGTCTCGCCAGTTGCAGAGATCTCCCTGTGGACAAGAAAGATGGATTGCCGCGCCGGGCAGGGCGGCACGGGTTTTGGTATTCCGAAAGTTCGTTATGGCGAATGAGCCTATC
>DATIFR010000213.1:0-7494 GCA_035455145.1 Nitrospira sp.
CCGATGTCGACGACCACTTTGTCCTTGGTCAAGGCCACGACGCGGCCCTCGGTGATGGTCCCCTCCTCGAGGTTCTTGAAGGTTTCCTCGTACAAGGCGGCCAAGGCATCGCGGTCCAATTGCTGCTCACTGGATTTCGAAACCGTACTCATGGGCTATCCTAATCTTCCGACTGCTGTCGGGCGCTGATATGGATGACACCGGAACTCACTCAGCATTGCGAGCACCGGCACTTGCGCGATGGTGGGGAGGCTCAACCTCCCCCAGTGCGGCAATCCGCTCCATCACTGTTTGACTGACGTCCTGATAAAACTTTTTGTTCTCTCCGTTTTGCTCTACCTTGGGAAAGGTCACTGGTTCCCCAAATCGCACGGTTACCCGACGAAACCTCGGCCACTTGGCTCCCGAAGGCAATACCTCAAACGTCCCCTTCAAATACGCCGGAACAACGGGGCAACCGGTCTGTGCGACAATCATCCCCAATCCCGGTTTTGCCTCCTGAAGTTGACCGTCCAGACTCCTGCTTCCCTCGGGGAAAATGACGACCACCTTCCCCTGCTTGATCAGGGCAATGGCCTTGTCGAAAGCCTTGCGATCCAAGCGCCCTAACCGCAGTGGAATCCAACCCAACCATTGCAAAATCGCCTTCGATCCTGGGATGGGGAACAAATCACTGCGGCCCAAATACCAGGCGCGTCTCGTCATTCCGCAACCAAGCAACGGAATGTCGAAATAACTCGCATGGTTGGCTGCGATCAACAGACCGCCGGTTCGAGGAACCGTTCCGACGACCCGATAGCGAAAGCACAACCAGGCAACAAACCGTGCCAACACCCAGAGGAAACCGTACCAGACCGAACTCACAACTTGGCCGCGACAACAGCCAGCATTTGATTGACGACTTCCTCCGCAGACAATGTCGAGGTGTCGATATGGTGCGCGTCTTCGGCCGGCACGAGCGGCGCCACAGTGCGGGACCGATCCCGGTTGTCGCGTCCGGCTAACTCAGCGCTCGTTTGTTCAATCGCTGCGCCATGACCCGCCGCAACCAGTTCTCGATGCCGACGTTCTGCACGGACCGTCGGATCGGCTTCGAGAAAAAACTTCGCCTCCGCGGCCGGGAAGACCTTCGTGCCGATATCACGGCCCTCCGCCACCACTGAGCCCTGCAGACTGATCTGCTGCTGCACCGGAAGAAGCCATGCTCGCACGGCTGGAATTGCCGACACCACTGAGGCAGCCGCGGACACGGCCGGCGTTCTCAATTCTCCAGATACGTCCTTCCCGTTGACTGAAACGGTGACGGTTTCATTCTTGAACTGCATCTGAATCGATAAGTTCGGCAGGAGTCCCGCCACAGCATCGGCATCGGCTGGATCGTATCCGTTTCGCAATGTCGCCCAGGCGACCGCCCGATAAAGCGCACCAGTATCCAAATACAAATAGCCCAACCGAAAGGCCAGTTGCTTGGCCACGGTACTCTTGCCCACCCCCGCTGGTCCGTCAATCGCTACAATCATCCGATCGAATCCCTCTCTCTATGCAGAGCTCATTACTAATGAGCCGTATTAAAGTGGTCAACGACTGTCCGTCAACAATTCCAAGAGCTTGCGATCGAAACCAGGAAACGATGTCTCGATACAATCCGTGTCCTGGATCACGGTCTCCGTCGACGCGGTCAAGCCTGCGATCGCGATCGACATGGCGACGCGATGGTCTCCATGACTCTGTCCGCTTGTCGCCGTCAACCGCCCATTTGCCTTTGGCTGACCAATTCCCTGCACAGCCAGCCCATCGGACCGCTCGGTGATTTGTGCCCCCATGGCCCGAAGCTCTGTCGCCATAGTCGCGATGCGATCACTCTCTTTGACTCGCAACTCCTCCGCTCCGGTAATGACGGTCTGACCTTCCGCGACTGCCGCCGCTACGCATAGAATAGGAAACTCGTCGATGGTTTGCGGAATCAGATCCGGTCCGATCGTCACGCCGCGAAGCGGAGCCGCCTTCGCCCGGATATCTGCTACCGGTTCTCCTGCTTCCTCCCGCTGGTTGAGCAACTGAATGTCGGCACCCATTCGGTTCATCACTTCGAGCAGACCGGTTCTCGTGGGATTGATGCCAACGCCCGTCACCGTGACATCCGAACCGGGAACAATCGTCGCCCCAACAATGAAAAAAGCTGCGGCGGAGAGATCCCCTGGAATCGTCAATGCCGGGACAGCCGTCCATCCGATGGAAGGCCTCCCTTCCATGGTCAAGGTTGTCCCTTCCCGCTTGAGCGGAAGCCCATAAAACTGAAAAAGCCGCTCCGTATGGTCGCGCGAGGGTTTGGGCTCGGACAGATGCGTGGTACCCTTGGCAAAGAGCGCTGCCAGCAAGAGTGAGGACTTGATCTGTGCGCTGGCCACAGGAGATGCGTAGCGGATCGCGCGGAGCGTCGTGCCTGACACAGCCAGCGGGGCAAGCTCTCCGCCCTTTCGCCCGGCTATCGTTGCGCCCATCTCGCGTAACGGCTTCACAACCCGTCCCATGGGCCGACGACGAATGGACGCATCGCCCGTTAACACCGTGAAGAAGTCTTGGCCGGCCAGAAGACCGGTGAGAAGACGAATGCCCGTTCCTGAATTTCCGCAATCGACGATGCCGGCCGGCTCCGTCAGACCCCAGAGCCCCTTCCCTTGAACTCGCAACTCCTCGACCGATTCGTCGATCTTCACGCCAAGCGACTGCATCGCCCGCATCGTGTTCAGGCAATCCTCGCCGCGACAGTACCCCTTGATCGTCCCTGTCCCTTCCGCCAACGCGGTCAGGATAATGGCGCGATGCGTAATCGATTTATCGCCGGGAACGGTAATCGTTCCTCGTAACGGCCGACCCGGTGTGATCGTCAACGACGTCATCAATCCTCTACGCGGTCACGGGAGGTCGAGCAGGGAATTTGTCCCGCTCCTGCTTCGCCCGTTCCAATTCTTTTTCGATCCCGGCCGCATCGCCGGCCCGAATCAATTGCTTCAACTGTCCCAATGATCGCTCATACGCTTCGATAAACGCGACGAGGTTATCCCGGTTCCAGAGAAAAATATCCCGCCACATTTCCGGGGAACTGGCGGCGATTCTGGTCGTATCACGTAATCCCCCGCCTGAATGACCCGCCAAATCGAGTCCGGGGATCTTCGTGCGGATCTCGATCAACGCGTTCATCAACGCAAACGCCGCTGCATGCGGAAGATGGCTGACGGCTCCGAGGATCTGATCGTGCAGGTACGGGTCCATCGTCAGCACAGCGGCCCCCGTCTCCTGCCACATAGTTCGCACCTGTTCGAGTGCCTGCTGATTCGTGGCCTTCGTCGGCGTCAGAATGCAGCGCGCACCGGCGAAGAGTTGTTCCGAGCCGGCAGCCGCACCGGTTTTTTCCTTGCCCGCGATAGGATGCCCCCCTACAAAATGGACGCCGGCCGGCATCGAGCGCTCAGACTGCTCCACCAACTGTCCCTTCACGCTCCCCACATCGGTCACGATGGCGCCGCGCTTCAAACAGGAAGCCCAGTCCTTCAAATGCCGGTCGTATGTATCGACAGGCGTCGCGAGAACCACCAGGTCGGATCCTGTCACCCCTTCTTTCGGATCCGACACGTAACGATCGATCGCGCCAAGTTCCACCGCCGTCTTCAGATTCTCAACGCGCCGCCCCACCCCGATGACCCTGGTGGCCATTCCCTTCCGGCGGAGGATCATTCCCAGCGAGCCACCGATGAGCCCGACTCCGATAATCGCGACTTGTGTGAAATGCACGGCCATGTATCACATCAGCCCCGGGCGGACGCTGAGGTTCGAACCTCAGGGTTTCGCCTTTCGGGACCCCATCCTACCGACTACACTTCCCGCCCGACCGCGATGGCGATCTTCCGCATGTCTTGCATCAGTTCCTTGAACTTGCTCGGTTTAATAGATTCTTCGCCGTCACACAGCGCACATTCTGGGTTCGAATGGACCTCGATCAAAATCCCGTCTGCGCCCGCCGCGACCGCAGCTTTCGACATCGGCGCCACGAGATTCCATTTTCCGGTCGCATGGCTCGGATCGACGATGACCGGCAGATGGGAGAGTTCTTTCAACGTCGGGATTGCCGCCAGGTCAAGCGTGTTGCGATACTGCGTCTCAAACGTCCGGATGCCTCGTTCGCAGAGCATGACGTTGCGATTGCCGCGGGACATGATGTACTCCGCCGACAACAAGAATTCCTTAATCGTGGCCGACAACCCCCGCTTCAGTAGTACGGGTTTGTCATAGGCGCCCACTTCCTTGAGCAATTCGAAGTTCTGCATGTTGCGCGCCCCGATCTGAATGATGTCGGCCTTCTCCAGAAACAGTTCGATGTCGCGCGTATCGAGAATCTCGCTCACCACCGGCAATCCGGTTTGCTTCTTCGCCTCAACCAAGTAATCCAACCCTTCACGACCCAGTCCTTGGAAGGAGTAGGGCGATGTCCGAGGTTTATAGGCGCCGCCGCGAAGGATGCTGGCTCCCGCCGCCTTCACCTCATGCGCGATACCGACCGTCAATTCCAAACGCTCCACTGCGCACGGCCCGGCCATAACGGCGAGCTTATTTCCACCGATCTTGACTCCGCCGACGTCGATAATCGTGCCTTCCTTCTTGAACTCACGGCTGACGAGTTTCCACGGGGCCAGAATGGGCAACACACTTTCCACCCCCGGCAGGGCCGTGAGCGGCTGGTTTTGAAGAATGCGGTCGTCACCGATCACCCCGATAATGGTTCGTTCCTGCCCCGTGGACAATTGCGATTTCAGTCCGAGTTCACGGAGCCGATCGACGATGTGATCGACTTCGCGTTCCGATGCATCCGGTCTCAACACGATAATCATGCTTCCCTCACCCGTTGTTCAACCAGCCTGTACAACCCGCGCCAGCGCGGTCAGGAATACCTGATTTTCCTCTGCTTGCCCAATCGTCACCCGCACCATGCGCCCTTCGATATGGCGGATGATGACGCCTCGTCGCAGCAAGGCCTCGAAGACATTTCGACCATCTTGCCCGACATCGACGTACACAAAATTCGCCTCGCTCGGGATCGGCGAGAATCCCAGCGAACGCAGACCATTGACCACTTGCTCCATCCCTGCTTCGTTGATCGCGCGGCTCTTGGCCACATGCTCGTCGTCGCTCATCGCAGCGAGCGCCGCACGCTGCGCGAGGCTGTTCGCATTGAACGGAGGACGCACTCGATTCAGAAAGTTCGTGATCTCAGGCGTCGTCACGCCATATCCGATCCTCAAGCCGGCCAAGCCGTAGATCTTGGAAAAGGTCCGCAGCACGATGGCGTTGCGCCCTTGCTTCACGTAGGCCATCGAATCCGGGAACTCGGAACTCCGGACATACTCAAAGTAGGCTTCGTCGAACACGACGATCACGTGCTCCGGCAGACGGGTAAGGAGTCGATCGACTTCGCCCGCCGACACCATCGTCCCTGTCGGGTTATTCGGGTTGCAGACAAACAGCAATCGAGTCCGCGGCGTCACGGCATCGGCCATCGCAGAAAGGTCATGCCGCCATTGCTTCAACGGAACAGTGACCGCCCTGCCGTGAGCCGCAGTCACTTCCATCTTATAGATGACGAAGGTGTGATCGGCCATCACCGCTTCATCGCCGGGCGCCAGGAATGTCCGCGCCAGCAGACCCAGAATTTCATCAGACCCGTTTCCCAGAATAATGTGGTCCGACGAGACCTTCCATCGATCGGCAAGCGCTTCGCGTAAGCGGTACGCGCCGCCGTCGGGATAGCGGTGCAATGTGGCCGCTCCCTCGTTCAAGACGGCCAGCGCCTTGGGAGAAGGGCCCAACGGATTCTCATTCGAGGCCAGTTTGATGACCCGTTCGAGTCCCAGTTCGCGTTGAAGCTCCTCGATAGGCTTGCCAGGCACGTAGGGGCTTAACGCGGCGATATCGGGATGGACGTGAAGTGGCATGGTCTTAACTGTGTGCCGGGTACGAACCGAGGACCTTCATGAAGAGACAACGGCCGGTGATCTCTTCGACGGCTTTCTTCACGCGCTCTTCTTCAATGTGGCCCTCGATGTCGACGAAGAAAATGTACTCCCAGGCTTTCCTCCTGGACGGACGGGATTCGATTTTCGTCATGCTCAAGCCGTGCGAGGCAAATGGACGGAGAAGGTCGTAGAGGGCCCCGACTTTGTCCTTGATCGAGAGCATCAGGGACGTTTTGTCTTTCCCGGTCCGCTGTGGAGGCTTCTGAGACAACACAAGGAATCGGGTGAAGTTGTTGAGATTGTCTTCGATTCGCGACTTGATGACTTTCAACCCATAAAGCTGCGCGGCCAATTCAGACGCGATGGCTGCAACTGAGGGATCATCGAGACACATCTCCGCCGCGCGCGCCGTGCTTGCGACTTCCGAGACCGGCACATGCGGCATATTGGTTTCCAGCCAGCTACGGCACTGGGCAATGGCATGGGGATGCGAGCAGATCTTCTTGATCTCTTCTGCCGCGCCGGACTTCGACATTAAATGATGTGAGACTTCTTGAAGTACCTCGCCATAAATCAACAGGTTCGAATCGATGAACATATCGAGGGTATGATTCACGACACCCTCGGTGGTGTTTTCGATTGGTACGACACCGAAATTGGCTCGACCACGTTCCACCTCGCTAAAAACTTCTTTAATGCTGTTGACTGGGACGTACTGCGCCGACGAACCGAATTTCTGTGTGCAGGCCATATGTGTAAAGGTCGCTCTCGGACCGAGATAGGCCACCTTTTGAGGGCCTTCCAAGGAAAGGGATGCGGACATGATTTCTCGATAGACAGGTCTGATGGCTTCGGACGGAAAAGGGCCGGTATTCTGCTTCACAAGCCGTTCAATGATTTCCGCTTCACGGGCTGGAGTGTGCAAATTGGCATCGGCATCCTGCTGTTTCTTCAGCTTGCCGATTTCAATAACGCTTTTCGACCGTTCGTTGAGGAGACGCAAGATCTCGTCATCGAGTCGATCGATCTCTTTCCGGTAGGCGGAAAGGTCTCCGGGCATGCACGGACCCCCTCCACCCGTGCCCCATGAGTTGGACGAGCGTCCAGAGGCAGGACGGGTGTGAGCAAGAAGGAAATGATACAGGAACCGGTCTCGGAAATGCAAGGAGACCCCTGGACTTTCAGGAACTTGTGCGATCGAGGTGCACGATGGATTGCATGGGGTGGCAAGCGGGAGCGACTGGCGGTTTTGGCACCGAGTGTTTCAGTCCATGGAATCTGTCGGGCTAGCTGGGGGAGAGGGGCTGCCTCTGCAATAGTGCTCTCCCGACGCCGACCCAACGCAGGGCCTCGAATACCGTCTTCGCTGTTAGAACAGCTGCGCGGCTGGCTTGCTGAAATGATCGAACGCCAACTTCGTGGCCTGTCGGCCGCGCCCGGTGCGATCAAGGAATCCGGCTTGAATGAGATAGGGCTCGTGGACGTC
>DATIFR010000214.1:0-2208 GCA_035455145.1 Nitrospira sp.
CGGGAAGAGAAGATCCAGGTTTTGCTGGAAGAGGCAGGCGAAGAAGACCGGGTCGTCATACTCAAGGCGTGAAGGAGACGAAGCGATGAGCCTCAAACGCAAAGATCTTCTGAGCTTAGCGCCCTTGTCGGCGGATGAGATTAAGCTGATTCTTGAAACGGCCGACTCATTTAAGGAAGTGACCGGTCGCGACATCAAGAAAGTGCCGGCACTTCGTGGCAGAACCGTCGTGAATTTGTTTTTCGAGCCGAGTACGAGAACCAGAACCTCGTTTGAGCTGGCTGCGAAACGCCTGAGCGCGGACGTCATCAACTTCTCCCCTTCGTCAAGTAGCGTGGTCAAAGGGGAAACGCTCCTCGATACCGCGCGGAATATCGAGGCGATGCAGGCGGACATTATCGTGCTGCGACATTCGTCGGCCGGGGCAGCAGAGACGCTCGCGCGCGGGGTCAAGTCCTCCGTCATTAATGCCGGCGATGGATGGCACGAGCATCCGACTCAAGCCTTACTCGATCTGTACACGATTCGCGAGCGGGGCATGTCGTTCGAAGGACTTCGCGTCGCCATTGTCGGTGATGTGGCGCATAGCCGCGTTGCTCGCTCCAACATCCATGCATTGTCGAAGCTGGGAGCGGAGGTTCGTGTCGTCGGCCCTCCCACGATGATTCCTATGGGAATTGATAAGCTGGGCGCCAAGGTCTTCTACAATCTGGACGACGCGTTGCGAGGGGTTCAAGTCATCATGATGCTGCGATTACAGCTCGAGCGGCAGGGGCGGGCGTTGTTTCCAACCATCCGCGAGTATGCCCGCCTATACGGATTGACGGCAGAACGGGTCAAATTGGCCAATGCGGGGGCGATTGTCATGCATCCTGGCCCGATCAACCGGGGCGTCGAGATCGCTCCTGAAGTGGCTGACAGTCTGTCATCGGTCATTCTCGATCAAGTGGCGAATGGGGTGGCCGTTCGAATGGGCATTTTGTATCTCATGTCTGGAGCATAATCGTGACGATATTGATTCAAGGCGGGCACATTATCGACCCGGGGCGCTTCAACGCGGTGGGTGATCTGTTGATTGATCAAGGAAAGGTCGTTGCTATTGGACCAAACATCAAGGCTCCGGCAGGAGCGACGATGATTGTGGCCAAGGGACGACTCGTCGTGCCGGGATTTGTCGATCTCCACGTACACTTCAGAGAGCCCGGGTTCGAGTATAAGGAAACGATTCAAAGCGGAGCGGCGTCGGCGGTCGCAGGAGGCTTTACGACGGTCTGTTGCATGCCCAACACGAATCCCGTCAACGACAATCAGGCGATTACCGAGTTTATATTGGAACGTGCGCGGGCCGCCGGACTGGCCAACGTGTTGCCGATCGGGGCGATTACCAAAGGTTCGGAGGGAAAGGAACTGGCTGAGATCGGCGATTTGCGCCGCGCCGGTTGTGTGGCGATCTCCGATGACGGGAAGCCCGTCATGAACAGCCTCGTGATGCGCCGGGCGATGGAATATGCCCTGGCGTTCGATGTGCCCGTCGTCGACCATTGCGAAGATTTGCATCTGGCCGAAGGCGGCTGCATGAATGAAGGCCTCATCTCGACAGAGTTGGGACTTCCCGGGATTCCCGCAGCGGCGGAAGACGTGATGGTCGCGCGGAATGTGTCGCTGGCAGAATTGACGGGGGCGCGATTGCACCTTGCCCATATCAGTACGGTCGGGTCGGTGCGTATGGTGCGTGAAGCGAAGTCGCGGGGCATCAAGGTCACGGCCGAAGCCTGTCCCCATCACTTTACGTTGACGGAGGAAGTGGTTCGGGGATTCAATACCCTCGCAAAAATGAATCCGCCGCTTCGGACGTGGAACGACGTGCAGGCGATCAAAGAAGGGTTGCGCGACGGCACGATCGATGTCATCGCGACTGATCATGCCCCCCATGCCGCGCAAGAGAAGCAGCAGGGGTTCACCGAAGCTCCATTCGGCATCGTGGGTCTTGAAACAGCGCTTCCGTTAACCTTAGCGCTGGTTGAAGAAGGGATTCTCACGCTGGAAGCAGCCATCGAGAAACTCAGCAGCGCGCCGGCGAAGACCTTTAGCCTCTCGAAGGGATCGTTGGCAGTCGGTGCCGACGCGGATGTAGCCGTCATCGACCCTCATGTGCAATGGGAGGTGGATCCGGCCAAGTTTCGCTCGAAGAGCCGCAATACGCCGTTT
>DATIFR010000215.1:0-17106 GCA_035455145.1 Nitrospira sp.
TCAGCAATGCGAGACTCCCCCATACATATCGCCGCCCTCGGAGTTGCGCGGTCGTTTCATAATCTCCTGGCGCGAGGGCTTTGGTCGTCACGGTTCGGCTCGCATCGATGCTGGGACCAAGCGCACCCGCCATCGACACCGCCATCCCGACGACAACCCCTTGAACGAGAGCCGTGACGCTGTGCGTATCTAACGTCATCGCGGCTCCTTGTGCGGCCAGAGGCACGTAAAGATCGCTGATCGTACGGCTGACGAGCAGCACTAAACTCCGAGCCAGCCAAAGGCCCGCAAGGCCGCCAAGCAATCCTCCGAGCAAGCCAAACAATCCGGCTTCGACGAGAAACAACCCGGCCACATGCCGTTCCGTCATACCCAGCGCACGGTAGATGCCGATCTCCCGGCGTCGTTGGGTCACGGAAAAACTCATCGTGTTGTAGACCAAGAACATCCCGACCAGAAGTCCGACCCAGCTCAGGACCGCCAGGTTCAGCTGAAAGGCACCGACCATCTTCTCGACTTGCGCGGTCCGCTGCGCCGGTCGTTGCACAATAAGATGCGGCGGGAGAACTGTGCGCACGGCCGAAGCGACGTCTTCGGGCGTTCGATCAGCGGCCGTCACCAGCTCGATGCGATCCAGCCGGCCGACCGACCCGAAGAGGACTTGCGCTGCAGCAAGATCCATGACCGCCACACGATCCCACAGCGACGCCCGTTCCCCATCACTCTGAATCAGGCCTGCCACCCGCAGCCGCACATTCTGAGAAGCCACTGCGACATCAATCGTACTCCCCGGCGCGAGATTCCATTCGAAACCCAGCCGACGTCCAAGATAAAGACTTTCGGGTGCCAGCAGATCGTTCAGCGCCTCTTCTGAAGTACCTCGTTCCAACCTGAAACCACGACGGCCGGTCTCCTCGAGCAGATCGAGGCCGTAGACTTGGAGGCTTTCGCCACGATGCGCTCCGTCGAGTGCCACAATCGCTTCTTCAATCACGGGGGAAGCCACGAGCACGCCCGGAACATGCCGAACAGCAGTGATGAGGGTTTCGTCGAGACCAATATCATGGCCGACAATTTCCAGCGTGGCGGGACCGGCAACCGTCAAGACGGCTCGTTCGAACCCCCGAAGCACTTCGACATTCGCGGCAGAGATGGCCACCGACGCCAATACGCCGAGGCCCACACCGACAACGGTAAGAAGGGTACGAAACGGTTGTTGAAGAGCATGGGCACGGATCAACAAGGCGACGAGGAGCTGAACACCCATCATCGAACCTCCGCCTTCGCGCTGAACGGCGTAGCATGAACACCTAGCCAACCTGTCATTTCATCAATATCCATGCGGGCGAAAGTGACTCTGCACAAATTAGTAGTTTCGTTTACAGAGTTCCACACCTTTGCTAGACTCGGTTCAGTTAATGCTGGCAATCGAGGGTGGGGGAAATGAAAAGCGCACTACGTCGAAAAGCCGAACCGGCCATTGAAGAGCCCGTCGATCTCGAACTTCTGACACCGCGACAGCGCGACATCCTTCGTCTGGTGTCGATCGGGCATACGAACCGCGAAATCGCGAACATGCTGCAGATCAGCGTCCGGACCGTTGAAGTACACCGCTTCAATTTGATGCGCCGCTTGAACGTGCGGAACGTCGCGCAGCTGCTAAGGCGAGCCCTTCAGCTCGGACTCCTCTCCAAATCCTTCGGCAAGTAACCATACCAGGCTGTTGAAAAAGTCCGCCAGCTGCGTTCTCGCATCGCTCAGGCGCTCAGCGTATACAAAAGCCGACTTGAGGCAAAGTAACTATCCGCTCCCATGTGATCGAAGCGAGCGGCTCAAGCGAAGCTCGGTCTGTACCTCCTCGCCCCTTCACTCACCGCGGCCTTGCCTGCGGAGCGGTGCGTCTCAGCGCACCGGGGTTGGGCGGGTGAGAATCGAGACCTTTTTGAACCGCCTGCTATAACTCCTTCAGCTTCCCTCGGCATTCTTCCACCGACCGGTAGCCTTTCTTATCGAGGCAAGCGGCGAGTTCCTGCTCCAGTCGCTTGAACACCTCGACGCCTTCCTCAACCAGCACGGTCCCAATCTGCACGGCAGAGGCGCCGCAGAGAAAATGCTCGAACGCATCGACGCCGTTCATCACGCCGCCTGTGCCGATGATCGGCATGCGCCCTTTGAAGTGCTTCCAAAAAGCCCGCACGTTGGCCAACGCAACCGGTTTAATGATCGTCCCGCCGAGGCCGCCGAAACCACCCTTCGGCTTGATCACCACCGTCTCGGTTACAGGATCCACCACCAAGCCGTTGCCGACGGAATTGATCAGGTTGAGGAAATCCACCCCGCATCGTCCGATCACGTCGCCCATGAGCTTGTGATGCGCCGGATCGAAGTAGGGCGGCAGCTTCACGCCCATCGGCACCGTGATCACGTTGCGCACCCGCTTCATCAAGCGCTCGGAGGCCTCCGCATCGTAGCCGATTTGCGGTTTCCCCGGAATGTTAGGGCACGACAGATTCACTTCGATCAAATCGGGCTGTGCCTCATTGATCACTTGGGCGATCGTCGGGAAATCGTCTTCACACAGACCCGCGACACTGGCGATCACCGGCTTTCCCAGCTTTTTCAATTCGGGAATCATTTCGGCATAGGCCTTGTACCCGAGGTTGGGCAACCCCATGGAATTGATCGATCCACCAGGAAATCCATAATAGCGCGGCGCAGGGTTACCTTGACGTGACTCAACCGTCATCGACTTGGTCACAATCGCGCCGGCATTGGAACGGCCCAGTGCCAGAAGTTCATCCCGCGTCACACAGAGGGCCCCGGATGCGTTCATGAAGCAGGTAGGAAACTTGATTCCGGCGATGGTGGTTGAAAGGTCCATCATGCTCCTGTCAGGACCGCCTGCTGAGCCGTTCGCGAGACCAGTTGCCCATCTTTCATCGTCCACGTGTAGTCGGCTGCTTCCGCGGCCGCCGCGCTATGCGTCACCAGCAGTACTGTCTGATGGAACTCCTGCACCAGCCGGCGCAGCAGCGTGATGATCTCGGCTCCATGGTGGGAATCCAAATTCCCGGTCGGCTCGTCGGCCAAAATGATCTTCGGCCGATGCACAATCGCCCGGGCGATGGCCACGCGTTGCTGCTCGCCTCCCGACAACTCGCTAGGCCGATGCTGACTGCGATGGGCCATGGCAACCAGCCCTAGCACGTCCGCCACTCGCTTTCGAACCGTCAGACCGTCCTCGCCTCGCAACAACAACGGGAAGGCCACATTTTCTTCCACCGTCAATCCGGGAACTAGATGAAAGGCTTGAAACACGATACCGATCGACTGCCGCCTGGTTCTTGTCCAGTCGTTGACGGTAAATCGGGCCGTGGACTGCCCGTCCAGCAGGATCTCCCCTGATGTCGGCATGTCGAGCCCGGCGATCAGATTGAGCAACGTACTCTTGCCGCACCCACTGGGCCCGACGAAGGTGCAGAAGGCACCTGCTTCAATGTGGAGACTCACTCGATCAAGGCCACAGATATGGTCTCCCCCCCGCTCATAGACCTTGGACACCTGTTTGAGCGTCACCATAATGGGGAGCGTCCTCCTTCGATCGATCTCGCTTTCGTATATCACAACCATTTACAGAGCGACAACCTTGACAGAAGACGAGAAGCGCGATAGAGACTGCCGGAAACCTACGGAGTATGTCGATGCTTCCGACAAGCGCGGACAGCCAGATTCTCGGATGGTACCGGCGAGCCCTTCGATTTCTGATGCCGGTGGAATGCATCGGCTGCGATCGACCGTTGACAGACGACCCAGTGCCATTCTTCTGCCGTGAATGCTGGGACCGCATCATGCCTCTCGCCGGATCAACTTGTGCCCGCTGTGATCAGCCGTTCGTTTCGTCGGCCGCCACATCCTGGACACCAGATCACCAATGTCAGACCTGTTTGGAACGTCCGCCGGCGTACCAGCGGGCCTGGACCCTCTTCCCTTATCTCCCCCCATTGCAAGACGCCATCTGTTCCTTCAAATATCGCGGGAAAGTCGGTTTGGCAAAGCCTCTCGCCTCGCTTATGATCAACGCATTACCGAGAGGGATCGACGCCGATTTGATCCTGCCGGTGCCTTTGCATCCTGCCAGACTCCGAGCGCGCGAGTTTAATCAATCATTGTTGCTCGCAGACCAGCTCGCCCGCCATCTTTCACGTCCCGTCTCGTCAACCCATCTTGTCCGCGTGTTGTCGACAGATCCTCAAACAACGCTCTCGCGGCGTGAGCGATTGCGAAATCTCCGACAGGCCTTTGCGGTCCGTATGCCAGACGAGGTCGTCGGGCGCCGGCTCCTTCTCGTTGATGACGTCTTTACGACCGGCACGACTCTCAATGAGTGTGCCAAGGCTCTGCTGAATGCCGGCGCTGAGTCTGTGTGCGCGCTGACGCTGGCGCGCACGATCGATACGAGTCTCGTTCCGGACCGGATCCTCGCCGAGCACGCAACAAGGTTTCTGAGCGCAATAGGAATATAGGCGATGCCGTTGTACGAATACCGATGCCTCGACTGCAAACAACGCAGCACAATCCTTGTCCTCAGCCTCGCCAATCAAAAACCAGCGCTGTGCACCCATTGCCAGAGCGCTCGACTGGAGCGATTGATGTCTCGATTTGCTTCACCCAAGTCGGAGGAGGCAAGGCTGGAATCGTTAACCGACCCGAACGCGCTTGCCGGACTCGACGAAAACGATCCGGAAAGCATGGCTCGATTCATAAAAAAGATGGGAGATGAGATGGGCGAGGATCTGGGCGACGAGATGGCCGAATCCTTGGAGTCCCCTGAATCAGACCTGCCGGAATCGGACGGAACTGACACCTTGTGACAGGCATTGTCATATATTTTCACTTGACAGATTTGCTTTGTTTTCTTACCCTGAGGGCAGTTTCCGGAGCCTTATGAGGCACATGAACAACAATTGGTTACGGTTTCCTCATGGCCAAAGAGCCCAAGAGCGAGCTGATGACAGCGGAGGAGACGTGCCGCTACTTGAAGATCACCCAGCGGACGCTCTATCGCTACCTCCAGAGCCGGCAGATTCCCGCCTTCAAACTTGGGAAAGAATGGCGATTCGTACGTTCGGATCTCGAGCAGTGGATCCGCGACCGGACCAGAGGCCCTGTCGCGTCGTGAAGGAGACCTGGCACTGATGTTTGCCGGCGAATACCTCTGCAAAGTGGATGAGAAGGGGCGCTTTATTGTCCCCTCACCCATTCGTGAACAGGTCGAGTCCGAGGGACAAGCTGTTGTCTTCCTCAAAGGCCCTGAAGAATCTATCCTCATCTACTCCTCGAGAGAGTGGGAGAAGGTTCTGGAACGGACGAAAACTACGCTGGACGAGGAACAGAGCCGGCTGTTCATGCATTTCGTGGTCTCGGAAGCGGGGACGTCGGAAATCGATAAGGCGGGGCGCATTCTGATTCCGGGGAAGCTACGGAAACTCGTCCCGCTTGATGAGGATCAGGAGATTATTCTCGTCGGTCTCTTCCATCGCATGGAAATTTGGAATCCCAGCGAGTGGCGCCGCTATATCGCTCGTTCCGAAGACCGGTACGAGCAGAATATGGCGAAGATCCTAAATCTTCTCTAAACTGGCGCGCATGCCTACCTATCGGCGCCAGATCCGAATCCCTCTTTCCAAACTCCCAGTCCGCCTCACTTCCTATCGAACGATCGATTCCGCCGCCGGCTCTCGGCGCCCATCCACTCGAATCGCATCTGCGCCTCGGAGGCTCCCCGCGTCCGCAACGCCGGCGCAACCAGCGGCATCAGATGTTGCCGTGTCTTTGATCCTGCCCGTCCCTCCCAGCATCAATCATCAATATGCGACAGTGAACGGGCGGCGCCTGCTTTCCACCGCAGGCCGCGCCTACAAAGCCCAAGTGGGCCAGCTCGTCTGGCTGAACCTGGCAAAATCCCCGGCTCGCGCTACGCTGTTGGCGGGTTTACAGTCTGCCTCGCTCGCCTTGTCCATCCGCTTCTACTTCACGTCGGCCCTGCGACGCGACGTCGACGGCGGACTCAAAATTGCCCAAGACGCCCTGTGCGAAGGACTCGGCATCAACGACAACCGTATTGTCGAAACCCATCTCTACAAACATGTCGACAAAGCCAACCCTCGGATCGAAGTCAGGCTGACCCCGACCACCCGTTCTTAGAACATCTCGTCGGGCGTTCAAACACTCTCTTACGGTACTGATGTTATTCGTACCGCAGCGCGTCGATAGGATTGAGTCTGGCGGCTTTGTTGGCGGGATACAATCCGAAGAAAAGTCCAACCGCAAGCGAGAAGAAAAAGGCGACGACGATCACGTCACTCGAGATAACCGTCGGCCAGCCGGCCACGATCGTGGTGAGTTTTGCGCCGACAACACCCAGCACAATCCCCACCGCACCCCCTAAGAGGCTCAACGTCATGGCTTCGATGAGAAATTGCATGACGATATGACGACGCTTGGCTCCAACAGCCATGCGCACGCCGATCTCCCTGGTGCGCTCGGTCACCGACACAAGCAGAATGTTCATGATGCCGATTCCGCCGACCAGCAAAGATACGGACGCGATGGAGAACAGCATGATCGTCAGGGTTTGGCTCGTTCCTTCTTGCACCCTGCCGATGTCCACCTGCGTCTTGATGGTGAAATCATCCGCCTGCTCGCCCTGCAACCGGTGTCGCGCACGAAGCACCTCACGCATCTGCTCGACGGCAGCAGGCAGGTCTTCAGACTGAGCAGTTGAGGCAAACATCGCCCCAATGGATCCGATAAATGACGTACCGAACACCTTTCGCTCTGCCGTGGTAAAAGGAATAAAGATCACATCGTCCTGATCGGAACCTTGCGCGGACTGCCCCTTCGGCGAGAGCACGCCGATCACGCGGAACGGCACGTTCTTGAGGCGGATGATCGCGCCCACCGGCTCCTCGCCCGGATCGAACAGATTGTCCACGATCGTTTGGCCGATCAGCGCGACACGGGCTGCGCTGTCGAGATCCGTTTGCGTGAACGTCCCCCCGCTGCTGAATGACCAATCCCGGATCGTAAGATAACTGGGCGACACGCCGTTGACCGGTCCATTCCAATTCCGATTCCCGTTCACAATTTGCATGACATCACGTCGAGACCATCCCGTGTCCACCAGGAGAGGGACCCGTTTTTTCAGGTCCAAGGCATCCGACACTGTGAGGGTGATGGCTGTTCCCTGGCTTCCCCGAACACCGCTTGCTGAGGTGAATCCGGGGAACACGATGATCACGTTCGTCCCCATCGTGGCAATCTGGGCTTGTACCGCCCGCTTGGCGCCTTCCCCGATCCCTACCATTGCAATCACGGCTGCCACGCCGATGACAATGCCCAGCATCGTCAGCCCGGCGCGCAGGCGATTGCGCCCCAGGATGCGCAATGCCGTCATCACCGTGAGCCAGATGAAGGCCGACATTTAGACCCCGACCGTCTGCGTGCGGGTTTTGGTTGGTCGATCGGTCAACACTTGTCCGTCCTTGATGACAATCTCGCGGTGTGCATAGGCCGCAACATCCACTTCATGCGTCACCAAAATGACGGTAATCCCCTCCCGGTTCAGACCTTCCAGGATGGCCATAATTTCCCGACTCGATTGCGTATCCAAATTTCCGGTCGGTTCATCGGCCAAGAGGAGCGAGGGCGCGGTGACCAGTGCCCGTGCGATTGCCACACGCTGCTGTTGCCCGCCGGACAGTTGCGTCGGGTAATGGTGTTCTCTCCCGCTCAGCCCCACGCGCTGAAGCGCGGCGGCAGCCTTCGCCCGTTGCTCTTTCAGCGAAAGTCCCCGATAGAACAGCGGTAATTGTGCGTTTTCGAGAGCACTGGTGCGAGGGATCAAATTGAAACTCTGAAAGACAAACCCGATTTGCTGGTTACGAATTTCTGCCAGTTGATCGGGCCTGAGGTTCTCGACCTCGACTCCATTCAGCCGATAGAAGCCCTTCGTCGGTTGATCCAGACATCCCAGAATATTCATGAGTGTGGACTTGCCGGAGCCGGATGATCCCATAATCGCGACGAACTCACCCTGCTCAATGGTGAGGCTGAGTCCGCGCAACGCCTGCACCTCCATGTCGCCGACACGATAAATCTTCCAGATGTCGTTGCACTCAATCAGCGGAATCATGGGAGGCATTCTCGAAACATGTGGCGCGGAACGTCACAGGATCCTGCCGAAGAGACTTGGCGAAAAAGTAGAACGATTGTTCCGGAGAGACACTCGGACAGCAATGGACGAGTCACCAAACGCGCTTCACCCTTTACTCTATAGGCCGCGGTCACGCGACCGCCGTTGCCCGCCAGATCCAAACCCTGGCGGCAGATCCCCGCTCTTCTTTGGGCCCCTGGACTGGTCAATCCCCACGATCACCTGATCGCCTTCAGAGACCGCTTCAGACACAATCTCTGTCGCCGATCCGTCGGATATTCCTGTCTGCACGACCACTGGAGCGAGTTCACCATTATCGGTGTGCTTCCAGATGTTTCGAGCCAAGGCTCCGCCGGCAGGTATGGCTCGAGCGCCTCCCTCGGCTTTGACCGGCTTTCCCTCCGGCTGGCGAAACTCGCTCTGCTCGGATTTCGGTGGCACAAACCGGAGCGCGGCGTTGGGAACTTTAAGCACCTGGTCCTTCTGCGCCACGACGATGGACACATTCGCCGTCATGCCGGGTTTCAAGCGGAGATCCCTATTGTCGACACCGACCACGACATTGTATGTCACGACATTCTGAACATTGATCGGAGCGAGACGCACCTGGCGGATGGTCCCTGAAAACGGGACTCCGGGGTAGGCATCGACCGTGAACGTCGCCTCTTTCCCCTCGGAAATTCCGCCGATGTCCGACTCGCTGACGTTGGTATCCACCTGCATTTTGGTCAGGTCGAGCGCGATCAGAAAGAGATTGGGCGTCGCAAAGCTTGCCGCGACCGTCTGGCCGACTTCGATGTTTCTGGCCACCACGATGCCGTTGACCGGCGAGCGGATAGTCGTATACTTGAGATCCAAATCGGCTGCATTCAGCGCGGCTTCAGCTTGCTTCACCTGCGCCATGACCACATTGACCTGTGCGTCCGCCCCCTGCGCGTTGGTAATCGCCACATCCAGATCGTTCTGCGAAACGAATTGTTGGTCGATCAGCGATTTGGCCCGTTCCAACTCGCGACGTCGCTGGGCCTGGTCGGTCCTGGCCCTTGCGACATTGGCCTTCGCCATTTCAAGATTGCTGGCGGCTTGATCCCGACGGGCCTTGAACGGTTCCGGGTCGATAGTGGCGACGATATCCCCGGCTTTGACAACCGAGTTAAAATCGGCGTGCAAACTCTTGATCATCCCGGAGACTTGTGTGCCTACTTGAACGGATACGACAGGGTTAATCGTGCCGGTGGCCGTGACAAGGGAAATGATCGAGCCGCGCTCGATCATGGCGGTGCGGTAGCGAACAGGTACTTTCCGCTCACCGTTGAAAAAGACATAGCCGGCGATCGCCAGTCCGACGACCAACACCGCGGCTATCAGGACGACACGACGCATGAATCCCTCTCGGCATGGTCTACAGCGGCTCTATTCTAGCAAGAAGAGGCAGGGGAATCATCTATTGCGGCGTTCTCTAAAACACCACGGGCCGTCCATTGTGCAAGTGGACGGCCCGTGGCATCGTCAAACCGCTACAGCGTCTGCCGACTATTGGCTGACGCTGATCCGATCTTTGATCATGTCGAATGTCTCTTTCGGCACCACGTTCTTTGCCACCAACTCACCCTTCACTTTGTACGGGCGGTTGGAAACGATCCGATCCGCCACATCTTTGCTCAGTCCCAGCAACAGCACCATTTCGCTGGAAGAGGCCTTGTTCACGTTCATGATACCAGCGGCGCTTGGCACTCCGGCCGGCGCGGGAGACGCGGATGTCGACGGTGAAGACGGAGCCGGCGCGGGGGACATTGACGGGGCCAGAGCTCCGGCGCTCGAGCGGGATTGATCCTTCAGTTCTTTTTGATAGCGTGCAACGAGGGACTTCAACGTCTCGTTATGACGCTTGGCATCCTCATACTCCTGTCGCACCGCACGATTCTGCGCAGCCAGCTGCTTGACGCGATCTTCCAATTCCTTCGTACGGACTTCGGCACTGCCGCGCTCCTTGTCTCTTCCATGCTGAATACGATCGAGCTCATCATGGGCAGCCTGCGCCTCGTTCCCGAATTTCACATTCAACTCTTTCAGTGTTTTGACCTGCTGTTCCAACGCGCTTTTCTGTGCGCGGGTTGTGGCCAGGTCGGTTCTAGCCGCTTCCGCTTCGGCTAACGCCTCTTGATACTTCCGGTCCGACACGCAGCCCACCACTGAGACTGCTCCCGCCACGATTACCACGGCCATCCACACTGGCTTCATGAGACCCTCCCCTTCCCTCAGACATTCTTCTCACCGCATCGTGCTCGTACCATCAGATGCGGCATGGGCGTCAACGAATGGACACCCACCTCTACGTATAAGACTCTGTGTATGCCAAGCACGATACTTTGTCAACAGGTTTGCGGGCAGGATGGCGATCCGGCCTGCATGCAAGCACTCGAATCATTTCTTCACTCTGCTTGACTGATAGCGACCACTTTGTGATTATGCGCGAGACCCTCTCACATCACACTCGCACACGAATTCGAAGGTCCCAGTATGAACGAATGGAGCCCGGCCCTTGCAGTTATTCTCGGCATCGTCGAGGGACTGACGGAATTCTTGCCCGTCTCGTCGACCGGCCATCTCATTTTGGCAGGCCACGCCTTGGGGTTTACCGGGGACGTGGCGGCCAACGCCGAGATTTCGATCCAACTGGGTGCCATTCTCGCCGTCGTCGCCTACGAGCGGGAGAAACTTCGGACTTTGTTCTCGCGCGCCATCGGTGAGCAAGCTGACCTGCGGCGATCCTTGCAACGCCCCACCCAGACAGCCTGGGGCGAGACCCTTCGTCGATCCATCGCGGCCCATCCACATCTCTGGTTCTTGCTTGGGCTGGGAGCCGCATTCCTGCCGGCCGGCCTGGTGGGATTCGTCACGCACGGCTGGATCAAGGCCCATTTATTCAGCCCGCAAACCGTCGCCATCACCTCCATCGCCGGCGGGCTGATCATCCTGGCCGTGGAGGCTCGCCAGGCACCAGCCAGCGTTCAGCAGCTGGAACAGGTCGGGCTTCGCAACGCCGTGCTCATCGGACTGGCGCAATGCGCCTCCCTGATTCCCGGCATGTCGCGATCAGGCTCGACGATCATCGGAGGTCTGCTTGTCGGACTCGACCGGAAAATTGCGACCGAATACTCCTTCTTCCTTGCGCTCCCGACCCTTATTATTGCGACGTGCTATCAGATGTGGAAATCGCGCGGATTATTCCGGCAGGAGGATTATGTGACACTCGGCATCGGCCTGCTGGTTTCGTTCGTCGTCGCCTGGATCGTCATTGCTGCCTTTCTCACGTTCGTGAAACGTCATACGCTGCGCCCATTTGCCTATTACCGCATCCTCATGGGCATCGTGGTGCTCTACATTTTCGGGCTCTAGCTCGGGAAATCATGATGGCCGCCGCACCGTCCGATACCGTGTACGTATTCGATACATGGGCCAGGAGGGAAGAAGGGGCTCTTGCATTTCGACGTGATGACGACGGATGAAGCTACCGCGCTGAAGCTGGCGCAACAGTACGTGGTTAGCTTAGGCGAGCACGCCGTGACGGTCACGCTCAAAGAATGCCCGTTCTGACACAGCGAGCCGCGGTGATGTTTCCCGGCGAACAGCAGAAACAATTCCGCGAGCAGGGCGGATTTATCCTTCCACTGCCTGCATAAGAGTTAAACAGAAGACGACGGCGGCGCGGGCGCCGGAAGCGTCGTTTCTTTCCGCTCAAACGCAAAGTGAATGATCAGACACACGACCCCGACGCTGATCGCCGAGTCAGCCACGTTGAACGCCGGCCAATGGTAGGACTCTACATAGACGTCGAGAAAATCGATCACTTCACCGAATCGGAGGCGGTCGATTAAATTTCCGATCGCTCCGCCCAGAATCCCCGCGATACTTACCTGCCCGATCCAATCCTTCTCCGGCAACCGAAACAAAATTGTCCCCAGCAGCGCCAAGGCAAAGAGCGAAGTGACGGCGAAAAACGCCATCCGGAAGGCGTTGCTGCTGCCCGCCAGCAGGCCGAACGCCGCACCGGGATTCCGAATATAGGTCAGGCTGAACAGATTCGGAACGATGGGAATCGATTCATGCAGCCGCATCGACTGGACGATCCAAAGCTTCGTGACTTGGTCGACAACGACCACGGTGACACCGATCAAGGCGAGCAGCAGATAGCGAACACTGTGCCTCATTGCACGGCCTCTACACAGCGGTCGCAGAGAGTGGGATGGGTCGCATGCTTCCCTACTGCTTCACGGTAGTTCCAACACCGTTCACATTTTCCGAACGACGATTTGGCCGCCACGATCGCCAACGGGCCTTTTGCGTCGCCGCTCTCGGTCAACTTCACCTGCGACACGATGAAGACGGTCGGAAGGTCCCGCTCATAGGATTTCAGAAACGCATGGTCACCTGGGCTGGCGCGCAGTTCCACCGCCGCTTCCAGCGAGGACCCGATCACCTTGTCGCGGCGGCCTCCTTCCAGGACCCCCTGCACCTGTGTCCGATAGTCCAAGAGCTGTTCCCATCGCTGAGCCAGCTTCGCATCCTGCCATTCGGGATGGGCCTCCGGAAACCCGCTCAAGTGGACACTCGTGGAACCGAAGGCGCTCCCCATCTGCGCCGCCAGCGACCGCCAAATCTCCTCGGCCGTAAAGCTGAGCACCGGCGCCATCAGCTGGGTCATCGCCACGATGATATCGTACAGCACCGTCTGCGAACCGCGACGCAACGGTGAATCGGCGCGGAACGTGTAGAGCCGGTCTTTGAGGATGTCTAAATACACCGCGCTCAAATCCACAGAACAAAAATTATTCAGCGCGTGATAGATCGCATGAAATTCGAAATCGTCGTAGGCTTGGCGGACTCGCCCCTTTAGCTCTTCCAATCGCATCAGCGCCCAACGATCGAGCTCGGGCAACTGCTCGTAGGGAACGCGATGCTTCGTCGGGTTGAAATCGTACAGATTGCTCAAGAGGAACCGGCAGGTATTGCGGATCTTCCGATAGGCCTCGATCAAATGGTTCAAAATCTCCGGCGAGATGCGCAGGTCCTCTCGATAGTCTTGCGCCGACACCCACAGGCGCAGAATTTCCGCACCGGATTGTTTGATAACGTCCTGCGGGGCCACGACGTTACCCGCCGACTTGGACATCTTCTTGCCTTGCCCGTCCAAGACAAATCCATGCGTGAGCACAGCGTGATAGGGAGCGCGGCGATCGGTCACCACTCCTGCCAGTAATGCACTGTGAAACCAGCCTCGATGCTGGTCCGACCCCTCCAGATAGAGATCCGCCGGCCACCATTTGCGCGGCTTGAGCACAGCGGCATAACTGACGCCGGACTCGAACCAGACGTCAAGAATGTCGTGCTCTTTTTCGAATTCGGCTTTCCCGCATTTCGGACAGGTCGTACCGTGCGGTAACAGTTCCGATGCCGACCGCTCGAACCACACATCGGCCCCCTTGGCTTCCATCTGGGTTGCAATGTGGTCAATAATTACCGGATCCGCCAGCACATGCCGGCAGCCGATACAGGTAAAGCCCGGAATGGGGACGCCCCACACACGCTGTCGCGAGAGACACCAATCGGGACGATTCTCGATCATACCGTTGATACGGTCGCGGCCATAGGCCGGTATCCAGCGGACCCGCCCGATCTCCGCGAGCGCGTCTTTGCGTAGCTCATTCGTTTCCATCGAGACAAACCACTGTTCGGTCGCACGAAAAATGACCGGACTCTTGCAACGCCAGCAATGAGGATAGGAGTGATCGAGCGAGCCGTGACCGAGCAAGCGTCCATTGTCCTGTAGGAATTCCACAATCTTCGGATTCGCCTTGAACACATGCAGCCCGGCAAACTCTTTCACGACGTCGGTAAACCGCCCCGCATTGTCGACCGGCGCAAGAATTTCCAACCGCTCGCCCGGCGACGCTTTGGCATTGTGCTCAAGGACGAGGATGTAGTCTTCCATGCCGTGTCCCGGTGCGATGTGGACGCAGCCCGTTCCCTGCTCCAATGTCACAAAGTCTCCGAGCAACACCGGAGACAATCCTGTCGTGAGGGGCCGTTGGGTCTCAAGACCTTCGAAGCCCTCCCCGCCCTTTTTCACCGCGAGGACAGTGGCCTGCTCCAGCTTGCAGGCCTTGGCAACGTTGTCGAGCAATTTGTGGGCGATGATCAGCACTTCCTGCCCAACCTGCACGAACGCATAGTCGATGTCCGCGTGAAGGCAGACCGCTTGATTGGCGGGCAACGTCCATGGAGTGGTCGTCCAGATGACAACGGAGACCAGCTTGATGTCTGCAGGGAGTGAAACACCGGGAAACCTGGCACTGAGCGCCTTGGGTGACGTCACCACCGGAAACTTCACATAGATCGACGGCGAGGTGTGGTCCTCATATTCGACTTCAGCCTCGGCCAAGGCGGTCTGGTCTTGCGTGCACCAAAGGACCGGCTTGAGCCCTTTGTACACCCCGCCTCGCTCAACGAATTTGCCGAACTCCCGCACGATCGTTGCTTCGTATGCGGAGTTCATCGTCAGATAGGGCTGTTGCCAATCTCCCAGCACACCGAGCCGCTGAAACTCCTCGCGCTGAATCTTGAAAAATTTTTCCGCATACTCGCGACAGAGCTTGCGGATAGCCATCGCGTCGAGCGTTTTCTTTTTCTCGCCGAGATCCTTCAAGACCTGGTGCTCGATCGGCAAGCCATGACAATCCCAACCAGGCACGTAGGGGGCTTGGAATCCGGCCATTGTCTTCGACTTCACGACGATATCTTTGAGAATCTTGTTCAGCGCATGACCGATGTGGATGCGGCCGTTCGCGTACGGAGGACCGTCGTGCAGCAGGTACCGTGGACGGCCCTTGCCCGCTTCCTGAATTTTCTCGTACAGCCGCTCCTGCTCCCACCAAGCCAGCAACTCCGGCTCCCGCTGCGGCAAGTTTGCTTTCATCGGGAAATCGGTCTTTGGAAGATTGAGCGTCGATTTATAGTCCATGGACGACGGCCTCGCGAACCAATGAATTAACGGGTGAATATACCGGAATGACGGGCGAGGTACTAGTCCTTAGCCTTTTGCGGGATCGTCAAAAACGACTTCCGGCAAGGCCGCAGCGAGCGAGAGCCCGAGTCGTACGGTTTGATGTACGTTGAGGGTTTGAGCGACGCGAGAACGACGCTGGAGGCGTTTTTCACGATCTCGTTAACTCACGGCCATCATGCGATCGAGCGCAATCCTGGCCCATCGCTTGTCGTCTTCAGGAACAACGATGCGGTTCACGACATGGCCGTCGGCGAGGTTCTCCATAGCCCAACAGAGGTGGACGCCGTCGATGCGGAACATCGTGGCGCATTGGCAGACGGTGGATGATAGGAAGAAGACTTTCTTGTCGGTCAAGTCGCGTTTCAAACGATTGACCAGATTCAGTTCCGTTCCGACCGCCCAAACCGTTCCAGCAGGAGCCGCCGTCACGGTCTTAATGATGAACTCGGTCGAGCCAGACAGATCCGCCTTGTTCACGACATCCTCATGGCACTCAGGATGGACGATGACTGTGCCGTCCGGATACTGTTTGCGGAAGTTGTCGACATGAACCGGCTGGAACATCTGATGCACGCTGCAGTGGCCCTTCCAAAGGATCAGCGTGGCTCGGTTGATCGCCTCGCGGGTATTGCCGCCGTTCGGCTGATAGGGATCCCACACGATCATCTGCTCGCGGGGCAGTCCCATTTTGTTTGCCGTATTGCGGCCCAAGTGTTCGTCCGGGAAGAAGAGAATTTTCTCGCGCCGAGCCCAGCACCATTCAATCACGGCTTTCGCATTCGATGAGGTACAGGTGATCCCGCCATGCTCGCCGCAAAACGCCTTGAGGACCGCCGCCGAATTGACGTAGACCGCCGGCATCACCGTTTCCTCCACCGGCAGTATGCGTCCGAGTGTCTCCCAGCACTGATCGACTTGCTCGATTGCAGCCATGTCGGCCATCGAGCAACCGGCTGCCATGTCCGGAAGGATGACGGTCTGATTCGTCCGGCTGAGAATGTCCGCCGTCTCCGCCATGAAATGCACGCCGCAGAAGACAACATAGGGACGCTCTGAGCGCTCAGCGGCCAACTTCGAGAGCAACAGCGAATCCCCGCGGAAATCCGCATGCTCGATGACTTCATCCCGTTGATAATTATGGCCAAGTATCATGACCTGGTCGCCCAGAATTCGCTTGGCCTCGGCGGTTCGGCCGAAGAGTTCCTCGGCAGACAGCTGCTGGTAGTCAGTGATCGGTTTAGGAAGTGTCAACAGTCCCTTCACAGGTCCCTCGGGTAAATCTTGTAGAGGGTCATTCTACGATAGGAATTCCGCACAATCAACGAACCGGTCACGGCGAAGAAGTCCTAGCTTGCGATAGCCCAGTCGGTTCGCCGCCAGGTAGGCCGAATAACCCGTTGACTTCATGCGGGAGCGCGGATACGATCTCACGCATAGCTAGGGGAGCCATACGGCTGAGAGTCCGAGCACTCGGACGACCCTCAGAACCTGACCTGGGTAATACCAGCGTAGGGAAGCGGATCAACCGAAGACGCTGGTGTCTGAGCCGCACTCCCTACTCGCGAGGTGCGGCTTTTTATTTGGAACAGATCTACATCCATCAACGATCCGCCACAATTTTCAGTTGTGGAGACAAGAACGCATCGCTCGTGGCTGAGGGCTGAATGCTCAACGCTACTATGAAAGGATCTCCTATGAGCGACTCTACCAGTATAGTTGGCAACGGGAAAAAGACGCCGTCCTCGACCTTGACGACCGCTCCCTTTCCCGCCTCCCGCAAGGTCTTTGTGACAGGCCTGCGACCCGGCGTACGAGTGCCGATGCG
>DATIFR010000216.1:0-2719 GCA_035455145.1 Nitrospira sp.
TCACAGGGCTTGCGAGCACCATTACAAAAGCCAGTCCGATCCTGGTCTCGAATTGCATCATGCCCATCGCCAGGAACAGAACGGCGATGGCGAGCTTGAAGGGCAGGCCGGTCCAGAAGGCCGGCCACAGGACCCCGAGACCGACTTTGGTGGGGGATAGAGATTCGCGTTCGTCGATCATGTTCGCATCATGCGGCGGACGGTGCCGCGCTCAATCCAAGAATTCACGGTTAATGATGGCGGATACGGTAAACAGCAAGATTGTGACCATGACGACAATCCACCCGATCAAGGCGATCGGTCGCTTGAAGATGTTCCGTTCCGGATCCTTATCGATAAACGGCAACGCCGCCAGCAAGACCATGAAAGCGCCAGGCAAGGCCACCGCACCGAGGAACTGTCCAAACTCACCGGCAAAAATCTTCAGGCGCAACATCTGGAAGAGAAACAAGAAATACCACTCGGGTTCCGGATGGTACTCGCCCGGATCCGGGGTGGCCTCTTCCAGCAGCACCACCGGCTCCCAAAAGGCAAGGGCGCAGATACTCGCGAAGACGACGGCCATGCCGACGATGTCTTTCCAAATTTGGCGAGGAAAGAAGTAATCGGTCTTGGCTTTGATTTCTTCCGGTGTACCCCTGAATGGCCCAGCCGGCCCGGCCGCACGGAACAGGAAGAGATGCAGCCCGGCTAAACCCATGAGGGCCGCGGGAAGAATCATGACGTGGATGACAAAGAATCGGCTCAAGGTCATCTGTCCAGGGATCGGACCGCCCTTGAGGAACCGCGCCATGAAGTCGCCGATGACCGGCGTCTTGTCCATGATCTCCACACCGACTGTTGTCGCCCAATAGGCACGCTGATCCCACGGCAACAGATAGCCGGTAAAGCCGAATCCCATCACAATGCCGAAGAGTGCCAGACCCACGAGCCAGATCATCTCGCGTGGTTTCTTGTAGGCCCCCCAGAGGAAGACTTGCGACATGTGGGCGAAGACACAGACGACCATCGCCGTCGAGCCCCAAAAGTGATAGCTCAACAGGAACCAGCCGTAGTCTACCTCGTGAATGATGTATTGGGTGCTGGCGTAAGCATGATCCGCAGTCGGCACGTAATAGAACATTAAGAGGATGCCGGTCACCGCCTGCATGATGAAGATGAACAGCAGAATGGAACCGAAGACATAGGCCCAACGGGAGCCGCCGGGAACCGGCTCGTTGAGCATCTTCGCCTGCATCTGCTTCAGACCGATCCGCTCGTCAATGAAGGCGATAACTTTTTCGATCGCGGTCGGCTGCGTGCTGGGGATCGACGAATGTTCCATTTAGATGATCCGGATCTGGGCTTTGGTTCCCGCCTTGAATTCCATGTCGATGATTTCGACTTCGCCGGACGCCGAGACCTTGATCGGTAACGCATCTAACGGCCGGGGCGCAGGACCATCGAGCACCTTCCCCGACGCATCATAGATACTCAGGTGACAAGGGCATAGGAATACCTGCCCAAGAATCTTGTGCTTCCGCCACTTGTAGCCGCACCCGAGATGCGGGCACTTCCCTGAGAATGCGACGTAGGGAATCTCCTTCTTGTTCGTCCACACGGTCTTCCCGGTCGCGTCGCGGAACTCCATATCCTTACCCTGAAAAACCTTCTCCAGCACGTCGGGAGTGGCCTTCAGAATCCAGACGTTTTTTTCGACTTCAGCCTCAGGCAGATAGGCTTCCTTCACCATCTTCTTGTACTTGAACTGAACACCAATGTCTTCCTGCTTAATCTTGCCGACGTTGCCGATCTTGAGCCATCTGTTGTCGAACGGGGCATACATCGGCTTCATCAGATAGCGCAGAACCGGGAAGGCAATCGGCAAACCGATCAGGAAGCCGATCGCATGGGTGAAGTTCATAAAGAAGGTACGACGCTTGACGCTCTTCTCCAGTTCAGGGAAGGGCACGAGCACTTCGCCGGGCGTCACATGGACATTTTCTTCCAGATGTGCGATCTCGACTTCATGAGTGGTGACGTAGTCGTCGCGCTTGAACGGCGGGAGCGCCAGAATGTCGCCAGAAGCGCCGCGCAACTGTACCAAGCCGTCCGTCACGGTTTGCACCTCTCCCATCGCAACCTGCCGCTCGCCGCTGCCATTCATGGACACGACGATGTGGCTGATCTCGTGCGAGAGAGGATCGACGACGACCTTGCTCACTTCACCGATTTCACGGTCCGTGCACCGGACCTTGGATTTCAACTTCGGCTGCATCATTTACTTTTTCTTGATCGGCTTCGGTGTATTCACCGAGGTATTCTTAAACGTGTTCAACCAGGTAGCCAGGGCGATGACGTCATTTTCTTCCATCAGATCCTTGTACTTATCGGGCATCTTGCCCTTCTCGTACTCCTTCTCGAATCCTTCGGCCATCCAGCTCTTGGGATCCAGAATCTTCTCCTTGATATCCTGAACCGTCAGGTAACTGCCGATGTTGTCCAGCTCAGGCCCGCGCTTCTTTCCGCCTTCACCTTTCAGCTTGTGGCAGTTGTAGCACTCCTGCAATTGCCATTGATCTTCACCGATCTTGAGAATATCGCCACCCGCCGCGCCGGTCGTTGCAGGCGGAGCGCCGGCCCCTCCGGATGCTTGCGAGGCCGTCGCCTGGTCACCGCCTAATGCCTTGATCCGTTCAGCCAACGCCTTGGCCTGCTCGTCCAGCGCTTTGGCACGCGC
>DATIFR010000217.1:0-1522 GCA_035455145.1 Nitrospira sp.
AATGATGGTGACAAATCGTTCTGTGCAAGCTTGTTGGTGCTGAACGGATCACTTGAATCAAAGCTTATGGGTTAATAATTATACCGCGATGTCCTTCCTGTTTATGTTAATCTGGCCTTAACGCGGGACCGTACAAGTTCCATGCAGAAGATGTGAATGATAAGGACTTGCAGCGGTTCTATGTAAGAATTGGCAGTTCTCTTGCAGGCTGGTAAAGAACGAAAATTCGTGTTTCACTAGCCGGAGGCGGCTAGATAATCATTGGTTAGGCAGTGACCGAATCTATTCACACCCGAAAGGAGATTTTCTGCATTGGATATTCCACGGATCTTCAACATCACCGAAAGTGCTCACCGCATCCACAACCCGATCACGCCCGAAAAGCTCGCCACGCTCGGCGCGGCGCTGCGTCTGGAATCGGGGACCCGGGTGCTCGACCTCGGCAGCGGTTCGGGGGAGATGCTGTGCACTTGGGCACGCGATTACGGCGTCATCGGCACCGGCATCGACATGAGCCAGTTGTTCACCGAGCAAGCGAAACTCCGCGCTGAAGAACTCGGCGTCGCCGATCAAGTCAAGTTCATCCATGGCGATGCTACCGGCTACGTCTCGGACGACAAGGCCGGTGTGGCAGCCTGTCTCGGTGCTACATGGATCGCTGGGGGAGTCATCGGCACTATCGAGCTTCTGGCGCAGAGCCTCCGCACCGGAGGGATCATCCTCATCGGCGAGCCCTACTGGCGGCAGTTACCGCCGACGGAAGATGTTGCCAAGGGGTGTCTTGCCAACTCAATCTCCGACTTTCTCATGCTTCCAGAACTTCTCGCGTCTTTCGGCCACCTTGGCTACGACGTCGTTGAAATGGTTCTGGCTGACCAAGACGGCTGGGATAGATACGAGGCGGCCAAATGGCTCACCATGCGCCGATGGCTTGAAGCCAATCCCGACGACGAGCTCGCCAAAGATGTTCGAGCCAAACTGACCTCGGAGCCCGAGCGCTACGCCGCTTACACGCGTGAATACCTGGGCTGGGGTGTGTTCGCGCTGATGCCACGGTGAAGCGCGATGGCGAGTAGTTTGTGCACTGAATTGCCGCCTTGGCCTAACCATCGCTTCGAGGGGACCGCCGAGAAGCTGCGCTTCTCGGTTCCCTTCGCCGTGCGGGCTCCGGCGGCCCCTCAAGCTGAACGTTAGCAGTCTGAGTCTCCCGCCGCGAAGCGGCATTAAGGTCTAACCGAGAGGAGAACTTGCGTGGCCGAACAGCAACCCTCATTTGATGCAGCGAAGTACAAGAACGCGCAGCGAGAGCAATGGAACAAGGACGGCGCAGCATGGCGACGCTGGAATCCCACTCTGGATCGTTGGTATGGCGACGTTACCTGCCAGATGCTCGACCTGGCCCGTATTCAGCCTGGTCAGCGCATCCTGGACATCGCCGCCGGCGCGGGTGAACCGGCTGTCAGTGCCGCCGAACGAGTTGGTCCTAGCGGTTACGTGCTGGCGACCGACATCTCGGAAGGGA
>DATIFR010000218.1:0-9272 GCA_035455145.1 Nitrospira sp.
GATGAACCGACCAGCGGGCTCGATCTGACCGCGACGTTCCAGTATCTGGACCTCGTCCGCACCTACATGCGGAAGGGGACCACGCTTCTCCTTGTCACGCATCATATTCACGAGATTCCCCCGGAAGTGAAACGGGTCGTGTTGTTGAAGAAGGGGAAGATCCTTCATGATGGGCAGAAGCGCACGGTGCTGACAGAAACCAATCTGAGCCTGCTGTTTGATTGTTCCGTGGCCCTCGCAGAAGCAAACGGCTGGTATCAGGCTCTCCCCGGTGCTTCGAGGTAGCGGCGCCGCGAACTATCCTCCCGCCAGCGTGACCGTAAATGTCAGGTCTGCATCGACCCGTCGGACTTTGACCGCCACTTTTTGACCGGGCATCGTGCGTTCAATCAGATAGTTCTTCAACTGTGCAGCGTCGAGGATTTCGGTGTCGTCGATGGTGAGCAGCACGTCATGTTTCTGAAGCCCGGCTTCTTTGGCCGGGTCCGTCACGTCTTTCACGGCAATGCGCCATTTGGTCCCATCCTTTACCGACGTCATATGGACCCCGAGCTTCGAGAAGGCCAGCGGTTTGCCCTCCATTGCGGCCGTCACGGCTCGTTGGGCTAAGGTGGCGGGGACTGCAAATGCCATTTGGCTGCAATGGGCGTGAGTTTCTTCCTTATCGGTTTGAATGACCGCATGCATGATGCCGACGACTTCCCCGTTCATGTTGAAGAGGCCACCACCGGAGTTTCCGCTGCAGGCGGAGAGATCAACCTGAATGAGCCGTGTGTCCACGGTTTGGAGAAACGTATTCGCATTCCCGACTCGTCCAAATGCCATCGTGGGACCCCAACCGAGCGGGTAACCGATGGTAAAGACCTCCGTGCCTGCTGCGACGTCGCCGGCGGCAAATGGGGCTGGGCCTGAGAGAAGGGCACGGTGCTGTTCGGGAATTCGATACAGGACGACATCCAAATACGCGCTTTCGCCGATGAGTTGAGCGGGAAGTTCGTGCAAGTCCGTGGTCAGGATTCGAATCTGTTTCATGACGATGGGCCCGGACACCCCGTGTTTTTCAACGGCATGTCTCGCGGTTACTACGTAGCCGTCGCGCAGATGCACACCGGTTCCTCGCACGGAGATTTTCCCCGGTTTGTCCGGTGCACGGGGATCCTGCGTGTCCTCTAGAATTCCGACAGTGGCTTGTTGGGCACGGGTAAAGGAATCCTGAGCCTGGCTCGCCAACGGCTCGGCTACACCGTATACACCCAGAGTAGCCGATACGATGAGAATTGATAAAACAGTCAGGTACGACTGAAAGGGAACGGGCTGATAGGGGCGCATGAGATGTCCTTTCGAGTGCGGGTTCCTATTGGTCCAGTATAAAGCTATGCAGCCGGTGCGGGAAGAGGGGGTGGGGTGATACTGTCTCTCGATGCATTGTGGTATTGTGAATTTATATGAAAGAAGGTAGAGGCAAAATGGTCATACGGCGGACTCGGGCGACAGCACTATGGGTAGCGGTGATGGGTGTCAACGCGTTCTGGTGCGTCGGGATGGCCGCCTCGGCAGAAGGAAATGTACAAGAAACTCCCGGCGTCGTGAGCCAGATCGGAACGGCGTTGAAAAATGCTGCGACAAGAATCGAGCAGGGAGTAACCAGCGTCGTGAAACAACTTGAAGAGAGTGAGACGCCGAAGAAGATTGGCAACGAACTCAAGCGGTCGGCCAATGCGCTTGGGGAAAAGGCTGAACGGGCGGGGAAAAAACTGAAAGAGTCTTTCAAGTCAGAATAGAGGGTCCTTCCGGGGTCCTACTTCTTTCGAAATCCGAAAAATGCTCCCGCCCCTGCCGCTCCTGCAGAGGGAAGCAACCCGGCCATAAGATTCTTCAGGCCTTCGGCTTCACCCTGAAGCCATCGCATGCCCTGTGAGACCTGCGTTTCGATCGTGGCCCAGTCAAGGTCCAGCCAGCCTGTGGCCTTTAACACCGCGATCGAGGCGAGAACCACGGCCGCCATCATGGCGGCCATTTTCAAAAAGTGACGAAAGGCCCAGCCAAGCAGAAACCCGCCCAGGTAGCTGCCCCCGAATTTCGCCAAGGCAGGAGAGCTAAGATTCCCAATCCAGGAGGCGAGTCCCCCAATCGTGGCAGCTCCGGCGGCGAGGAACGATTTCGCGGTCCAGGGTGGATCGGCCAGAATGGCTTCCCAGGCGGATGCGCTGGGCGGTGAGGGGGGACAGGTTTGTTCTTCTTCAATCATGAACGACTCCGATGCGAATGACAGGCGGTTCGCGCAGTGCGCCCTGTGCAACTCTCTTGGCGCGATCACGATACGTGTTCCTCAATGGGGAAGTCCAGAGGGTGAAGGGGAGAGGACGCAGGAGGTCTTCGGCATGCTGAAGACCTCTTGACATCGTGGTTTGGCTACAGATCCGTGAATCAGTTTGCTGGTTCAAGCTTTCGACCACCTTGGACAGGTCTGTGGGATAGAGGACGTTCTCGATTCGCCGGATGCTGGAGCGGCCATCTTTCGTATCATTGGAGGCTTGGGTTTTGGTGTCGGTGTAGCCCCCCTGCGGACGGGTATTGAGGGTCCAGACCTTCCTGATCGATCAGAGATCGTACCTAGGTGGTAGCTCGTGCCGTGGTGAGTTCCCAATTCGTCTTGTATCGGTCTTTGCGCTTTGTGCTTTGGAGTACTTGGCTGTTGTGCTGATGACACGGGACCAACAGGAACTGGGGCGCAACGTGTGTTGCGCCCCAGGATGGAATTACTTTCCGCTCACGCCCTGCTTGTCCTCTTTTTTCTTCTCTTCGTCGGCCTTGCCGCCGTTCATGTCTTTCTTCTCTTTCTGCTCGGCCGGAGCAGGCTCGGTTGCAAAGGTCATGACTGTGCCGAATCCAACGGAGAGAAATGCGGCTAGCGCGAACATGGAAATAATACGAGTCATGATAAAACCTCCTTGGTTGAGAAACACATAACAATGCGTGCCTCCCCTGACACACCATTCGGAACATTTCCGCTGAGGGGACAGCGTACGAGGGAGAGAGCAAATGCGGTGCCGGGCGGTTTACACCACCGGATCACTCACTGCCGAGTGGGAAATCGAGGAATTGTGAAAGGTTCCGAAGATGAAGGGTTCTGGGAAGTCACCTCAGATGAAATTACGTATATCTCGAAGAGAAGGTGTTGGCTGTAGGCGATTACCTGCAACCATACAGTTTGCGGTCGAATCGAATTCTTAGATTCCTCTCATCATCTGTAGGCGACACATTCACGTAAAAGCATGCTTATTTCGGAGGTGTTTCTTCTGTGCTGTCGATGTGGGAAACTCATACATCGATGAAGACCACGCCTCTCGCTCGTGTGATTGCCTTCAATAAACCGTATGATGTGCTGCCGTGCTTTACCGATCCGGAGGGGCGACCGACGTTGGCCGACTATATCGAACTGCCCGGTGTCTACGCGGCGGGCCGACTCGATCGTGACAGCGAGGGGCTGATGATTCTCACCTCAGATGGCGCGCTCGTTCATCGGATTACCGATCCCAAGCACAAGCTGCCGAAGGTATATCTGGCCCAGGTTGAGCGTATACCGGACGAACAGGCGCTGAATCAGCTACGCCATGGCGTTGTGCTAAGCGGGAAGCGAACCAGACCGGCCGCGGTTCGCTTGCTGGATGAAGAGCCGTTGCTTCCGGACCGTCCTGTGCCGATCCGCTTTCGCAAAAACGTACCGACGGCCTGGCTCGAAATCACACTGCATGAAGGGATGAATCGCCAGATTCGTCGCATGACCGCTGCGGCGGGACATCCGACGTTGCGACTCGTGCGCGTGGGAATCGGTCCGATCGCTCTCGGTGACCTTCAGCCGGGACAATGGCGGGAATTATCCCTGGAGGAGATTGCGAGGATTGGTAAGACTGCTCAATAACCCAAGGTGATCTTGCCGGGCGATAATGGAGCGGAGAGAAAATAGAAACCTTCGAAGCCGGCACGGTCGTAAACAGCATCTCGGGCGGTGTCGATCGGCTGTTCGGTGATAAGCCCGCGCGAGGCCACCGAGGAACACCTCCACGCCGAAGAGTGATCGAAACGTGAAGTGGCCTAGCGACTTTTTATGAGGTGGCCAATGATACCGATGCCGATGCCGAGGAAGAGATAACCGGCGATCACATTCAGCATGACCACGGCCTGCGCAACGGGATGGGTTGGTTGGTATTCGACCAGCGCGAGGGACGACGTGACATTGATCGCATAGTAGAAACCGGACCAGAGGGGAATCCAACCGGCTGGATCAGTATTGCTCATCGGCTGCAGCCACTGCATGCGGAAGAAAGCTTCATACAGCACGCTAAACACGACGATCGTCACGACCATCCAACCCGTCCATCGGGGGATGCTGGTGCCGTATTTGCTCGTTGTTTTCCAGACCAGAAGGGCGAGGGGATGGCTTCCTTGCATCTTGGCCCACGCGAGCCGCGCGTCGCGCTCCTTCAGATAGGCGGTTTCCGATTCGTCCAACTCTCCAGCTTCCGCGAAACAGTGATTGGCACGTGAGTAGGCGCGGACCGCAGCATGTTGAAGATGCTGTTGCGTGGAACCTGGAGATTCGGCTTGCGCGGCTCGTTCAGCCCATCTGCCGGATTGGGAGAAGGCACGTGCCGCATGAATGAATTGATCTAAGTGCTGTAGTTGCCGTCCGGCCTGATGGTATGCGTGGGCAGATTTGGCCGGATCACGGGTTTCGAGAAAATGTGCGGCGGCCAGGTAGTAGCAGGCGGACTCCATCATATGGGCACGCGAATCGTGTCGGGCAAGCGCGTCGGCCTTCTGGAGGACATCCTCGGCAGACTGTGCCGTGGAGATTTCGCTTTCGCCCTGCCGGTAATAACCTTGAGCGATCGGATCTGAAAATGTCTGCCCGCCCATACATCCCTCCAGGCTGGGCCATGTTACCCTAACGCGAGGTCGGCAAGGAAGGGCTCTTGCCTGGCGCGAACGACCTGCGCGTGCTTTGGAAAGTCTCCTGCGACTTCCCCGGTCAACTCAGCATGCACCTGACAGCCGCGTCACTAATCTAGAAAGTCTGTCGGCACTCAGGTAGACTCCCGCATCAATCTTCTTGCGCCTTCAGAAATTCGAGGAGTGGTATGTTCAGTTGTTTCCCGCCAGTGAAGGGAGCATTCCTCGATACCTGTGTCGGCGTGGCCTGCATCGTTATTGCGCTAAGCGGCTGTACCTCCGGAGAAGTGAAGAAGGGAACCGGTCCAGTCTGCGAGGATCTTGAGAAGAGGATTAATCTCTCGGAGCGAATCGAGACGCTGAATCTCTTGTCATCCGCATTCACGGCCCGTTGCGACGACCTTGTGGCGACGTACGGAGCGCAAGCCCGATCACAGTTCAGGCACAAAACGTTCTCGATCACGAGAGAGACTGCGAACGTGTTTGTCCCAGACGGCACCTTCATCGACTACGTGATGGAAAGCTATGAGCGGGGCTACCTCAGCATGCTGCTGGCAGCCAGCTATCTCAGAATGCACAACGTCGTGGATGCCAAGGTAGAGCTGAGAGACTTGGATCATGAGCTGTTCGCGCCGATCTACAACTTTGGAGAAGATCCGGTCAACCTTCTGCTCTCCGCCGTCTTGTGGGAACAGCTCGGAGACATTCGTGAAGCGCGCGTGGACTGGCTACGTCTCAGAGACTTTCAAGTCTTTGCAATGCAAGATGATCAAGTCGTTCGCCGGTTTGCCGGGGTTCGAGTGGACCAGATCGACAGGGGAGATAGCGCCGGGGCCCAGTGGCGCGTGTACCGGATTGGCACGTTCCCCCAGCTTGACTGGGACCTGCAATTTACCAATTCCACCAGCGGCTATTTTTCCATCACGCCCAAGCAGCCGTTCGTCACATCGTGCGCATCGGACACCGGAGTACGGATGTCGACAGAAACCTGGTTCGACAAGCTCGCGATGCGCCATAGCCATGCCTATCACCCACTCCTCAATGTGCAGACGTGGATCCGCCTCCCTGTGGGGCTGACTTACAGCCTAATTCCCGTTGTGGCGGGAGCCGGCGTGATGGTCGGAGGTTGTATGCTTGATGCAGCCGGTAATGGCAAAGGAGCACTCTGTCAGCTGTCCGTCGTGGGGGGAATAGCGCTGATGGGAACGGCCCCTCGCGTGCTGGAAGGCGCTCTGAGACCGGACTTGCGACATTGGGAGGACGTGCCCGCAGCTGTCGTCGTCACGACGGCTACTGAGCCTGACCGGGAACCTTGTATGCCGAAGCAGGGACATCAGGCATACCCACTGCTGTAGGCCTGCTCAACTAGCATGCGATTGGGAAGAGCAATCCGACCCGTAATGGGATGAAGGAGAGCGGATGGTAGGGTGCGATCTCACGAAAATAGGCTTATGGCAATGGATACTATCTTCGTTTCACATTTGTGATGATCGTGTGGAGCTCACTTGCTTCCGATTGGTTCAGCCGAATCAGTGTGTCTTTCCAAATCCCAAAGCCTCCACCCGCACATTTTTCCGTTCGTTCCCTCGCTCGACCAGAAGCATAGTGGGAAGCGGAATGCGTTGTGTCACGCTCCTGTAGGGAACGCCATCGACTTCGAGGATACGATCACCCGTCTGTAAACCTGCATTGTGCCCCGGCCCTCCATGGAGGAGTCCCAACAGGCGGATACCTCCGCTGCGGGAGGACATATCGGGGACCAATCCCAAGGGGTTGTCGCCGAACGCCGCTGTCAGCGAGGTCATGGCGTACGTATAGGCGACCCGCAACGTTTCGCGCCGAGCATCTTCTAGTAGTTGATCCGGCCAGGCTTGAGTGCCGCTGGGTGCCGGAACTTGGACTCGTGCCGATGTCGTCTGCCGGAAGAGCAACAGCCCCGTTTCCACTTCCGCAAGGCGTATTTCGACTAAATGCGCCACTTCACCTCCGCCCTGTGTGATGGGTTGAAGCCGATCGGCCGACGGTTGCTCAATTCGCACAATGAGCAATGTGTCCGCTCCTTTCCACCCGCCAAGCCGGGCCATGGTGTCATCATGCATTTTCCCTGTGTGCTGTAAGACCAGCTCCTGGGTCACGGGTTCTAATCTGTCGCGTTCCACGATAGCCATGGTGGGATGGAATGTGCGGAGGTAGGCGAGGGTGAGATCCAGGCCGGACGAGACAAAGGACGCTGTGGGGCCCTGAGGCTGGATGACGGCGAGTCTTTGGGGATACGAAGTGATCGTTTGCGGCATGATCACGGGAGTGACGAACGGCGAGAGCGTCGGCATGACCGGGGCTGATGGTGTATCAGCAGGGGACGTTGCCAACAGGATGTTTTCACCCGAGAGGACTTTGAACCGTGTGAGTCGGTCATTGGCGTCATAATGGACCTCCAGAGAGGTGTCGGGGGGACGAATGTGTTGTTCTAGGTAGATGCCAAATGGCTCCCATATGCCGAACGTGAACGCATCCACAGTGAGATGGATTCCTGCGCGGAGCATCTTGAGTTCCTTGGAGTAGCCTTCTGAAAATTGGAACACATCGATGTTGGTTCCCTGCACCTCCTCCGTTTTGGTCGGCGCGCCCAATTCCTTGATGACGATCGAGCGGGGGGTTCCGGACTCCAGGACAGTCAGGTTTTTCTTTTCCGGCTGCTTGAGCGCCAGGACGACGGAACAGCCAGAGACGGCGAGCAAAAGACAAACGAGGGAGCACCAACACAAAAGAGAGACTGTTCGAATGATCGGAAGTTCTCCGTAATCTCTTGCAGATTGGACTGCCGTCGCAGTAGGCAAATTAGATCTGTTCCACTTCCGCAATAATGGTGTGCAACCCGCTCGCGCCAGCCGGTTGGGGCCGGACAATCTCAGCGATCTGCAGCTGTCCCTTCGTATCCGTGGCGCGTACGACGGTTTGGAATTTTCCCTGCTTCGGCGGCTTCCAACTGTAGTTCCAGATGACCCAGGAATAAGCCGACATCGGTGTTTCAATCTCGCACCCGTTCCAGGTGTGACCAGCGTCGAAACTGATTTCCACTTTGCTGATGCTATTGGGTCCGCCAAAGGCTATGCCGCGGAATTTCTGCTCGGGCCCGCGGAGTGCTTGATAATGGCCCGGCGAATCGATGCGTGAAAAAATCTTAATCGTACCCTCATCGGTCCAGCCTTTGCGCTGCCAGTAGCCGAGATAATCACCGGGATAGACTTCTATCTCCGTGATCCATTTCACGTTCTTGATGCCGTAAAGGCCCGGCACGATCAGGCGAACGGGAAAGCCATGTTCTTTCGGCAGCTTTTCGCCATTCATCAGAAACGCGAGCATCACATCGTCTTGCATGGCCCGCGTGAATGGAATGCTGTCGTCATAACCATCGATGCCGCGAAAGATCACATCGCGCGCCGTCTCGTCATCGGCACCGACTTCGATGAGCAATTTCTTCAGTGAGATGCCGCGCCAGGTCGCATTGCCCAGGCTGTCGCCGCCTGGGAGCGTGTCGATGCACATCAACGTAGACACTTGATCGTACGAATCGCGATTCAAAATATCGCGCCAGCCAAGGGACAGCGGCGTTCTCACGACGCCTTTGATGTGGAGTTTCCACTGTTCGATGTTGACATCGCGCGACATGGACACGGCGCTGTCGGCGTAATTCACGACATAGAACTTGGAATTCGGCGTGAAATAGGTAGTGTCGCGCGGAGGGACGGCGAACATCCGACCGAAGACGGAACCTACCGCATCGCAGCCACCGGTCATGCCGGTAAGTGCACCGAGGCCGACGGCTTTGAGAATCGTGCGGCGCCGCATGAACAGCGGGGTTTCATTCCAAGTCATGATGCCAAAGTATACACGGAATTGATGCTTGACTCTCGCAAAATTCCCTGGTACATTTCGCCTCGTTGATTCGTGCTTGTGTTCCTGCCTGATGACCGCGCCTGACGGCGAGTCACGGTGCGGTTCCAAAGGGAAACTACCCGAAGGAAATTTCCTCGAGCGGGTCCCTTGACACGCTGCGTCGCACGTTGTATAGTGCGCGGCTCGCGTGATGAGCGCGATCGTTCTTTGACAACTGAATAGAGGACGTTGAGCAAGGTGTAAGGTGTATTGAAGTGGTGGCCCTTGGTCCAAATTCTAAGAACACCTATATGAGAGTTTGATCCTGGCTCAGAACGAACGCTGGCGGCGCGCCTAATACATGCAAGTCGAACGAGAATGTGTAGCAATACACATGTACAGTGGCGAACGGGTGAGGAATACATGGGTAACCTACCCTCGAG
>DATIFR010000219.1:0-1030 GCA_035455145.1 Nitrospira sp.
CTAAGGCACTGTTTTCACAATTTGCCGCTTCGGACCAGCTCCCTGGAGAGAAACCGCCTCGACTTGACCAATGCCAATCAAGCGCCATGTCAGGACCCACCATAATCATCCGTTCGGAGGTAAACGATAAGACCGTCGGCCATCGATCTCCTCACGCCCCTGATTGATCGACTTGATCCCGAAGACATGGGTCCTGGTCACCCACGGTCGGAGAGCAGGAAGGTCGTGCAGACCTTCCGTCACTTTGTCCACGAAGGGGTTGGATGGAGAACGCTCACCGCGTCCAACCAATACGTCAGCGGTTCCACCTTGCGGCGCTGGATGGGACGGTGGTTTGCGACGGGGATCTTGCGCGCGATCCACCGTGCGCTCGTTCTGGCGTTGCGATCCGATCCCACGGCCGCCGCCGAAGCGGTCGGACTCGTGGTCGACAGTTGCAGTGTGCGAGCCAAGCACGGCGGCGATCTTGTCGGTCCAAATCCCACAGATCGTGGCAAGCCTGGCACAAAATATCATGTCGTGACGCTGACAGATGGCACGCCTCTTGGGGCCGTCGCCTCCGCAGCCAACGTCAATGATACGATGATGTTTCCACATCTCCTGAAGCTTGCCCAGGCCGTCTGTGCGTCGATTGGAAAAGTCTTCGCTGATGCCGGCTATGACAGCGCCTTCAACCGAGATCTCTGTCGAAAACAGGGAGGGGACCCCGTCATCCGGCGGCGCGGAGACGATCACGGCTCCGGCCTCGGCAAAGTCAGGCACATCGTCGAGAATGCACTCTCCTGGGTGCTGTCCAACAAGAGACTCGACCGAAGGCACGATCGATCGACCCTGGTCGTACAATCGTTGCTCAATTTTGCCTGCGTCTACGTGGTCGCGCATCGCTTGGCCGAATTGTGAAAACAGCGCCTAACGCAGACACGGGTCCCTCCGCTTCCCTACAGACGCACTTGCCGGGTTACCGTGGCCGGTGTCTGCCACGCCGCCCGAGCCAGATCAGCAGACTCAACGGCTTGAGACCACCTTCCAT
>DATIFR010000220.1:0-4204 GCA_035455145.1 Nitrospira sp.
ATTCCGGAACATGCGATCTTGCATTTGCTCCTTTCGATGATGATCCCGGTGTCCTGGCTGGAGCGGAATCCGACCTACAAGGAAAAACAGGAAGAGCTCAAAGAAAAGGACCTCAGCACATACGGGTTTCTCGGCTATCCGGTTCTTCAAGCTGCGGACATTTTGCTCTACAAGCCCGATTTCGTCCCCGTCGGAAAAGACCAGCTCCCTCATCTCGAACTCACACGCGAAGTGGCAAGACGGTTTAACGACCTCTACAAGAAATCGGTGTTTCCCGAGCCGAAAGAGCATCTGACCAAGTTTCCGAAAGTCCTCGGTACCGATGGCCGGAAGATGAGCAAGAGTTACGGAAATACGATTAATCTCTCCGATACTGAACCGGTCGTCCGTCAGAAGCTCAAGACGATGGTGACCGATCCGGCCCGGGTCAGACGGACAGATCCAGGCAACCCGGACCTTTGTCCTGTGTATGAATTTCACAAGATCTACTCGCCGACCGGCGTGCAGGAGCAGATCAACAAGGAGTGCCGCACCGCGGCCATCGGTTGCATCGATTGCAAGAAGCTGGTAGCGGATCGACTTGTCGAGCAGATGACTCCGATCTGGGACGCGCGCGCCAACCTCGTGCAACACCCGTCACGGCTGGACGAAATCGTTCAAGAAGGCAGCCGCAAAGCCGGCGAAGTGGCGAAGGCGACGCTGCATGATGTCACAGAGGCCATGAAAATCTAGCCCGGTGAAACTGAGGGCCGCTGGGCCATTACATTCATCCATCGCCCCCTGCGCTCCTGTCCAGGACAACCCTTATATCGACAACCCTCCAGCCGGCTGAGCAAAGTGCCCTCTCCAGTTCATCCTTCCTCCATCGCGCGACATAGCGTCCGGAAATCCATCCCCGACTGAGGACCCGACTTTTCGTCCCGTGCGTAAAGGTTGCAGCGAGGATTCCGCCAGGCTGAGTGAGATCGAGCAAGTCGGCCAGTACCACCCGAACGATCGCTTTCGGCAGATGGATTAACGATGCTGCGGCCCAGATGCCATCGACGCTTCTATAACGCAGCGGAAGCCGACCCATGTCGGCAAGGATCAGCGGCAAAGTCCTCGATCGGCGTCGCGCGAAGGAGAGCAAGGCAGGTGTTCGATCGAGCCCGATCACCCTGTATCCTTGTCGCCAGAGATAATGAGCGTCTTGGCCGCCTCCACAACCAAGGTCAAGCAGCCGGGCCCGCTTCGGGAGACGGGACAACCACTGGCGGAGGAGCGCAGGCAGCCGATAGCGGCGTCGCCCCCACCGATCCAGAAATTCATGCGCAGACCGTTCGTAGGCTGCGACGGTCTGCAGAACGGCTTTGGATGTGGTATCGTGCGATCGGCGACCGATTGGCATGAGGTGAAGGAATCAGGCGGGCATGAAACGGTTACGCATCGCGGCCTGTCTCGTAGGACTCATCGGAGGAAACGCATGGGCGGTGGATCCCCCTTGCGACAAGTATCCACCCGCGAAGCAGGCTCGTTGCGCGGATATCTGGACCGCCTTGAATAAGGAAGACGGTCCGACCATTGCCCAGTTCGGCCTGGACCAACTGAAACGGCGCGAAGCCGGCAAGATCACGACCGAACAGCATCTCGCCCAGAACATGGAATTCATCAGGCACTCGACCGAGAAACGGCTCGAGCGCTTAAAGGATCGGATGGCGAGAGAATAGGCCCTCACAAATCTTCTGCTTTCGATTTCTCCAACACTCGTCCGGCTGATTCCAGCAGATCCCGTCCGACGAAGATCGGCGCTTTGAAGTGAATCGCCAGTGCAATGGAGTCGGACGACCGGCTATCGAACACTTTCACGTCTTCTCGAAACGCCACAGTCAACGCGCCGAAATAGGTGCCGCCTTTCAGCGTAATGACCGTCTGCGTCACCTTCCCGCCGAACGTCTCCAAAATCGAGTGCATGAGGTCGTGCGATAACGGGCGCGACAGTTTTTCCCCTTTCAAGGCGCCTTGAATCGACATGGCGACCGTCAGATCGACAAAGATCGGAATGCTCTTCCCTTCGGCTTGAAGCAGCACAACCGGCCCGTGATCGGAGAGGCGAACTTCCACATTGCTAATCGTCACCGACTCTGAGGGAGTTGCCTGAGGCTCACCGGCTTGGGCGGACGGGAACAGGGCGAGACCAACAAGAACGATCGAGAGTATGAATGGACCTATCTTGATCATGGTCACCTCCCCAGCGCATCAGGCTCGGAAAAATTGATTCGATTCCTTTTCCAGTCCAATTTCGGTTTCCGGTCCATGCCCTGTCACCACTGCCGTATGGTCCTCCAGCGTGTAGAGCCGTTCGCGGATCGACTGCTCGATGGCGTCAAAATCTCCACCCCAAAGATCCGTCCGACCTATGCTTCCCCGGAACAGCGTATCACCCGCCAACACGAGCTTTCCTTCCGGAACATGGAAACTCATGGAACCCGGTGTATGACCGGGTGTATGCAGCGCCACGGCTTTCACCTGGCCAATGAACAACTGCTCCTCATCTTTCAGCCAATAATCCGGTGGAGGCACGGGGGCATAGGGCACTCCGAACATCCGGCATTGGATGTCGAGCATGCCCCACAATTCTCGATCCTGTTCGTGTAAGCATAAAATCGCGCCCGTTGCCTTTTTCAACTCCCCGGAAGCCAGAAAATGGTCGAAGTGGGCGTGCGTGTGGAGAATCATGGTGACCGTCAGCCCCAGTTGGTTGACATCGTGGAGGATGCGCTCATGGGCCCCGCCCGGATCGACCACGATGGCCTGCTTCGTCACTGGGTCGCCGATGATCGAGCAATTGCACCCTAACGGAGGCACGGAGAAGGTCTTTCGGATCAGTGTCCTCATGGTTTTCACGCTCTCAATATGAATTAACGGTATCGTCCGGCACGAAAGGATAGCCTGCTGCCGCCGGAAGGGTCAAACAACGGTCGTGTGAGAATCCTCGTGGACAACAGCCTGCGAAGCATGGATAATCGCCGCCATGATGAAAAACTCTTCGGTGCGTCACCAACAAAACCTAGCGTCGATTCGCGTCAGTTTCCTCAGCATCGTGGCCTTGCTTGCCTTCGTCGGCTGCAAACCCGACGATTCGCCTTTCAAAGCGGAAAACGAAACACTCCGCAAACAACTGGCCAGACAGGAGTCGCTCGTCACGTCGCTGCAAGACGGGAATAAGGTCATGCAGCAGCAGATCGACCTCCTGAATCAGGAAATCCGCGACGCCAAAAAAGCGGCAGAAAGCGCCAAAGGCGAAGCGAAGGCTGCCGCCGAGCAACTTGAAAGTCAATTGATGCAAGCGAGAAAGTTGACGGCGGACATCAAAAGAACCGCCATCGAGCAGGCCGCTCAGAGCATCCGCGTCGAGAGCAAGGGGGCGCAGACGGAAGATATTCCTCGTCCCCTGAGTACGGTCGCAAAAACCGTCGAAGAAGCCCTTGCCCGAAATGGTTATCAGGTCAAGGTTAGCATCATGGCCGACCAGAAAGCCGTGTTCGTCACAGAACGAAAGGTTTCCAATCCGGCATCCCTCGAAGTCGCCGGATTCCGGAACCAATATGTGGTCAGCTTGCAAGCACAGCCAACCAACGTCACCCGCCTGAGCGTGAAAGCGGATTTCGAGAAATTGGCTCAGGGCGGACGCATTCTCAGCGTCAGCGCGGAAGAAACGGCAGAGATCGAGCGGCGCCTCATCGGCGAGGTCAGCAAGGCACTCGCGTCGCCCCACAAAACGTAATGCTCCGCTCAAAGTCCTTGGTCGCACCTTTTGTTCTTGCTCTCGCACTGTTGGGTGCGACAGCGGCCGTAGCTGGTACAAAGCCCTCGACGGAGTTGGCCCGCCACTTGACGGCCATCGCCGCCCTTGCCCAATCAAGCCCCATCGTGACCGTTTCGGCGGGACAATTCATCCTTGGCAGCAAACGGATCGACGACGATCCTTACGGCCTTTGGACACAGTTCGACGATACGGAACTACCGCAGCAACTGGTCTGGCTCGACCAGTACGAGATGGATCGGGACGAAGTCAGTCTCGGCGAGTTCCTCGCTTTCCTACGGCAGCGGAAGCAGCATCCCCCTGACGAATTGCAGAAACTCATCTGGCACCTCATTACGGTCCATTCCGTGACGGATCAGACCCTGGCGCGTTGGCCGGCGCTCTATGTGACATGGAAGGAGG
>DATIFR010000221.1:0-11986 GCA_035455145.1 Nitrospira sp.
AGAGCACCAGACTGTGGCTCTGGCTGTCGCGGGTTCAATCCCCGTCACTCACCCCATCATCTTCAGGCGCCTGTAGCTCAGGGGATAGAGCACCGGCCTCCGGAGCCGGGTGCGGAGGTTCGATTCCTCCCAGGCGCGCCATGATCTTTCCGGTGCGGTATTCGTTCTTTCCCAGCGTGGGCCATTAGCTCAACCCGGTAGAGCAGCTGACTCTTAATCAGGAGGTTGTAGGTTCGAATCCTACATGGCCCACCAGTAATTTCAGGGGGTTAGACCACTTCGGTCTGACCCCTTTTTTCGTCCCGGCGCGTGGGCGGCGCGTTTTGGAGCCCTGTGCCCAGCCGATTGACCGCTGACCTGTCCCCTCCGGGAAGGGCGTGACTCTAAGCGATCAATTTCCAGCATCTTCGCTGCCCCGTTTTGCGAGGGAAAACATGGGGAAAAGTCTGTATGGACTGCAAACCCCGTGCAAACGACTCCCTATCTAACACGCGATCCCCGTGCGGGAAGTACGTTGTTTACGGGTCGCAATGCTCGCCAGAACGACGGCGATGAGGCCCGTCAGGAAGATCCCGTCGAATTTCCCGGCTCCCCCGATCGAGGCCACGGGCGCGCCAAGCCCCTGGATCAAGGAGAGATTAAGGAGGTCGGCGCCGATGAGGGTTCCGAGGCTTCCCGCAATATAAGCGAGTTGGGCCGCATGTTGCCGGGAGACGACGATGGCCACGATCGCAGCAATCATGGGCGGGATAAAAAAGGGCTCCGCGATCCCGACGCCGGGGACGGGATAGGACATCATATGAACCACGATCGTCACGATGCCTACCGCCACGAGGCTTGAGAGATAAAGTTTGTTCTTCACGATGAGATAGATGGAAAGAATCGCGGGGATCACCGCGCCGCCCAGGTTTACGGCAATCACCCTACGTGACGATTTCCTGACTGCCGTCCTGGTGCCGCTGCCCCCTGTTCCGGAATGGCGATATAGGCATCGATGAATATCAATTCATGGATTATTTTACTTAAACACGATCGATATTGATACGAAGAGACTGTGCCAAAACCCCGCCCGTAATGCTTGGGGGCTTTCCGTTCACGCAATCCCCCGGTGCCTCCCCATCATGTTCTCTGACGAATAGTAGGTTCCCCGCCTCCACAAGATTCCCTCTCCATGAACGCGCAGGAAATCGAAGGGAACCCGCACAGACCTCAAATCTCACCTGACTGCACCGCGTTAGGGCGGTCATTTGTTCCGTGTTAACATGAGGCATGGTTAGTCCAGGAATGCACAATTCAGGGAGAAGGGGAGATATCCGATGAAGAAAGTATTCACTGTACTGGTGACATCCTGTGCCGCTCTATTGATAATACTTAATGGTCAAATATTTGCAGATGATATGGATAATGGCAATTATTTATTAAAAATATGTAATTCGGCGATGAAGACGATGCAAGAACCAAAAGAATTAGATGTTGAATGGTCTGAACTTATTAACAGTGCGGAATGCAGATCCTATATTAATGGTTATGCTAATGCAATTGAATTCGAAAATAAAAATAATAATTTGAAAGTTAAATACATATGCTTCCCGGATAAAGCCGGTTTACAATTATGGCGTGACGTTTATAAATATTTGCAGGATCACCCACAAGAATTACGCCATCCAAAATCGTTATTAGTCTATAAGGCTTTCAAAGAGTATTACCCTTGCAAGTGAAGCATGAAATGGTGAATTTTATTCAAGTCCTCTATTAACATGTACCATCCTTGTACTTATGTAGTATAGGTGGATATCGCCATCCTGCTCCAACAGACTGGCCGGATCCGCTTAACGTTTATCCGGGCGGACGCGGGGCGCTGGGAATGGAGGGATTTCGAGGTGACTGTCCGGGGATCGCGAGCGAATAACCCAAATAAATGACAACCGCAATATTGACCGATAGTACCGTCACTTTGGCCCAGGAGAGGCCGTGGGCCACCTCTAAGAGTTCCACCGGGATGTAGATGCCTCCACTCAGGACTCCGAACCATGCCGCCCAAAGTTTCCGATGCCATAAGCCAAATGCTTCGATGAACCGGACAACGGCATAAAGAAACGCTGAAAGAGCCAGGAGCCATAGTTGGGTGTCGTTGAATCGAGCGGCGGCGTCGAGAAAGATACGGGGGTAATGGTGGGCAGGATTCAAGTGGAAGTGTCTTACAACTTCTTCGGCCGCGCTGTGGAGGCCGCGATGGATGAAGGCGAGAATCCCGAAGCCCGTTATGAGGACCAACCCTCCTTTAGCGCCTTCAAAGAATGCGACCACCCGTAGACCGCCGGGCTGCGGACCCCTGCTGTCGCCGCTATTTGGAGTTTTGGTCATTCATTTCCGGTGAGGGAAAGAAAATTCTAATAGAGTCGCCGAAATAATGTGGTTGTGCCACCCTGCGGGTTTCAATGGCGGCAAACTGTTCCAGTTCACGGTTGCTCCGTTGCGATTCCGATTCGAGGATTGTCAGTTTCTTCTCCGCCGCATGTCGTTTTTCATATAGACCGGTCAGAAAATGCATTGAGTGGCCAGGGGAAGATTCCGGCGAGAACGGAAATGAGGAACAGGTCTTTGCCCGATTTCAAATACAATCCCTCAGATTCCTGGTCGGAACATTCTTTCCAACAGAATTATTCTACTCTCGTGATGGGGAGGTTCTGAATGTCCCTTCTTCGTTTGGCTTGGTGATGGAGGGGGTTTCCGGGAATGTGGCATGAACGGATCGTCTCCTTCCTGCCCAACCGCTGGAAATTCCGGTGGCGTTATTGGCGCCGGCAGACCCCTTGGGACACTCAGGTCACGCCGCCCGAGGTGATGGAATTCATCGCCCGGACCCCCCCCGGAAAAGCGCTGGATCTGGGATGCGGCACGGGAACGAATGCCATCACCCTCGCCCGGCACGGATGGAGGGTAACGGGCGTCGATTTCATACCCAAAGCCATTTTCGCAGCTCGCGCCAAAGCGGCCCGGAGCGGAGTTGCGATCGATTTTCTTGTTGCAAGCGTCAACGACCTTTCCGCCCTGTCCGGTCCTTTCGACTATGCTCTGGACATCGGCTGCCTGCAATCCCTGAAAGCGGAAGATCGGATGCGCTATGCCGCGCACCTGTCCCGATTGCTGCGGCCGCAGGCCTGGTACATGCTTTACGCCTGGTTGCCGAGGCCATCGGTCGGCGGGGTTGCCGGCATCTCCACCGAAGCGGTCGAATCCTTGCTGCGGACGGATTTCTCCAAAGTCCGGACGGCGATCGGGGAAGAGAAAGGCTACCCCTCCGCGTGGTACTGGTTCCAGCGGCGTTGAGGGGACCGATTTCCAAGCGCTCCTTTCGGGGAGAGCCGAATCGAGCAACTGGCTGGGTTGTACTGCAACCCCCGTGCAAACAACGGGTGTTTTCGGGGGGAAAGAGGGGTTTCGCCGGGAGGTGATCGACGAGGGAAATCCCTTGTGCGGTTGGGGAGATTTACGAGGGTGGGAGTTCACATGCCTCCGCACCCCCCATGCTGTACCTGCGACTTACGGAGCCGGAGGAGGGGCGAACGGTCGCCCACCGTCTCCGGCCCCTTGCGTGATCACTTGAACGTATCGATCACATACTCGGCGATCGCCTTGGCTTCCGCCTCGGGAACCGATATTTCATCGAATTTCGGCATCCCCGGACCGGGATTGCGGAGCAGCCGGGCGATATCGACAGCGGTTTTGACGCCGTTCGCCTCGCGATCTTTCCGATGCAGGGTTTTCGTGGGCCGAATGATATTTCCACCGCCCGCGTGACATGCGTTGCAATATTTCTTGAAGGACGCCTCTCCGGAGATCTTCATCGCCGCCTTGGGGGCCGGATCCTTGCCCGGTGCGTCCACGGCTGCGCTCTTCCTTCCCGTCCCGTAGTTCATTGCAAGGTATGACACGATGACTCCCGCGTCTGCATCGGAGATTTCCGCTCCGAATACCTTGCGCATCTTGTTCACCGTCCCGGTCCACGCGTCCGGGGAGAGCTTCGGCTGCATCACGATGTAATCCAGGCTGTGGCAGGAACTGCAATTGGACGTCACGACGACTTTACCCTCGCCGTCGGCGAGGGGCGTCTCGACGACGGGTAAGGTGATGGAGCGAACCGTTCCCCCCTCTTTTGCATAGGCGGATACGGTAACGGCAAGCAGAATCGCGAAGACAGCGGTCTTTTTCATGGTCCCCCCTTGTGTCCTACCTGACGACCACTTCGGTCGTCTCGACGGTGTTCCACATGTATCCGGACGGGTTCCATAATCTCCCGGACGGCTGCGACTCGCCGATGCTGTTCGTGGCCTTCGCCATCAGGCGATACGTACCCGCCTTTCCGGGCTTCCAGGGATAACGCCACTGGATCCAGGCGTATTTCCCCAGGTCCTTTCCGAGCTGCGCCGTGCCCCAGGATTTTCCGCTGTCGGTGGACACGATGACGTCCTTGATCCCGTACCCGCCCGCGAAGGCGATCCCCATGATCTCCACCGGCTGATGCAGCTTGAAGGTGACCCCACTCTCGGGCGATATGATGAGAGACCTCGTGTTCATTCGGTTGATAGGGATGGTCTTTGCCTGCTTGCCGCCGGGGGCCACGCACGCGCAAGGGTTGTCCGGAATGCGATAGGCGGGCTTCATCCAGAAGCCGTCGAATTCCTTCGAGAGCACGGTGATCTCTGAAAGGGCCTTCACCCAGTATGTGCCGAACCAGCCGGGGACAACGAGCCTCGCCGGAAAGCCGTTCAGCATCAACAACGGCTTTCCATTCATCTCGTAGGCGACGATCGTGTCTTCCTGCAGGGCGAGGTCCATGGGCAGCGTCTTCACGAAGTCCGGAACCTTCGGGGCGGGCGGCCCGTCCAGTCCATTGAAGGCCACTTCGGAGGAATCCGGCTTTACTCCCGCCATCGCCAGGATGTCCTTGAGCCGGGCGCCCGACCAGGTGATGTTCCCCATCGCGCCGTTTCCCCACTGTCCGCCTGGCACTCTCGGGTCGAAGAAGCTTCTCCCGTTCCCGGAGCATTGGATGACTGCGGTGTATTCGACCTTTTCGAAACGTGTCCGAAGGTCGTCCATGGAAAGCTCCAGTGTCCTGCCGGTGTTTCCGCCGACGGCAAGGCGCCAGGTGGCGAGGTCGACTTCGGTGGGGATGTTGCCAAGATGCCACCGTACGAACAGGGCGTCGTTTGGCGTTAGCAGCTCCTTGAAGAAGCGTTGCGGGGTTTCGAGCTGGGGCGGCCGGGACGTCAGGAGGATAAGGTCGGTCTTCTCGGGGTAGCGGATTAATCGTGGCTTTTCCGCGGCGAACAGGTCAATGGGAAATTTCCCGGTGGCTGCGAGAGCGGTGACCACCCCCGCGGTACGGATGAACCCTCTTCGCGTCAGCCCATGGTCGGCCATCGTCTCCTCCTTGGCTGGTATGCCTGTGCTGGTTGCCCTCCGATGCCCGCCGTTAACTATTCTCCCGTTTCTCCTTCATGGAATGGGGCTTTGCATCCATCGAATCTGCATTGTCGCTTCGGTCATCGATCTCGCACAGGGTGAATACCCCACTGCGCCCTGGTGAAGCGATATTGACGGCTGGGTAACGACTTGCGCCATGAATCCACTACAGCGCCTTCCCCCTGCCAGTATATTTTCTCCACGATCGGCGTCAACTCCGAATTCCGCACATACGTCCTGCAAGACCTCGCCGCGCATGGTATGGAACCGTCGGGGTTTTGGCCTTTCTAGTTCAGACCGTGGACGGGTAACGGATCGGGGGAGGACTCGGGGATGACCGGCGCCTGCTGGAAGTGGCCGAACACGTGCATCCTCCGGCCCCACCGCCATTGGAGCAGGGCGGTTACGGTGACTGCACAGTGGGTAACACCGAATGGAACGCAAATCCCGTGCAAATAACCGACTTTTCCGGGGAGGAGAAAGATGAGGGGGTGGTGGGGAAACCCGTGGGGGTTCAAATTCCGCCTACGACGCCGGTGGCATGTTGACAACCGACTTTCCCGGCGCGCCAGCGGCGCGTCTCGCGGCTCTGTTTAACCCATTTCAACCCGGCTTGACCATTTCGGATTCCCGGAGAATTGTCTCGCATCGCGAAAGGAAAAACGTTGACAGGTGATGATTCGTTGCTATCGTACTTATTGGATATCGCATATATGCACTAATGGATATTGATGGAGGAACGATGGAAAAGACCGATATATTCGAGTTGCACGCCGATCTGTGCAAGACCCTCTCGAACCCCAAGCGGCTCATGATCCTCGCCTTGCTGGCCAAGAAGGAGATGAGCGTGGGGGAAATCGCGGAGGTGATCGCGGTTCCCCTCTCGAACGTGAGCCAGCACCTGGCGCTGCTGAAGGCGCAAAGCATCGTGCAGACCCGAAAGGAAGGACAGACCGTCTACTACAGCCTCGCCGACCGTCGGATCATCGAGGCGTGCACGCTGATCCGGTCCGTCCTTCTGGACAAGATGAAGGAGCGTGGCCAGGTCGCGAGGAAGATCGACCCCCGGTATATAGTGGCGGCCCTCTGAGCGGCTTATGGAATCCAATCCGAGAGGAAGTGAAAGACGGTGTCCAACGAGAAGGAGGTGGGCGGGGCTGCCGTAGGGGGCAGCAAAAACATGATTGCAGCGGTGGATTGAACATCTTGGGGATAGGAGGGAGCGCATGAGAAAGTTCGCTATCGGAACAGGCCTGGTGGTCTTTTCAGCGATGCTGTCGGTCCAAGCGTATGCAGCGGGATCTTCCCACACCGATTACGTCAAGAAGTACGAGGGCACCGCCAGCTGCACCACCGCCCTTTGCCATGAAGGGGCGGCGAAAGAGGTTGCGGAGAGCCTGCATTATCAGCAGCGAGCGGTCCCGCAGTTTCTGGAGGGCTGGGAGGCAGGGAAACTTGCAGGAATGATGGAGTCGTATTGAGCGCCCCCCAACACGGTGGTGGGGCATAACTGGATTGGGATCCTCCAACCCAAGGATGCCTCGAAACCGGCGCAGCCAGGTGGTTGCGTACAGTGTCACGCAGGACTCGGCGCAAAGCCCAACCCCGTCGGGAGGCTGACGGAGGCGGATTATAACAACATCGATTGCCTTCTTTGCCACGCCCCGGGATACAAGCGGACGGTGGTAAAGGAGGGGGACAAGTTCCGGATCGCACCGGACCCGTCCATTGATGTCCTGAAAGCGGCGCAATCGGTCGGGAAACCGACGAATGAGATGTGCCTCCGGTGCCACATCGGCGCTGGCGGCGGGCCGAACCACAAGCACGGCGTCACCCCGACGAAAGACAGCGACGTCCACGTTGCGAAGGGGATGCAGTGCCTCGATTGTCATACTGCGAGGAAGCACAAGGTCGCCGGCGGGTCCGACATCAAGGCCCAGGAACTCCTCGATGTCAAGGTTGCCTGTGAAAACTGCCATGCCACTCCGCACAAGGGAGGGAAGGCGAAGATCCTGGACCGGCACACGGCCCGGATCGCCTGCCAGACATGCCACATTCCGACGATCGCCCGGGACCCCAAGATGCCCACGATCGTTGCGCGCGACTGGACCAAACCCGTGCTGAACGAGAAGACCGGGCTTTACGGCCCGACCAACAAGATGGCCGGGAACTTCCGTCCCGAATACGCATGGTGGAACCGCATCATGAAGATCCCCCCGGAACCCGCAGGTTCCATCGCCGACCCGAAATCGAAAATCTATCCCTGGAAACGGACGGAGTACACGGTGATCGGGGACGCGGCGACCGGCAAACCGATCTACATCAAGTCGGGAGTCTACGCTGTCACCGGCGATCCCGGGGCGGCAGCGAAGAAGGGCGCGGAGGATGGGAAGCAGAACTACAGCGGCAACTGGAAAGGGGTCCAGGAGACGATGGTGTTCTCCATGAACCACCAGGTCGCCTCCAAGGGCGAGGCCCTGAAGTGCGACTCCTGCCATTCCCCGCAGGGCGTGCTCGACTTCAAGAAATTGGGGTACGGCGAGGAGAGGATCAAGAAACTGAGCGGCGGCTATTAAAGAAAGGATCGGTGCTGGCGGGGTGGCCTCCGGGCGTCCCGCCAGCAGTTTATCAACACCTCATCCATTTCCTAAGGGGGTGCCCCATGCTCCATAAGAATCGACGGATTCCAGTTATTGGCATTCTGGCGGCGATGTTCCTCGTCCCTGCGTTCCTTGCGATTGCAGCGGGACCCGCGGGAAAAGCGGTCTCCCCGATCTTCGGGATCGCGGTCCCCGAGGGGTATCGCAACTGGGCGCTAATCGCAGTATCCCATCGCACGGACGACAAAGACGAGCTGAGGGCGATCCTCGGGAACCCGGTCGCTGTGGAGGCTCTGAGGAAAGGTACGCTTCCACTCCCAGATGGCGCCATGCTTGCGAAACTCGCGTGGAAGCGCGAAGCGATGCCCGAATTCCAGGGCGCGTTCAAGCCCGGCGCCTCGCCTCGGCTCGAGTTCATGGTCAAGGATTCGAAGAAGTACGCATCGACCGGCGGCTGGGGCTTCGCCCGCTTCATCGACGGCAAGCCGGCAGATGAAGCTACTCACAAGACGTGCTTCCCGTGTCACGAAGCCAACGTGAAGGGACACGACTTCGTCTTCACGAGGTTTGCACCTTGATCGGCATTCATACCGGGCGATGTTGCGAGGGGGTGGTTGGGAAACCCGTGGGGGTTCGAGTCCCCCCTTCGGTACCGATTGACGACCAATCTTCCCGGCGCGTGAGCGGCGCGTTTGGCGGCTCTGTTTGACGTTGTAGGTTCGAATCCTACATGGCCCACCAGCAAATCCAAGGGGTTACGGTGAAAGCCGTAGCCCCTTTTTCTTTCTGTTCGCGTCCCGTCCGCATTCCGTCCTGACGGATCCTTCAGACGTCCGGCTGACGACCCAGACCTACGCGCACGTGCAGGCGGAGGCGCACCGGAGGGCCGGAGGAGTGCTGAACCGGCTTGGGTTGAAGGGTTACGGGGTACGGGGACCGCTCACCTCTGACAATGGCTTACTGAAGGAATGGCTAAAATGCGGCGCTCAACGTGGACGGCCCTTGATACGGGTAGCCCTGATTGACAGGCAGCCGGGGGGAATATAAAATTGTTTTACAACATCGATTTGTAATCTCTCGAGACAATCGCAGAGCCGTCCCGGCAAGCAGGGAGGCGTGATGCGGGTTCTCGACTTTTTCCATTTCTTGAATTCTCCCCCTTGTGCGATAACCCCCTCGTTCAGAGTGCGAGCCTTGGCAGCAGGGCTCAATCTTTAACGGGAGGATCAGCGGGTTGGCGCATTTTCCCAAAGAATCGGACGACCTGGCTCGTGGAGCCATAAGACTTCGCTTTCCTGCCGATGCGGAAGCGGCCTTTCGGCGTTATCATTCCCGTAATTCCCTTGTCGTCATCCGCTATGCCATCCTCCTTACCATCATCCTCTATGGCCTGTTCGCTGTTCTGGACGTCCATGCCGCCCCATTGAGCAAACAGACGATATGGTTTATCCGCTTTGTCCTCGTAATTCCCGCTCTCGTTGCTGTCCTGATCTTCAGCTTCCACAAGATATTTCTCCGCATCCTTCAACCGATGATGGTTCTGGTGGTCCTCATCGATGCCTCCGGCATCCTTGCCATGATCGACCTCGAGTCCCACGGGGAACTTGGCTACCAGACCTATTACGCCGGGCTGATGCTCGTCATCATGGCGGCACACAGCATGTATCGATTGAGGTTCGTCTACGCCACCTTTTCGACGATTCTCGTGCTGGTCGGGTACGAATACATCGCCATCGTCCATCAGAAGCTCATAGTCTCCGAAGTTGGGTTTGCTGTTTTTGTCAGTAACAATTTCTTCTTCGTGTCGTCGATAATCCTCGGCATGGCGGCAAGCTATTTCCTGGAAGTGTTCTTACGACGCGTTTTCGCCCAGCGCATCCGTCTGGCCCAGGAACAGGAGAAATCCGAGCGGCTCCTCCGCAACATCCTCCCGCGAGAGACGGCGGCTGCCCTCAAGGAGCAGGAAGGCGTAATCGCCGACCAATACGACAGCGCAAGCATCCTGTTCGCCGATGTGGCGGACTTCACGTCCATGTCGGCCCGCATGAGTCCCCATGAGGTCGTTGAACTGCTGAACGGGCTCTTTTCCCACTTCGACGATCTTGCGGAGCGACACGACCTCGAGAAGATCAAGACCATCGGAGACTGCTACATGTTGGCCGCGGGGGTGCCGCGGACGTGTCACAATCATGCCCATGTTCTCACCCACGTTGGTCTGGCTATGCTGAGATATGTAAAGGGACGCCGGTTCGGCAACGTTGGGCAGATATCACTGCGCATCGGCATAAATTCCGGACCGGTCGTGGCCGGAGTTATCGGGCGGAGAAAATTCCGCTACGATCTCTGGGGCGACACGGTGAACGTGGCCAGCCGGATGGAGTGCCACGGGACGAGCGGCAGGGTGCAGATCACAACCAGCACGTATGAGCTGATTAAAGACCAGTTTGTTTGCGAGCCGAGGGGATCGATCTTGGTGAAGGGGAAGGGGGCGATGCCCATCTGGCACGTTATCGCCGAAAAGGCATCCTTTTCGACAGGGGTGCAATCCCCCGAAACGCACTTGCTTGATCCCCTCGTCAATACAGGGTGAGATGTCCCTCTGGGTACAAAATAACGGGAGGAAACTGGCGCCAAACCGGATGGAAAACTGTACGCACCGCAAACCCCATGCAATAACTTCCATTTTGTGGGTGAAAAAGGGGTTTCCCGCAGATGCTGTTGGCGGGGGAACCCCCCGTGCTGTTAGAGAGGTTTCAGGGAGGCAGGCCAAGAGGCCCAAGGGGGTGGGAAATGGGGCCGGCCCGGATGCGCCGGCCCCCGATGGCTTCCTGTTCTTGCGAGACTACTCCCAGATCCCGGCACCGGCGTAGATGTTCTTCCCCGGCACACGGTAAATATAGGTGATCTTCTTCCGGGGCTTCGGGTCGCCGGGGTTGGCCCACATGTACTCTACCCAGCCTTCCCCCTTGGCCTTTGCCATTTCCGTGAACTCCTTGAAGAGGAATTTCCCCTTCGCAGGGTCCTCCGCCTTGTCCTTCATGTCGAGGACGTTCTTCCCGATCAGCGTCGGGCTCATCGGGTGAGCCAGCATTTTCCCGTCGAAGTCCACGAGGAAGACATAGGAATCCTTCCATACGAACTTCCCGTCCTTCTTGTTGACCTCAACAATGGAGGCGTCGAGCCCCTTCGCGTTGACCATCGCCGCCGCTTCCTTGGTCTTGGCGACGCACTCATCCTTCGTCGCGCCCGCTGCGGATACGGTTCCTGCGAAAACCAGGACGAGCCCCAAGGCCATGAGAGCCATCGCACCCTTCTTCATTGTTTCCTCTCCTTTCGCTCCAGTAGGTTTGTGGGTTGCTTCCCGCCGATCCATCACCCCCTTGGTTCGCGCCGGTATTACCCTCGTGTGCCACCTCCTTTTTGGTCGGGTCGGAAGGCTGTCACAGACACCCATACGGCATTTCGTCTGCCGACAATGCAATGGATTTATCGTCCGCCTCAAGGATTTCTCCAGTCATGTTATCAGCGCCCGGAGCCGTTTGAACCGCCCAGCGCACGATTTTTCTTACACCGGAGGAGGTTTGTTCCTGCCGTAGCCGGATCTGGCCGCCATGTCCTTTGCATGGTCCCTCGCTATGGCCGTCGCCCGGCCTCTTTCCGGGTTGGTCCTTTCGCATCGGGACGGTTCCTTTGAGTGGCAAGGGGGATGCGGTATGGGTGGTGTTAAGCGGTCGAAAAGAAAAAGCCCGGCACGGTTGCCGGGCTTCCTCCCTAAGGCGCGGTAAACTTCGGTGTGGCGTTCCGGTCGTTTGGTTACCTGACTTCCGACTGCAACCCCACTTCTTTTCAAAGACGAGCAGAGCCAATCCCAGCCAAGCGAATCCTTTCAAATCCACGCCAACCGACGCGCCCTATGT
>DATIFR010000222.1:0-5699 GCA_035455145.1 Nitrospira sp.
GGGGATCTTCGGTTGGAGTCGGCGGCAGCCAAAATTATCGGAAGCGAGTGGTACTGGGAGGCGGTCAACGACCTCTTTCAAGTACGCGGGGGACGCGGATACATGACCGTTGAGGCACAGCGTAAGAGCGGCGAACCTGCCATTCCGGTCATGCGCATGCTTCGCGACGCCCGCATCAATCTGGTGTGGGAGGGGACGAGTGAGATTCTGCGCGTGTGGATGGCGCGCGAGGCCCTTGCTCCCTACATCGAACAGGGCATGGCCTTGCTCCAAGGGTCACTTTCGGACAAGATCGCCGCGCCACTTTATTTCGCGCGCATGTCGGTCCGCTCCTGTCTGCCTGTCATGCCTCCCCGGCGCACTTCTGCGATATTCGGCAAAGAATACACACGGTGGGTTCGTTTTATCGAGTCATCCTCGCGGACCCTGACACGATCCACCCTCCTCGCGACGCTTCGCCATCGGCAAAGCCTGCACAATAAGCAACTGCTCTTGCAGGATTTGGTGGATGACAGCCTCTCGCTTTTCCCCATGGCTGCGACGCTCTGGTTTGCCTCCCAACCGGAGATGCGCACGAAGCCCGGCATCCGCGAGCTGGTCGATTATTTCTGTCAAGAGATGGCAGATCGTCTGAACCCTTCTTCCTCTCCGACGAAAAGAATCCTCGGGCACACAAAGGACCGCACCGTCTACCGCCTGTCGAAGGCAATCATGAGCGGCGAGTATGCCTGGCTTGAGGAAGGGATCCTACCCTTGCTTGAGAAATAACAGACCGGAGCATAGAAGCCTTCTCCGCCGTCTCCATCGCCATCAACCGGGAACTAGGGCTTGATCCCAAGAGAGTCAATGTCAACGGTGGGGGCAGTTTGCCCTGGGCCATCCGATCGGCACCACCGGCGCACCTATTCTCACCCCCTGCTCTACACGAGGGAGGCTGGCGGCACCAGGCGAGGATAGGCCATTCTGTGCATCGGAGGCGGAGAGGGGCTGGCGATCGTCCTAGAGCGGATGTAGTAACGGACGGTAGCCCCCGAAAGAGGATACTCTTAACTGGCATCGCCGGCGGTGCAGGGAATCTTCGTCTGCTACGCCATCACCTACGGCTTCACTGATGGTCTTATCACTCGCTGATATCAGGCTAGCGCGCCACAGTGCCACGAGGTAGTCCGCCACCTCAGAAAAGACGAATATCCCTATTTTTCTCGCCCGGTCACTGGGTCAACGCTTGGATCTCGGCTGCGGCTCGCAATCCACTTTCCACCGCTCCATTCATATATCCTTGCCAACGCAGGCTGGTCTGTTCACCGGCAAAGAAAATTCGTCCACAAGGACGAGCCAGCCAGGAGCGGAGTGTCGGATCATACCTCGGGCCAAAGACAGCGTAGCCGCCTTCTACCCACGGATCCTGCCCCCACGTGACGGAACGCATCGCAACCAACTTTTTGCGTGTCTTGCCGAGCCAGTCGAGCGTTCGCACCAGACCGGCTGCGTCGGCGGTCGATAAGAGTTTCTGCGTGGCCTCGCTTGCCGTCCCTCCGGCCATGAGGCATAAAATCCCGCTCTTCCCCTTCTGTTGTTCGTTTGCATCCCACACTGCACCGATCGGCAGATTCGTCCCGTACGCCAACGGTTGATTCCGTTTCTTCCAAAACCGGTGGTCAAATTGCAACAGCGTTTTGGTCACCGGTCCGTACGCCAATGTCGAGATGGCAGCAGCCTGTTCACGAGGCAAAGCGGGACGGATGTCAAGCGTGCGCACTTTCGTGGCTGGCAGTGCGAGAATGAGATAATCGGATCGAAGCCACGATTGATTGTTGCCGGCACGGATGCGCACACGAACGTTGGTACCGGATTGGGATACTGCCACTACTTCATGGCGTATTAGCAGACGATCGCCCAGGATCGAAGCAAGCGCCTCAGGCAGCCGGTCGTTTCCGCCTGCGATCCGGTACATACCTCCCTTTCCCGGACTGCCGGCGGCCACCTGATCGACCAAACTGAGCAGCGAGAGGTTCACTGGATCGGCCAGGAAAAATCCGCGCAAGCCGACCAGCATGTGACGCAACTCGTCGGGGAGCGAGACTTGCTCCATCCAGTCAGCAACAGACACGGAACCCAATTTCTTGGCCACTGCTCCGTCCCATCGCTGCTCACTCAATCGATAGGCATGAATCAGAGGAGCCAGGTGATGCGTCAACCGTTTCCAGATGCCGTCGCCAGAGACAGGCCGCCGGACTTTTCCATCGCATGACAGCGCAAAGGAAAAGCCTGCACGTAATACCGGAACGAGTTTCAAATTGAGACTGCGGACCAACCGACAAATCTCTTCGTGCTCTTCATCAATGAAATCGGCGCCCGCTTCTGCATACTGTCGCTCGACAAACCCGTTCCTGATCGTCAAGACCCTTCCGCCGACCCGACCCTGCCCTTCCAGCACCGTCACGGTTGCGCCTTGTCTCTGCAACTCCACAGCAGCGGTCAAACCGGCCAGCCCGGCTCCGACGACGATGACGGACTTCCCACGGAGAGATCGAATCATGGTGTCAGCTTAACAGGAGGAGAAAGTCACGAACTAGATGGGGCAGGAAATACCGGTCTCAATGAGATTTATGAGGGAAATTGTGGTGGTGCAGTTTAGCTATGTCGGCATAGGCATTTTCCTCTGCTTAGCGGTCACCTTCTTTCACTGACGGGTTGATTAGTTGGTGACACGAGACCTCGCGTCATGAACGCCACAAAATGGTTTGGCAATTTCAAATTTACCCCAAAGTAGAACAGCCCTAACGGTGACCTATTAGCTGGCGGGGGGATCTTCGAATGGATGACGCAACTGGTTGATTCCCTCCCGGCAATAGCCAAGCGGCAACCATCGGCAGGTGCCGCAGATGGAAGGCAGATCATCACCACCCACCGAACGCCGAATACGCTCGAGAATCTCTCGCCAACAGACATGACTCCCCGCCTCCAGACCAAGCTTCTCAAGCACCACACGATCCTGGTCACGCATCTCCTCCTCAGACTGGTCACCGTTCAAGGTGCATCCGGACGTTTGCTGGTGAGGACAGGCGCCGCAGACAACATCGGGGGAGGCAAGAACCTCGACCCAGCTTTCTGGATGCTCGGTCAGAGCTCGGTGAACCGAAGCCATGTTCTCGACAAACCCTGGACTATATCCCTCGCCGCGGAAGCCTTGTAGACACAGCAAGGTGTGCGCCCTGAGCCTGGTTGGTGAGGATCCGTCCTTGAGCAACGAGAGCTCTGTCATCAAGCTGTTATTTTGTCATCCGGGAGGAGTATCAGTCAAAGCATGGCTTCAAGACCCCGCTCGCCATGAATGACTTGTCCAGCCAAGGACTTGTCCAGCGAGGCCGAGGTCGCTCTGCGCTGAAGCCTGGTTGAAACCTTACAGAGACCCGCCCGACGCCGTCCTGACGAGGTGATACTCACTTTGGACCATGCCCCCCGGATAAGCACGTGTCGCAATATGACTGAGGCGGACGTCGTGCAGGAGCGAGCCGAAGAGCGGAATTCCCTCGCCAATGAGCACAGGCAGACGGCTGATGATCAAACGGTGGATGAGTCCGGCACGCAAGAATTGCTGAATGGTGATTCCCCCGTCCACATACAGCCGGCTAGCACCGCGCGCGGTGAGCATGGACACAATCTCAGCTGGATCCCCAGCCGTCAGCTCAACGACGCCTCCGCGCGATCGAGCAACAGAGAGATCAAGCGGTTGATGGCTCAAGACGACCACTCGCTTGGTGCCGTAATACCACTTGTCGAAGGTCAACACTTTCTCAAACGTTCTCCGGCCCATAACAATCGCATCGATGTCGGCAATGAACTCGTTGTACCCGTACTCGGCGCTGTCGCCACCGCCCTCGCCCATCAGCCAGTCGAGATCGCCGTTGAGCCGCGCGATGAACCCATCGAGACTGACGCCCACAAAGACTGCGCACTCTGGCACAGCATGATCTTGTTTCATGCATCACCCTTAGGCTCTTAAGTCGCCATCCATCTTTTCTTCATCGCTTCCTGGGAATGCGAGTGCGGCTATCTTTCGAGGTACTAATTTGGGATCTCCGCTTCGACGAGTTTCCCCAGAAGGATCAGCGATTCTTGCCATCCGAGATAGCATGCTTCTGCGGGAATGACGTCGGGCACACCTTCTTGCACAATATTGACTTCCGTTCCACAAGAGACTTTCTTCAATGTGACCGTCACGCGAATTTCCCCAGGCAAATTGGGGTCGTCGAAATTGTCCGTGTAGCGAATCCGTTCATGCGGCACAAGTTCGAGATACTGGCCCCCAAATGAGTGGCTCTTGCCTGTGGTAAAATTGGTAAAGGACATCTTGAAGGTGCCGCCGACCTTGGCATCCATGTGATGGACCTTCCCTGTAAATCCATTGGGCGGCAGCCATTTCGTCATGGCATCCGCATCGAGAAACGCCCGGTATATCCGCTCCGGTGTTGCACGAAACACGCGATGAAGCCGAATGGTATTGATCCCCACGACGATTTCTCCTTTCCATAGCCTAAATTCACGACTTTTGGCTCAACGCTTCTCGTACTCGTCGTGCCGGCGCCACCAGACGCCTGTTTCGTTGCGTCCCTTAGGCGCGCGGTCGAGCCACGGATACATGCTCCAGATAGCGTCCACTCCGCGTGAATATGTGGAATAGGTGTGGTAGACGACGCCATCCTCGAGCGCGAACGCGCTCATGCCAGGACGATCACGCGAGTACGTGGACGCATCGGTTCCGCAGGTGGCCCCTAGCTGGGCAACAGGCAGGGGGGCCGGTGTCGCGTCCATCGCGTGACCGCCGCGCTCGTAATTGTATTCGATCATCCCCCCCTGCTGCTGTTCCACGGTAAACGACACGTTGAAATCGAAGTTGAAGTCGCTGCCGACTGACGATGCCCAGGGAAATGTCCATCCCATCCGCCGCTTGTACGCCTGAAGCTTGGCGAGCGGCGCCCTCGACACCGCCCAGAGCATCACGTCGTGATTGGCGAGGTGCACGGTGAACCCGTTGAAGCCGTCCGCGATCGCGGAGCAGGACGGACACCCTGCCGTCCAGTCAGGCCCAAACATAAAATGATAGACGAGCAGCTGCGAACGCCCTCGAAAGAGGTCCGCCAGCGAGGCGCTTCCCTCGTCGGTCTCGAATCGATACTGCTTGTCGATCCGCACCCACGGCAACGCCTGGCGCTGTCCCACCACCTTGTCGCTCTGCCGCGTGAGCTCCTTCTCCGACTTGAGCAGCACGAGCCGCGCAGCGAGCCACTCTTCACGTGTTCCGGTCTTGTGTTTCTTCATGGGTATCTCCTTCCTTGAGGCTCTCTTGGTCACACCTATAACACTTGTTCATCGCGAACGCTGTGAAGGTGCCGACCGAAGTTGATCCGGTCACAATCAGCACTAGACTTGTCAGGCATGCCGGACACATGAGTGATTCCTCACAATGAAGCTGCAGCACGACTGCTGCCTGGAAAGGCCCTGACAGGCCGCACCTCCATGGTCCCGAACCGCACCGACGGAAACTTCGAGGCAAACTGGATCGCCTCGTTCAGATCTCGGGCACTGATCAGGAAAAATCCACCGAGCTGCTCTTTCGTTTCAGCAAAGGGACCGTCGGTCACGGACAACTTCCCGTTTCGAACTCGTACACTCATGGCCGTCTGTATGGGTTCGAG
>DATIFR010000223.1:0-2697 GCA_035455145.1 Nitrospira sp.
AGTATCTCATAATCGATAGAGAAAATGACCCAACGAGTGTTGTACTGCCAGCCCGGCGCTGTTGCGTTTCACCACGGTACTGATTTAATACCGTGGCAAAAGGCTACGGACGGCTTGGTTTTCATGGAAAAACTGCGCTGATTCTGAGGCATGCCCCATGCTGTGGTATTGAGGATAGAGGAGCGTGTCCGGACTCAGCTACTGAATTGGGAGTCGAGACCGTGAACGACAGTCGGGTGAATCAAAGAGGAGTCATTGATCGTTGGCTTATCCCAAGTCTCGTCGCGGTCGGAATCGCGGCGGGGATTATCGCTTGTGGAAACAAGCAGGAGGAGCCCCGTGCTGCCAAGCCGGATACGGCTGCTTCGCAGTCCGGTCTCTTGCGGCTGACTCCGGAGGAATCGTCTCGGATGGCTCTCGAAGTCGTACCGGTGGCGCGGGGGCAGCTGCGTGTGCCGCGGGAATTCCCCGCTACTGTTCAATCCAATGAGAATGAGCTTGCCGAGGTGACTACGCTCATTCGTGGCCGGGTGGTGAAGGTTCATGTGGATGTCGGGCAGGACGTAAAGAAAGATACCTTGTTGGCTATGCTGCACAGTACGGACCTCGGCGTCGCAGAAGGGGCGTACCTCAAAGCAAGTGCCAAGCTGCACGAAGCAGAACTGGTGTACGAGCGCGCCAGGGATCTGCATGAACACAAGGCCGTGAGCTTGGCCGAGTTGCAGCGCCGCGAGGCCGAAATGAAAACGGCGCGGGCCGAAGCGCGTGAAACGCAGGGTCGTCTGCAGTTGCTCGGCGTGACCCGGCAGGAAATCGAGCGGCTGGAGCGCGAACACACGATCAAGGCCGATGTGCCCTTGCGTGCGCCCTTCGACGGCCGAGTCATCATGCGCAATATCACCAGAGGCGAAGTGGTCGAGACGAACCAGAAATTCTTCACCGTGGCAGATCTTTCGGATGTATGGGCCGTCGGCAACGTACCGGAAAAGGACGTGCAGTATATCCGAAAAGACCAGAAGGTCGATGTGATTGTGTCCGCCTACCCCCACGCCATCTTCCCGGGAACGATCACCTACATCAGCGACGTGTTGGATCCGGCCACCCGCACGATGCGCCTGCGAGTGACGGTGCCCAACCCCGATCGGGTGCTGAAGCCTGAAATGTTCGCCACTGTCCGTGTCTACGCGGCACCGACGCCGGAGGCGCTGACTGTACCGCTCGCTGCGGTCCAAAACGGGCCGACCGGCAAGATCGTGTTTGTTCAACGGGGGACAAACGAATTCGAAGTACGGACGGTCAAACTGGGAAGCGAGCAGGGAGAGGTGGTGATTGTGCTGGACGGAGTGAGCGCCGGTGAGCAGGTGGTGACAAAGGGTTCCTTCGTCCTCAAATCTGAGATGGAACGCCATAAGATCGAGCCGACGCCATGATCGCCTCCCTTCTCGAATTTTCGCTGCGGCAACGAATACTGGTCCTGGGTCTGGCCTGTCTCTTTTCCGTCGCCGGCCTGTTCGCTTTTCAATCTATTCCGATCGACGCCTACCCGGACGTGACGAACATTCAAGTCCAAGTGCTGACCGAAGCCCCCGGTCTCTCGCCGGTTGAAGTCGAGCGATTCATCACCTATCCACTCGAACTCCAAATGACCGGTTTGCCCGGTCTGGCGGAGATCCGATCACTTTCAAAATTCGCGCTCTCCCAGATTACAGTCGTGTTCAACGACGACGTGGATATCTATTTCGCCCGCCAGTTGGTCCTGGAGCGGATGATGGCCGCGAAAGAGCGATTGCCGGAGGGACTCGATCCCGTCATGGCACCGGTCAGTACCGGACTGGGAGAAGTCTACCAGTATTATCTGGAAGGCTCGCAGGTGGCGGAGACCGATCCGAAGATCGTCCAAGCGGAACTCACGGACCAACGGACGATCCAGGACTGGGTGCTACGACCGTTGCTCAAGGGCGTTCCGGGCGTGATCGATGTGAACGGCATGGGCGGCTTCGTGAAACAGTACCAAGTCCTCGTCGATCCGGCCAAGCTCCGCAAATTCGACCTGACGATCCACGACATCTACGAGGCGGTGGCGAAGAACAACGCCAATGCCGGCGGTAACGTGCTGGAGCGCCATGCCGAACGGGCGATCGTGCGGGGACTCGGCTTGATCAAGACGGTCGGCGATATCGAGTCCATTATCGTCAAGGAGTCAGGCGGGACGCCGGTCTTCGTTCGTGATGTTGCAGAAGTCCGCATCGGCCACGCCGTTCGCCATGGCGCGGTGATCCTCAACGGCGAACGGGAGGTCGTGTCGGGCACGGTGCTGATGATTCGCGGCGGCAACGCGCGCCAGGTGGTCGAAGCGGTCAAGGTCAAGGTGGAGGATCTCCAGCAGAATCATGTCCTCCCTGCAGGTACGAAAATCCTGCCCTTCTACGATCGCATCGAACTGGTGACGGCGGCCATTCACACCGTACGAGATGCCTTGATCGAAGGGATCGTGCTGGTCGTGTTCGTCTTCTTTTTCTTTCTCGGCCATGTGCGCAGCGCCATCGTCGTGACGGCCTCACTCATCGTCACCCCGCTGATCACGTTCATCGTGATGCAGCGGGTGGGGCTCTCGGCCAACTTGATGACGCTCGGCGGACTCGCCATTGCAATCGGCGAAATCGCCGACGGGTCCCTCGTCGTCGTCGAAAATGTCTA
>DATIFR010000224.1:0-33534 GCA_035455145.1 Nitrospira sp.
TTCGAAATCCAGTGAGCAGCAATTGGACCGCGATGCCTTGGCCGCCTTGTACGAGGAAACCTTCAAGAACCTCGAGGAGGGGACCATCACCGAGGGCCGCGTCGTGGCCTTGACCAAGGACAAAGTGGTCGTCGACATCGGGTACAAGTCCGAGGGGATGATCCCCAGCGATCAGTTCTCGAATGAAGAACTGCAAAACATCAAGATCGGCGATCGGCTCCAGGTCTATATCGAGGAATGCGAAGATGCGGACGGGAACCTGGTTCTTTCCAAAGAAAAAGCCGACAAGATGAAGATTTGGGAAGAACTCGAGAAGCTCTATAAAGATGAGAAGAGCATCGACGGCAAAGTGGTATCTCGGATCAAGGGCGGCATGATGGTGGATATCGGCGTGAAAGCATTCTTGCCCGGTTCACAGATCGATCTGCATCCTGTCCGGGATCTCGACGGATTGGTCGGACGGACGTTCCCGATGAAGATCATTAAGATCAATCATCGACGCGGCAACGTCGTTGTTTCCCGTCGCGTCCTGCTGGAAGAGACGAGGGACAAGAAGCGCCAAACGACGCTGGCGACTCTGAAGGAAGGCCAGCTGATTCAAGGGACGGTCAAGAATATCACCGACTACGGGGCCTTCATCGACCTCGGTGGTATCGACGGCTTGCTTCATATCACGGACATGTCCTGGGGCCGTGTCGGGCACCCATCCGAAATGTTCAACGTCGGCGATCGCGTCGAGGTGAGCGTTCTCAAGTATGATCGGGAGACAGGCCGTATCTCGCTCGGCCTCAAACAAAAGTCTGCCGATCCCTGGACGAACGTGGCTGGTAAGTACCCCATCGGCACCAGGGTCAAGGGCCGAGTCGTCAGTCTGACGGATTATGGCGCCTTTGTGGAGTTGGAGCCCGGCGTCGAGGGACTCGTCCATGTCTCGGAGATGTCCTGGACACACGAAGTCCGCCATCCATCGCGGGTTGTGGCCATCGGCGATCAGGTCGATGCTGCAGTTCTCAACGTGGATCCGGCCAGCCGGAAGATTTCACTCGGGATGAAGCAGACTGCACCGAATCCGTGGGATATGGTGGAGGGCAAGTACCCCATCGGGACCCGTATCGAAGGTAAAGTGAAGAGCCTGACCGATTTCGGAGCCTTTATCGGATTGGATGAGGGCATTGACGGGTTGATCCACATTTCCGATATGTCCTGGACCAAGCACATTAAGCACCCGTCAGAAATCTTCAAGAAGGGCCAGAAAGTTGAAGCCGTGGTGTTGCGAATTGACAAGGAAAAGGAACGGCTGTCGCTCGGCTTCAAGCAGCTCAGCCGCGATCCATGGGACGACGAGATTCCCGCTCGCTACCGCGTCGGAGATTCGACAACCGGGAAAGTGAGCAAGGTGGCGGATTTCGGCATCTTCGTCGAGTTGGACGGGGGCGTCGAAGGGTTGATCCACATCAGCGAAGCGGGCCTGGATCAGAGTGTGAAGCTGGAAGAGAAGTTCAAGTTGCAGGACGAGGTGACGGCCAAGATTATTAAGGTGGATCGCGAGGAAAGGAAAATCGCGTTGAGTCTGCGCGATCACCAGCAGGATTCGGATCGCCGGCAGGTGGACGAGTACCACGCGGCGCAGGGTGCGATCGATCAGAGCCTCGGTCGTGCCGCGAAGCAGAGCCGCAAGCGCGGGTCGGCAGACGACGAGAGGTAACTTTCTCAGAGGGCCGGCGCCGAGAGCTTCATGCTTCGGCGCCGGACAAGAGTGAGACATATGGCAGAAGACACTCAACGCAAACCGACACAGCGATCCTGGTTCCGAAAGATCCTCTTGCTGTTGGGAATCGGAATCGGCCTCCTGATTCTAGTGAATCTGTTGTTCCCGGACCTCGACCTGTCGATGGAGGACCGGATCGCATTGATTCGTGTCGAGGGGGTCATTCTGGATTCGCAGTCGACGGTCATGGAGCTGAAGCGGTTCGCAGAGAATCCTTCTGTCAAGGCCATCGTCCTGCGCATTGATAGCCCCGGCGGAGGCGTGGTGCCTTCCCAAGAGATCTATGATGCGGTTCAGCGTGTCAGGAACAAGAACAATAAGGCGGTGATTGCGTCCATGGGAACTGTCGCAGCTTCAGGTGGTTACTACATCGCCGCGGCGACCGATCGCATAATCGCCAACCCCGGGACATTGACCGGCAGTATCGGGGTCATCATGGAAACGGCCAACGTCGAGGGTTTGCTCAAAAAAATCGGCGTCGAAGGAATCGTGGTCAAGAGCGGGAAATTCAAGGACGTCGGCTCGCCACTCAGGAAGATGACCGATGAAGAACAAGCGCTCTTACAATCGGTGATGGACGACGTGCACAAGCAATTCATTGATGCCGTTGCCGAAGGACGCGCGATGGAAGTTGCCACGGTGCAGGCGTTCGCAGACGGCCGGATCTTCACCGGACGGCAGGCCAAAGAGGCCAAGCTTGTGGACGAATTGGGAAATTTGGAGGACGCGATTCAGCTCGCGGCGGACTTGGCCGGAATCGAGGGAGAGCCGAAAGTCGTGGAGCCGCGCCGCCGGTTCTCGTTGAGAGAATTAATCGAGTCGCGGTTGTCGGGGATTTTCCCGAAACTGGATTTTTACTCAGGGGTAAGTCTCAAATACCTCATGGCGTTTTAACTCGGTGGGAGCGACGAGTTAGCCGCTCGTCGTAGCGAAAGGGGAATCGGACATGACGAAGGCCCAGATTATCGAGCGAGTCTCCGAGCAGGTGACCACGTTGACAAAGCGCCAGGCGGAGATCGTGGTCAATACGATCTTCGACTGTGTCAGGGATTCGTTGAAGAACGGGGACAAGACGGAGATTCGAGGGTTCGGCAGTTTTCGGCTTCGATCCCGCCGGATGAAAGAAGGGCGCAATCCGAAAACCGGCGCGACGGTGGCGGTGCCGGCCAAAAAGGTTCCATTCTTCAAGGCCGGAAAAGAACTCAAGGAATTGCTCAACCAGTAACCGGATTGATTGAAGGATTATCATGAGTGCATCAGAATCCGACGACGCAGTCGTCACCGAAGTGCGTTGGACCGAAGGCGCGTTAAAGCGCATGGAGCGCGCACCGATGTTTCTGCGCGGGATGGTCCGCCGGCTCGCCGAGAAAAAAGCCCGTGAGCTGGGATATGCGGAAATCACGGAAACGACGCTCGATCAGTTCAAGAGCCAGATGATGGGCGGTATGGGTGGCGCATCCGGCATGGCGGAAGCGGCGGAAGCCATGGCGCAAGGCCGTCTTCCCTGGACCGCTGCAGCGAAGGAACGACTGAATACGGTGCCTGAATTCATGCGGGGCATGATCAGGCAAATCGCGGAGGAGGTTGCCAAAGAGGGCGGCCATATGGAAGTCAACGTCGACCTCTTTGAAAAAGTCGAGGCGATGGGAGACATGCGTGAGGCGGTTGCGGCTCCGTTGCCATGGACTGACGTGGCATTGGCCAAGCTGCAAGAGAAGTTGAAACAGTCACCTCCGATCGCGATCGAATTTGTCACCGACATGCTCAAACGGGACACGGAAGATTTGGCGCGCGAGCAGGGGATCCCTCAAATTGATGAACAGGTGCTGGCCCAGCTATGGGATGCGCCTCAGGCCCGCGTTGCCTGGACCGATGAGGCCTGGAAGCGGCTGCAAACCTCGCCGGATTTTGTGCGCAGTGGAATTCGGAAGGCAGCAGAGCGGCGAGCCCGCAAGCTCGGACTCAAGGAAATCGACTCCGATCATCTAACGACGTTCCGAAATCAAGCCATGATGAAAGCGGTGAAACGGATTCGCTCGTTCGGCTACAACGAGCTGACGTTCGACGCGTTCGAGACGGCGCTTGAAAAGACCAAGCGGTTGCAGGGGAACGAACAGGCGGAAAAGCGATTACAAGAAATTCGCGAACACTTTGCTGATCCGGACACAAAGAAGCCGGAAGGGGGAACACTGGGCGCAGAACTCATGGATCGTTTCCGGCGGTATCTTAAAGGGGAGGGGTCCCTGTAGCCCGTTCCCTCTTGTGGCTGGCTCGGGACGCCTCCAGCCAATACTGACCATGTCGCTTTTCGAGCGACATGGTCAGAGTTGTTCTAGGGTTGTTGGTCGGACAACGAACGTTCAGCGGGCTGCGGCTTGTTGCGGCCAGAACTTATGGCGAATCTGGGGGAGCGGTTCGTTGTCGAAGTTGGGGATATCATAGAGGCAGCGGTCGATCAATGCGACTTCCTCTTCCGTCAACTCCAACGTCACTTTCTTCTTCCAGAATTGATCCAGCGTGAAGTAGTCACCTGATTGTGGCTTTTCCGCCATAAGAGCCTGCATTTTTTGAAATGCTGCCGTATCCACGCCTGCAATCCGGCCTTTGTTTCGATCGTGGCACCAGTGCAGCACTTCGGCGATCCCATACATCGTTATATCGATCTTCACGGTCTTACTCATAGACTCCTCCTTACGAAAGACACACAGTGTAACCCAGATGATGCCTGATTTTCAAAGCCCTTCCGCCTGGTTTCTCAGGCTCACTCACAGCCCCACCATGGTATCGCCGCCGTCTTCTCCTTCGTTGCCAGGGGAAAGCGGCCATCGGTATACTAGCGAGCTTTTGAAGGGCAAGACAGGCGGCGGCCTGGTTCATCCGCAGATTACGCGATTGGGGGAAATTCCTTTCGTAAGGAGTTCGGCGTGACAAAACGATACGCAGCCCGATTGCTTTTCCTCTGGCTATGCCGCAGTGCCCTCTTATTCAGTCTCCCTTCGCTGTTCGTTCTGGAGGCCTGTTCCAAGCAGGACCCCTACGTCCCGCCGGATCTCTTTTACTACTTCGCCAGTTATAAGGTCGGCAAGAATCCCACGACCGTGACCCCTGTTGACATCAATCAGGATGGCATCACCGATTTGGTGACCACGAATATGAGCAGTAACACCCTCTCAATCCTCATTGGGAACGGTGATGGAACATTTCGCGATCAAGTGCAGTTGCATGTCTGTCAAGAGCCAAGGTCGCTGGCCACAGGGTTGTTCAACAGCGATGTCTATCCCGATATTGTGCTGGCCTGTTCGGGTAGCGATCAGATCGCAGTGCTCCTCGGCCGTGCGGACGGAAAGTTCGATGAAGGTCCGCAATACCCCGTCCATCGGACACCGATCGCCATTGCTTGCGACGACATCAACGGAGATCACATCGCTGACTTGGTCGTCGCGCTCAGAAACGATAAAGTGAAAGTCTTCATCGGATTGGGAAACGGAGAATTCCGTCACGGAGCACAGTACGAATACGGTGACACGCCCACGTCAGTGGCCCTATCCGATCTCAACGCAGATGGGAAAGTCGATCTTGTTGTGACCAATGGGGGCCCCATGTCCAATGCCATTTCCGTGTGGGTCGGGAACGGAGACGGAACCTTTCGCCAGCCGACGGACTATCGCTCAGGGAAGCGACCGCTGGGCGTGAGCTTCGCCGATTTCAACAATGATCGTATCCTCGACTTGCTTGTCATCAACGGAGAGCGGGATAGCTTTTCCACGTTTCTTGGCAACGGTAATGGGACGTTCCAGGCCGGTCACGATTCTGGAGCGGATGCCGGGCCGAACTTCGGCTTAACGCGTGACTTCAACGGAGACCGCCTGGCTGACGTCGCCATCGTCAATCTCCAGTCGAGTGATCTCTCGATACTCTTCGGGCGAGGTGACGGGACATTCGAGTACCCACCGAGGAATTATCGGACCAAGGCCGGGCCGTTTGCGGTTGCGGTCTTTAGGGCGACGACAAAGGAGGCCGAAGAGCCTGGACTCGTGACGGCGGACAACGGCAATGGGACGGTTTCAATTTTTCTGCACCGAGGGCTCAAATCTGGTGTCTCTCCCAAGCCGGTCGTCATGTCTGGTGAGCCTGCTCATACAGAAGCGGGAGCGAGGTCGGGGCGGTCGGGCGAATGAGCAGTCTGCTTGACAGTCTGGGACCCCTCGGCTAGAGTGGCCGACAGGAGCGGCTTTTGAGCGGCTCTGCTGTTCCTTGCGAGGACATCGGTGAGATCCTTCTGGTGGTGGTTCGGCATCGGCGTTCTCCTGACTCTGTCCGTGCTCATGGTGCAGGGCGGTGTGCGAGACTTGTTCGATGGATCGCACCAAAGCGGTGGAGCGAATCCCTATCTCTCGTTCGGGACCACGATTTTCGGGGGTGGGCTATTGGCCGGATGCCTCGCGTTGGTGATGAATCGCATCAAGTAAACGGGTCACCGCAGCTCGGTTTCTGTTATGAATTGTCTGAAGTGCAAAGGGTTCATGATGGTCGAGCGGCATTATACGCTGATGAACCGACGTCTCTATGCACGATGTTTGAACTGTGGATTCTGGATTGATTTAGCCGATCTCCTTCGTTTCTTCCACAAGGTGATTGACAGCGGGTTCCGGGGTGCCAAAGTCCGGGAATCCTTTACGCTCTGAACGGAAAGGTTCCCCATCGCATGATCATGATATTGAGCCGCTCTCATGCCAGCCAACGAGTCATGTATTCCGTCGTCACGATTTTGTGCGCCATCATGTTCGGCTCGGTGGCTGTACTCACTCCATCGGTGGCCCACGCGAAGCGCGTGGGAGGCAAGTCCAGGCATGTCCACACCGTCAGCGAAGAAAGCCAGTCATTGCCCTGGCGGCGGGTTCCCGCCCATAGCATTTTGCTCAAAGAACTGAACAGCGGGCGCGTACTCTATGAGCACGAGCCCGGGAAACGGTTGTCACCGGCTAGTTTGACGAAAATCATGTCGGCGCTTGTCATTCTTGAACAGGGCAGGTTGGACGATCTTGTAACAGTGAGCCCTGTAGCAGCGCGGGCGCATAAGACCCATCTTCGATTGAAGGCGGGACAAGTCTTCAAGCTCGAAGACTTGCTGAAGGGAATGTTGATCGTGTCCGCAAACGACGCCTGCTTGGCCGCGGTGGAACATGTCGGCGGGGATGAGGCTCAGTTTGTGTCGCTGATGAACGCGAAAGCCGCTGCGCTGGGGTTGGCCGATACCCATTTCAGCAACGGGTGCGGATTCGATGGACCGGACCATTATTCGACCGCAGAAGACTTGGCCACCTTGAGCGTTATCGCGCTGCAACAGCCTAAGTTTCGCGAACTGGTACGGGAAGAGCGCGCCATGATCATGCCCGTCAATGGCACGCATGCCTATGTTCTGCACACAACCAATCGTCTGCTCGGGCGGATTCCCGGTGTCGAAGGCATCAAGACGGGATTTACTTCAAAGGCCGGCCGTTGCCTCATTGCGAAAGTATCGCAGAATGGCAGTGACCTCTTGCTGGTCATTCTAAATTCCAGCAGGCGCTGGAATACCGCCACAAGCCTGATTAACTATGGACTTCGCGCTTCCGGCTCCCCGCAGTGAACCCCCCTCTCCATCTTACGTTTCCCCGCTTTTTAGGATGAGCCTGTACAGCTCGGATTAGTAAGGAAGGCGGAACCACATAGCCCCCCCCTCGACCGGAAGAGAACGCGGACTAGGCTCGCAGCTGATAGAGATTGGCTAGTGGACTGGAGAGAATTCGATGTTGACGTCTTTCCCGAGATAGTTAATCACGAAGCCTTGCTTATCATAGGCTAAGACCGCACCCATCACATTCTCATCCCCATAATCTTCCTGTCCGAGGAGTTTCCGGATATCTTCCGGGCTTTCACTGTTCAGGACATTGCGCAACAGGCCGCGCGTCTTGTAGGCAAATCGGTTGTTCACGAAGATGAGATCCACCTTCCCGTCTTGTACGCGGACGCCCGCCATGGGGCCGGTGGGTTTCCGTTGATCGAGCAGGAAGATAAAGAGGGCCTCCTGTTCGACCTTGATCCCAGGAATCTTTTCATTGACCAGAGCATCCAATGCTTTTGCCTCGGGATCTCCCAATTTGACGCCGAACAGGGAAACCTCCGGGCTCTTAATCGCTTTGGGATCCATGACGTCGTTCTTGCTGAGTTCGTAGGGTTCGCCGAATCCGGAAGAAGCCCAAAGGCCGACCCCGGCCACAGTGACAGTGGTCAGCAGAAACACTCGCAGCATCTCCTTCATCGACTCCTCCTTGCTTACCTGGTGCCAACGGAGCGTTGGGACGTTAGACGTGTTTATCCAGCGGGGGGATCATGCCCATTTGTGGCATTCTATCGAATGGGCTGTAGAACTTGCAAGGAACGGAAGCCTCGATTGGAGGAAGAGGCTGGTCCCAGCAGAGGATCACCGCCGTTTGGCATCAACGGAGGCCTGCCGAGATCGTGGTGATAGGGATTCCTCGATCAGGCTTGCCATGATCGAACGGCACAGGTTGCCGAACTCCTTGGCTGCAAGATTCTGGTAGCGGTTGGCATGGTAGGCCAACCCGACAGAATGGCGAGGAATCGGGTCGTACAAGTCAATGATCCGAAGCTTCGTATGTGCCAGGCGCTGACGAACGTAGAGCTCCGGCAGGATAGTAAAGCCAGCTCCTTCAGTCACTGCTTGCAGGATACCCTCAGGTGATGTCATTTCCAGCACCACCTGAGTGGTCACGTGTGCGTGAGCACATTCCTCCTCCACCATCTTTCTGAGGCAATAGTCTGCCGGCATCAACACGAGCGGAAGTCCGGCCAGATCCCTCATCTTGATACGAGATGATTCGAGCCGATGCCGCGCTGGAGCGACTAGTACCAGTCGTTCCTCGAAGAGCGGAACGGTTGTGAGGTGATCCTGCGAAACCGGCAGAAGGCAGAGGCCCAGATCGAGTCGATTCGCCAGAATCCCCTCGACAATTTCAGCGGACGGTTGGGAATGGACTTGAAGATGCACGGCGGGAAATCGTTGTTTAAATTGCGAGACCAGTGGCGGAATCAAGTAGGAATTCACGGTGGCCAATGTGCCGACGACAAGCCGGCCTCGCTGTGCGCCGTCAAGTTCACGAATCAACTGAGCGGCTTGTTCCACTTCTCGGAGCGCCCGTTCCGCATGGTCACGAAAGAGCATGCCGGCTTGGGTGAGTCCCACCGTCCGTCCGAGCCGGTCAAAGAGGCGCGTGCCCAACTCATCCTCTAGATCTCGAACTTGGACGGAAAGAGATGGCTGAGAGACATGAAGGGTCTCCGCCGCTTTCGTAAAATTCTGTGCGGCGGCGACGGCAAGAAAATATCTCAGGTGTCGCAGTTCCATGGCCGGTAGAGGCGTAAGTTACATATAGTTAAAAGCTATGCACTGCATTAATTCAATATATTGGACCTATGAATGCTACCAGCCTCATGCTGCACCGTCAACAGATGAGTGGTTTGCCCGGGAGTATCTTGGGGTAAGCCAGGCAGATTCATTTTGAGAACAGCAGCGACATGGTTGCTGCTTATGGAGGTGCATGATGGTGTGGCATTCGCGGATCCTGGGCTATGTGATGGTGTGCGGTATTCTTCTTGTGGTCACGGGCTGTGCGGGAACGGAACAGGCGGCTGGCAAATCACTCTATGACCGGCTCGGGGGCAAAACAGCGATTTCAGCAGTGGTCGACCAGTTTGTTGGGAACGTGGCGGCTGATTCAAGAATTAACGGGCGATTTGCCACGACCGACATTCCGAAGCTCAAGGGGCATCTGGTGGATCAAATCTGCATGGCGACCGGCGGGCCTTGCACGTATCATGGCCGGGACATGCGAACGACTCATGCGGGGATGAAGATTTCCAACAGAGACTTCGGAGCGCTCGTCGAGGACTTGGTGAAGGCACTGGATACCTTCAAGGTGCCGGAAAGGGAAAAGGGTGAACTTCTCGGCCTTCTTGGGCCGATGAAAAAAGATATCGTCGAAGTCCCGTGAATTGATCTTGGAGGGTGAGGGTCGCCATCGGCCCTCGCCCGTGACCCAGGGATTTAGGAGCTATGCGGGGTGATCAGCAGCAGTGTGCCAAGCTCGCGGAGACGCTGAAAGTATGGACGGCACTCTTCCTCAAGTTCCTGTTCCATCGACTCGAGATCCGAAAGGCAGTCGCCCACGATACCCCTCCGTTGCTCATCCAGTCCGTCCTGGCTGTCGAGGAAATAGACGACACAGCCGCTGATCACTGTATCCAAGGTCATGAGCGGTCCTTCAAATTGGCTCGCCACACGCGGCCAATCTTCCTGTTTATGTGCGTCCCACAATTTGTGCAGGGTCTCTCGATCCATTGAGCGAGGTTCCTCATGCTAGGGCCGGCCAATCCAACCTAGCGTATGCAGGAGCAGTACCGCAAGGGTGCAGAGGCCAAGGCCCCAGAATCGATAGTCCACATTTTCTCGGGTCAGACACCAATCGAGGAAGTGTTGACGCAAGGTCCCGGGGCCCAGCCACAGGAAGAGACCCTTCAGCATCATTCCTATGCCTATGATGATCCAAAGAAGTCCATAGGGGAGATCGAATCCGAGAATGAGTAATGCGATACCGGCAGCAACGGCGAGGATCTGCCAGCGGAATATTTCCGGCTTGTTCTGTACAATTTCACGCACCCGATCCATCACGACGCGGGGCGCTGTGAGTAATGCCACCCCATCGGCAAGCCAGACTCCCGCGAGGCAGGCCAACGCATATTCTTTCATCGGCGGAGGTACCGGCTTCTACCGGAGCTGTTGAGGAAACATTCCTCCGGTCACGGATAAAGACCGCGGTGCAAATGAGCCTGGGCGACCTTATCAATGCCGCTCATCAGCGCCGCCATGCGCATTGAAGTGCGTTTGGTGGTGGCGAACTCGATGGTTCGTTGGAAGGCAGACGTCATCAGATCTCGCAGCCGGTCTTGAATGTCCGCAGCTTTCCAAAAGAATCGCTGCGCGTCCTGTACCCACTCGAAATACGACACGATGACCCCTCCGGAGTTGGCCAGAATATCGGGGATCACGAAAATTCCTTTGTCCTGCACGATGCGATCGGCTTCCAATGTGGTCGGACCATTCGCCCCTTCCGCCAGGATTCGGCAGCGTAACTTGGACGCGTTTCGTTCAGTGATCTGTTCGGATAAGGCAGCCGGGACGAGGACGGTGCAATCAAGCTGCAGGAGCTCATCGTTCGTGATATGATCTCCCAGCTTCGTGTCCTTGAGGGACCGACCTGTTTCTCTGTAGCGGGCGAGAAGTGTCGGAACGTCGAATCCACTTGAATTATAGATGCCTCCCTGGACATCGCTGACCGCAATCACGCGGGCACCGGATTCGTGCATGATGCGCGCAGTGTGTGAACCCACGTTCCCGAAGCCTTGAATGGCGACTGTCGTGTTCCGGATGTCCAAATTCAAGCGGCGAAGGGCTTCGAATGTCACATATACCACGCCACGACCGGTTGCCTCTTCCCTTCCCAGGCTGCCCCCAATTGAAAGAGGCTTTCCTGTGACGACACCAGGCACGGAGTACCCAACCTGTTGGCTGTAGGTGTCCATGATCCAGGCCATCACCTGAGCATCGGTTCCGACGTCTGGAGCGGGGACGTCTTGATCCGGTCCAATAAGGGGGAAGATTTCTGATGCATAACGGCGTGTGAGTCGCTGCAATTCAGCCCGGGACAATTGCTTGGAGTCGACCGCAACGCCACCCTTGGCTCCCCCATAGGGTAGGTCGGCCAAGGCGCACTTCCAGGTCATCCACATGGCCAAGGCGGCTACTTCACCCAGATTGACGTCGGGGTGATAGCGAATGCCGCCCTTCGACGGACCGCGAGAAGAATCGTGCTGGACGCGGTATCCGGTAAATACTTCGACCCGACCGTCGTCCATCCTCACAGGAATACTGACGATGAGTGATCGTTGCGGGAACTTCAGCCGTTCGCGGAGATTGGGATCAAGATTCATCGCCTCGGCGGCCTGATCAAACTGTGCGACCGCCAATCGAAACGTTGCGGTATTGAGTTCGCGCAAGGAAGACATGGACAGGCTAGGCCTCCTTCATGGCTGAAGAATAAAGGCAACGATCAACAAGCTCGGCTCGCCATACTATCAACTGTAATATGGGTCCAGGCGATATTGAACACCGTTGAGAACGTCTCTGCTATTTGATCAGCGATTCGCTCAAGCGGAATCTCCGATTGAAGAAGATTTGCGACAGAGGTTGTCCGGCTCTGGGCGAGACCGCAGGGGGTGATAAGCGAAAAAGGCGTGAGGTCGAGGTTCACGTTAAGAGCGAACCCGTGCAGGGTGATTCCTTGTTCAAGCCGGACGCCGATCGCGGCGATCTTTGCCTCGCCCTGATCATCCCGGACCCACACGCCCGGGCTCCTGTCGACTCGATGCCCCCGGATTCCCCAGCAGGTAAGCGTACGGATCAACACTTCCTCAAGCAGCTGGACATAGGTTTTAGGCCCTGTGGCGTAATGCGCAAGCTGAAGAATGGGATAGCCGATAAGCTGCCCGGGTCCGTGGTAGGTGATTGAACCGCCTCGGTTCACCGCATAAACCGAGGCGCCGGTCTGTTTGAGGGCCGTTTCGCCTATACCCATGTGAGCTGATTCTGTTCGGCGCCCCATTGTATAGACTGGCTGATGCTCTAGGAGCAACAGTGAATCCTTTCCAGCTCCTGACAGGAGTTCGGCATGGAGTTGCTGCTGGAGTCCCCAGCTTTCCATATAAGGCACCGGATGTCGGAACCTCACCAGTGTTCCCGGTTGAGGATTCTGGCGAGCAAACGACATGATCCCTTCTCCGAGACTCGTGAAACCACTAGGCATGCAGTCGGATGAATTCACTGGGGCGATTTGATCGGATGAGGTTTCGGGAGTTGGAGAGTCGCGGGTCCACTCTTCCCGTGGAGCGTGAGCTGGACCGTCGGCTGGTCTCCTACCCTGAGCACCGCGTGCCAAAAATCCCCGACATTGAAAATCTGATGCTGGTCAACAGCCGTGATAATGTCGCCGTTCTGAAGCCCCCCGACTGCAGCGGGTTTGGCGGCATCGACCTGCAGGGCCAGCACTCCACGATCACCCTCCAGCCCGAAACTGGCCATAATGCTCGGCGTGATCGTGATGGGGGTAAACCCGAGGTCTGGTCGGTATATCGAACCGCGGACGATCATCGATTGAATATGCGGGTAGATGGCTTCCATTGATATCGCATAACTGATGGCTTGGGCGGAGGGGGCGATGGCGACATTGATGCCGATAACCCGCCCGGCCAGGTCAACCAACGGTCCACCGCTGTTGCCGGGGTTGATGGCTGCGTCAGTCTGGATCAAATCGTAGAGTGTCTCGCCATCAGGAGTCAGCACCGATCGATCGAGTGCACTGACAACTCCTACGGTCACTGTTGAGCCGCCTTTGAGCGCGAGAGGGTTGCCGATCGCAACGACGGACTCTCCGATTTCCAAGTCGGGAGAGGGACTGAGTGTGGCCGGGACCAAGTCCTGGGCATTGATCTTCACGAGCGCCAGATCCAGGAGAAAGTCACGGGCTACCACACGGCCTGGGGTCAGCCGACCGGTTGAAAGCCCCACGACAATGCTCTTGATGCCGGTCACGAGGTGGTTGTTGGTCAGAATGTAACCGCTCTCGTCGATAATGACACCAGAGCCAGATCCTGACTGGGCTTGCGAGGGGCTCGCTGGAACACCGCGAGTGAGGATCGTGACGACGGAGGGGCGAACCTTCTTGACCACTTCAGGAACAGACAGCGGTTTGTCGTGAGAGGTCGCGGTGCCGGTGCCGGAATCCGCCCAGGCCAACGGGATACCCAAGAAGCAGAGGAACGTGAGAGTAAAGAAAGTTCTGGCAGGGGAGGGCACAGTTGACGAAGGTGTCATAGGCCTCATCTTTCGAAGCGGCCTCATTCTCGCACAAGTCTTCCCGCAGGGAAAGCCATGGAAACAAAGAAAAGGGCGAGGATGGCTCCTCGCCCTTTCGCTGGCACGGTGTTTCACGATTACTGAATAGCGGCGAACATCTCCTTGACCGCCGGTGTTTTCAGCTTCTTCAGGGCCTTGGCTTCAATCTGCCGAATCCGTTCTCTTGTGACCGACAAGTTTTGTCCGACCTGTTCGAGTGTGCAGGGCTGATCATACCCAATACCAAATCGAAGCCGGATTACCGTTTGCTCTCGTGGAGTCAAGGTCCCGAGAATCCGCTCGAGTTGATGGGCCATTTCCGTGCGGTGGACGTGGGCATCAGGCGGCACAGCCTGCAGGTCTGGAAGCAGCTCGCCGAATTCTGTTCCGCCGTCACCGACCGGATGTTCCAATGCCACCGGTTCCTGAAATGCTTGAACCGTTTCATGCAGTCGCTCCGGTCTCATTCTCAGGACGTTGGCGATTTCTTCCAGCCTGGCGGGCCGTCCGAGCTGCTGTCCTAGCCGCCTCGTGACACGCAGGATGCGATGCGACGCCTCTGTCTGATGGACCGGAATGCGGATCGTCCGGGACTGATCGGCCAAGGCTCGCGTAATGCCCTGCCTGATCCACCAGGTGGCATAGGTGCTGAACTTGAAACCCTTGCGGTATTGGTACCGTTCCGCCGCTTTCATCAAACCGATATTGCCTTCCTGTACCAGATCTAGCAGGGTCAGGCCACGGCGGGTGTAATGCTTTGCGACATCAACGACCAAACGAAGGTTACAGCGCACCAGCTCGTCTTTTGCCTGTTCAAGGGTAGTTCGGCCCTCGCGAATCGTTGTGAGAGCGCTCTTCAATTGTTTGACCACATTCGCCGGCAGCTTCTGTGGACCGGATCCGAGTTTAATAAGACTGCTAAGGCTTTGTTCAGCCGTGTCCAGTGCCGTGGCTGAAAGTCCGCTCAGCCTGCGGACCGTCTGGAACGTATGTTGGGCCTCGATGACTGCCTCGGAGCGCTTCGCACCTGACAGCAGTCGATTCGCATGGCGCAACGTCGTTCGAATTATGCTCGAACCCTGATCGATCCGTTTGGCCAACGCAGTCTCTTCCTCTCGCGTCAAGAGCGCCCGCTCACCAAACGATTGGAAGTAGAGCGATTCTAATAAGAACGGACCATCGGCCATGCTCTGACGCTTAACGGGCTTGATTGCGTCCTGCAATTGCTTCTCTTCCGTAGAGTCTCGCCCGATCACATCCAGCAAATCGCTGTCTTCAGAATGATCGGCATCGGCATCCTTCATCTCTGGCGATTGCTTTTCCGGTTCATCGGCAGAGAATAAATCGTTTTTCATGTGACCGCCCCTCCTCTCGCCGTCAAGTTTAGGCTCGCTGTCTGCCTTCGATTCGTCGGTAGGCAGATAGGTCCTATTTAGTGAGAGGCAACCCACGGTAAAAAGATTCAACCGTGGCGCCTTTGTACGTCCATTCGGCACAATTATCTACGCAGCAAGTCCTATGCTGGATGGATGATGAGAATGCGGAGCTGCCATGGTGCTGAAAAAGCGCGATTATTAAAACGCCCTAATGAGAAGTGGCGGGGAAGACTGAGGCTATTCTGCGGCGATTGTGTATGTTCGGAGATATGGTCAAAGCCGCCCCGCCACATCCGAGGATGGCTCTGGTTGGAGTGCGCCTAGTTCTTACGACTGAACCAGAACAGCCGTCAGTCAACAAAAAGGAAGTGAAGATGTGTCGGCAGCCTTGTTGAAAACCCGGTGCGGCGCTTCTAGAATGGGCCTCCCATGTCCCACTTTCGAAACGGCGAACGCATCCACCTGGTCGACAAGAAAGGGCGTCAGTACGCCTTGACGCTCAAGGCTGGCGATACCTATCAGTTGAGCGGTCACAAGATTCCTCATGACGAACTGATCGGTAAACTTGACGGATCGCTTGTGACCCTCTCCGGGGAAAAGCCAATGATCGCGCTGCGTCCCACGTTCGGCGAATATGTGCTCAAGATGCCGCGCGGAGCGCAAGTCTTGTATCCCAAAGATCTCGCCCTGATTCCTATGTGGGCGGATGTCTATCCTGGCGCGCGAGTCTTTGAAGCAGGCACCGGATCTGGTGCCTTAACGATGGCACTCTTGCGGGCAGTTGGCCCGCGGGGTCTGGTGGTCACTTATGAGGCGCGTGAAGACTTTGCACGTATGGCGATGACGAACATCGAACGGTATATGGGGACGATGTCGAATCTCGTCCCCTTCCGCAAGAACGCATATGAAGGAATTGACTTGCTCGACGACGGCCTCCCCTTTGACCGGTTGGTCCTCGATCTTCCTGAGCCATGGCAAGTGGTGCCTCATGTGGCGCTGGTGCTGCGATCTGGAGGAATGTACCTGAGCTTTGTGCCAACCGTTCCTCAGGTCCAACGAACCGTGGAGGCTTTGGAGCGCACAGGGGTGTTCGGCATGATCGAGACGTTTGAAACACTGCTTCGTACCTGGTCAATTCAGGGTCGCAGCGTGCGACCGGATCACCGCATGGTCGCCCATTCAGGGTTTCTCACGGTCGCCAGGAAAGTGGAGTCGGGATTCTGGACCGCGAGGCAGGCGAGTAGCCTGGGGTCCAACGACATGAGTGATCAGGAATCTGAAGAGGACAAGGCATCATGAATCGACTGGAGGGGAAAGTTGCCGTCGTTACCGGCGGGAACGCAGGCATCGGCGAAGCCATCGCTAAACGGTTTGCCGAGGAAGGCGCGTCGGTGGTCGTGACCGGTCGTCGGCAGCGGGAGTTGGATCGTGTTGTGAGTGTCATTCGACGTAGCAAGGGCGAAGCACTCGCCGTGGCCGGCTCGGTTGCCGATGAAGCGCACGCCCAGAATGTCGCGCGGCGGGCGCTCGACAGCTTCGGGCGAGTCGATATCCTGGTGAACAACGCCGGTATCGGGGATTTTGGAAAGCGCCTTCATGAGATTGACGATGCCACCTGGGCGAACGTGCTTGATGTAAATTTAACCGGTGTCTTCCGCATGACGCGGGCCATCATCCCTCAGATGCTCAAACAGGGGCGTGGCGCGATCGTGAACATTTCGTCCATTGCCAGTCTCGTCGGGATTGCAACTCTGTCAGCCTATGCTGCATCCAAAGGCGGACTCGATGCACTCACGAGAGCTCTCGCGATCGACTACGCCAAAGACGGGATCCGCTGTAACGTGGTGAATCCTGGCTTGATTGATACACCAATGGCGGCTCCATTGATGGCGGATCCGGAAAGGCTCAAGCCGATCCTGGCGCAATACGCAATCAGCCGTCCCGGTACAACAGAAGAGGTAGCCAATATGGTGCTATATTTGGCATCCGACGAAGCGGCTTGGGTGACGGGCGGGACCTTCACGATTGATGGGGGTATGACGATTTACAAGGGGTAGAGGGGAGATGACGATGCAGAATACGATGGCCCAAGCCAGCAAGGCCGCAGTATGGAGAGCGGGGCTGACTATTGTCTGCGCGATCCTCCTGTTGGTGCCGGGCCTCTTCTTGGTGCAGGCCGGAGAGGGCACGGAGTTTCCTGGCGTGGTGCTCATGGTCGACCAAGCTGCAGGAAAGTTTGCGGTCAAGAAAGACGGGGGCGGGACCCGCTTTACATTCGTGGCGAACGAGAAGACGAAGTTCAGCGGCAGCGGGCTATCCTCGTTGAAAGATCTGAAGAAAGACGATCACGTGGTGGTGTTCTATCACGTACAGGGTTCCCAGTACCTCGCAACGAGCATTGCCAAGAAATGACGCCTCCTGCGATGGATATCAACGCTCACACTCAATTCTGCGGAGTCATCGGCAATCCGGTCGAGCATTCACTTTCGCCGGCCATTCACAATGCGGCATTTCAAACGCTCGGTCTCAATTTTGTCTATCTGGCTTGGCGAGTTGAAGCGATAGGCGACGCGATCAAGGGCCTCCGCGCCTTGGGAAATTTCCGCGGAGCGAGCGTGACAATTCCTCACAAAGTTGCGACCGTGCCGTTCCTGGACGATTTGGAGTCCACAGCGCGTGACATCGGGGCGATCAATACCATCGTTTCCGATAGCGGGAAGTTGAAAGGGTACAACACGGACGCCACAGGAGCCTTACGTGCGCTGCGTGAAGGCGGTGTGGGTTTGAAAGGGCAGCGGGTCGTGATGTTAGGCTCTGGCGGAGCGGCGCGCGCGATTGCCTTCGCGCTTGCAGCGGAAGGAGCCATCGATTGTTTGGTTCTGCTCGGGATCGATAAGAAGGAACGCAATGCATTGGCCGGCGATCTGCGATCAAAGACCGCGATAGCCGTTGATGATAGGCATCTGGACGAAGATTCGCTGAAACAAGTCCTGTCAAACGCGCAGGTGTTGATCCACTGTACTCCAACCGGCATGTCTCCCAAGGTGGAGGAGACGTGTGTGCCCTCATCGCACCTCCATGCGGAACTCGCTGTCATGGACATCGTGTATAACCCTCGAGAAACCCGGTTGTTAAAAGATGCCAAAGGGGCCGGCTGTCGGACCATTCCGGGGTTGGAAATGTTTCTTCATCAAGCTGCCGCGCAGTTCGAACTCTGGACAAACCGACCTGCTCCGACCGAGGTCATGCGCGCGGTCCTGGAATCCCGATTCTCATGAATATCGTGCTTATTGGGTATCGCGGCACGGGGAAAAGTACGGTTGGAAAACTACTCGCTGCCCGCTTGAGCCGTGAACTCGTCTCGACTGATAAGGAAATCATCAAGCGGGCGGGGCGATCGATTCCCGAGATAGTCGCGGAGCATGGCTGGGAATATTTCCGCGATCTGGAATCAGATGTCTGCCGTGATCTTGCCGGCCGTGACAATTTGGTCATCGATACCGGCGGGGGGGCAATTCTTCGCCAGCAGAATGTCGATGTATTAAAGAGAAATGGCGCGTTGGTCTGGCTCACTGCGTCTGTTGAAACCATTGCGAGTCGAATCGGTGGTGATACACAACGGCCTTCGTTGACTGGTAAGAAGTCGTTTGTTGATGAGATTCAGGACGTGTTGCAGGAGCGAACCCCGAAGTATCAGGAGGCTGCCGACCACATTCTTCCCACCGATGGTCGTTCCGTGAATCAATTGCTAGAGAGTCTGCTCGGATTACTCGGGTCCGCAGTGAGTCGGTCAATTCCTCTGTGAGGCGATTGCTTGACAAGATTGCTCTTGAAGTGTTTGAAGTAGCTTCGTGCGCCCGTAGCTCAGTTGGATAGAGCGCCGGGCTTCGAACCCGTAGGTCGCAGGTTCAATTCCTGCCGGGCGCACCAGCCTGTCGTTAAAATATCCTGCTCTATCAATGGCTTACCAGTTTATCCGTTTCGGATCTGTTCTCCGCTTTGATTTAAATCCCCCCACCAAAGCTGCATAGATTTCTGGAGTTTCAAGTTGTAACGTTAGGGTAGAGGGCTAGCAGACGGGAGGCCGACGGAGTGGTATCCTGTAATCAACAGCCTGTTCTTCTGAGATCTCCTGATGGGAGATTCGGTAGCCACGAAGTACAGCGGGCATGGACAAGACATTGCCCCTGCTGTGGCCGTTGGTTGACGAAGCCCGATCCTATGGCCCCGTGGGTTTGTTCCTGCGGCTGGCAGTGCGGATGAGCGCACAGGCTAGGAGGGGAGATTATAAATGAATCACGTCATCCTCCACGATGTTCGGGCCGGATTCTTTCTGATGGTGGGATTCGCCATGTTGGCTCTTATATGCGCCGTCGCAGCATTAAGTACGGTTATGCGGCCTGTACGCTGGGCGGATCGGAGGTCGGCGCAGTTTTAGCACGATGCGCTCGGTTAAGCTTCTTAGAGGCTAATGTGTAGCCGTAGTTTCTTGTTACCCACCCTTCTTTCTTAACCAGAACTCACTGATAATTCAGGACTCTTTCCATCAGGCCCGCACCTGCCTGGATCTCGTTAATCCGGTGCTATAGTTGATCTAGAAGATTTTTCTTCCAACAAAAGGAATGGGGGATATCATGAAGGCGAGTTTAGGAAAATCCGGTCTGGTAGCGGCTTTGGGTGTAATCCTGTTGGCCTCCCAAGGTTGCAGCATGAAATGGTTGCAATCTGATGGTGAGGATGTTGCTGGTACAGCAAAGAGCGGTAGCGGCTCTGAGTGGAATGGTCAAGGCGTTAATCCAAATTCCCCGGGAATGGCCCAAAGCGGCTCGCAGTCTGAACTAAGCGGTTTCTCGCAGAATCCTTCTGAAGAATACTTGGCCTCTGGAAGCGGAATTGCCTCGTTGTCCTCGTCAGACATGAATGCTCGGCATCATGCAGAATTGACCAAAGAAGAAAAGGCCGCCATCGAAGCGGGCCTCCAGGACGTCTTCTTTGGCTACGATCAATGGACCTTGTCGGATGCCGGAATGGAAGCTTTGAATCGCGATGCGAAGTGGCTGAAAGAACATCCGGGTGCCGTCATGAAGGTCGAAGGTCATTGCGATGAACGCGGGACAACTGATTATAACGTTGTGCTTGGAGACAAACGGTCCAAGAGCGCGCGCAGCTATCTGATCGAGTTGGGCGTCAGTCCAAAGCAAGTAGCAATTGTCTCGTACGGGAAAGAGCGTCCCTTCTGTCTGGAGCACGATGAAGCGTGCTATCAACAGAATCGACGCGGGCATGTGCTTCTCAGCGTCAAGAAAAAGTAACGAACAGCGACAATGCGGTAATGAGGCCCCGGCGCTTTCTTAAGAGGTGCCGGGGTTCATCGTTTCCAGCTGAATTTTGCCTGCCCAGGGGATTCAGCTTGTGGTGCTCTAAATTGTTACGGCTTTGTCAGGATCGCTGAGAGGAGTGTTCGGATATGACGGCAAGATCGCAGGCACTCAAGGAAGAACGTTGTACGGAAAAACGACAACAACCGAGATTCACGGCGCAGTTCCGCAGCACCTTTTCAGGCGGGCAGCGCGAAGGGCGAGGCAAGACCCTGGATCTCTCCGATGGGGGATGCAGAATCGAAACGGATGAGCCGATTGTTGTCGGCGCCGCGTTCGAATGCCGAATCTACGCGCCCGGTCTGGATTGGCCTCTTCGCATCGACGAGGCGCAAGTTCGCTGGGTCAAGGGCAAGACCTTTGGCGTGCAGTTTGTTTCGATCCGACCGGATGAACGTGTGAAACTGAAACGGGTCATTGCCAACCTCCAGTCAGAATCCGAGTAACGACCCTCCTTCCTCTTGCGGTACAGTGTTCTCCTCCTCCCAGCCTTCGGCTCGCTGCTGACTTTCTGCCTATGCTATAAAAGCGATCGCGCGATTGGAAGAACCGCAAGGCCTTGTCGACCTACTTCTATTCGGATCACTCAGCCAGATGGAGGGAGCATGGTCATGACACAAGAAGTTGCAACACTCGCTGGTGGATGCTTTTGGTGTCTCGAGGCGGTCTACGACCAACTTAGAGGTGTAGTGTCCGTCGAGTCCGGTTACATTGGCGGGCATGTCGATCGACCAACCTATGAAGCAGTCTGTGGAGGCCGGACTGGTCATGCGGAGGCGGTCCGGATTACCTTTGATTCGGCTGTCGTGAGTTATCGAGAACTCCTGGAAGTGTTCTTTGTGGTCCATGATCCGACGACACTGAATCGCCAGGGCCACGATGTTGGGACTCAATATCGATCCGCCATCTTTTATCATAATGCCGATCAGAAACAGGTGGCCGAGGATGTTATCGCAACGTTCAAGAAGGAAAAGGTCTATCCGAATCCTATCGTGACGGAGGTGGTGCCGGCCGGATCGTGGTTTGAGGCGGAGCCGTACCATCAGGAATATTTCGCCAGGAATCCCTTCCAGGGCTATTGCACGGCGGTCGTGGGACCGAAAGTGATGAAGTTTCGCAAACTCTTCTCGGAAAAGCTCAAACCCTAGCCGAGTGCTTTCTACCGCTTCCACCATTCCATCAGGCGACTCTGCGCGCCGGGAAAGAAAGCTGTTTTCTGCATGCTGTGAGGGACGACGAACAGGACTTCCGCTTGCGGGGGGCAGAAGGGCCATTCGATCGCTGTCTTGCCCTGGACCTTCGCGAGGATCAATCCGTCAGGCCTGTCGGATGGCCCCTGGAGGACCGTGAGCGGATCATGGGGATCGACCAGACATGTGCCATTGAAATTGGCGCTCTCATACAAGAGGGGATGGGCCAGGGGGACCTTGAGCACTCCGTCTGAGAAAATTGTATCACCTTCTCGAATTGGACCAGGTGGTGCGATCGAATAGAGCACTACTGGTACAACTAACATGAGGGCTACGACGAGGCCGATCGACCAGAGGGGAGGTCCGGATTGTTGAAGATCTTCCTGACGCGGAGGCATGACTTCGTTGTTCGGTCAGACGGCGTTGTCTTGATCCAGCCAGGCATCTTCGTCGCCTTCTGCCGCCCCTGCAACGCGCAAGGATGAAAAATCAAATAGCCGTTTGTCCAGCAACAATGAAGGGGCGACATTGGAGAGCGCTGCAAACATGCTGTCGGTGCAGCTGGGCGCTTTCCTTTCCCATGCCCGCAAGAACTCTTTTACCTGTTTCCGTTTGAGATCCTCCTGCGACCCGCAGAGATCGCAGGGGATGATTGGAAAGTTTCTGCGTTCCGCATAGCGAGCCAGATCTGCTTCCCGCACGGCGGCCAGCGGACGGATGACCAGATGCCGTCCATCTTTGGATCGCAGCTTCGCAGGCATGGTCTTGAGTTTCCCGGTGAACAAGAGGTTCAAGAGCAATGTTTCGAGAATGTCATCACGATGATGTCCGAGCGCAATCTTGGTCGCGCCCAATTCGGTCGCAACGCGATAGAGGTGTCCCCGGCGGAGCCTGGAGCAGAGCGAGCAGGTGGTCTGCCCTTCAGGAATGAGCCGTTTCACGATCGAGTACGTATCGCGTTCTTCAATGTGGTAGGGGATTCCCACCGATGCGAGATACTCGGGTAGGATGTGAGCCGGGAAGCCGGGCTGTTTCTGGTCCAGATTGACCGCTACCAGGTCGAAGCGGATCGGGGCACGCCGCTGCAAGACGAGGAGCAAGTCAAGCAACCCATAACTGTCCTTTCCCCCGGACAGACAAACCATCACCTTGTCGCCCTGTTCGATAAGACCATAGTCGCTGATCGTTTGACCGACTTGGCGTAACAATCGGGTCTGTAACTGTTCGGTGGCCTCGTCCAATCTGGGGGGAGCAGGGAGATGGCTGCTTGTTTGCATCATGGCCGATATTGTAAACGTTCGCCTAACCAACTGTCGATCCTCCGGACAGAGGGCCATCATGAGTCATCGATACTGGCCGCAATCGGTATTGTTTGTATGCACGGGAAATATTTTCAGGAGTCTGGCGGCAGAACAGGCACTCAAAACCATGCTCGGAGCCGAATCATCCCTCCATGTAGGATCGGCCGGGATCGATGCCAAACCGCAGGCTGTCCATGAATGGGTTCAGACCAGGCTGCGCCTCAAGGGCGCAGATCCCTCAGGCCATGTCCAGCGCCAACTGACTATTGAGATGGTTCAGGCAGCGGATCTCGTGATTGCGATGGGATGCAATCATCAGTTGTTCATTCGAGATCGGTTCGGACATGACGTGCCTCTGTTCAATCAAGTATGCTTTGGCCGTGACGAGCCCATTGAGGATCTGCACGAGGTGATGCCCAAGTGGGAACAGAATCTTGAAGAGGCTCGCGCCTATGTCTGGTCCGTGATCGATAGTATTTGGGAAGCGACGCCAGCGCTCATCCAACGCCTGCCGTCTCTCCGTTCATTGAAATAACCCTTTCATTCGTTCTCCGACGGTTCATTCTTGGACAGAAAGGACAATTTCCCCCGATTTTACCCGTAAAGACCTCTCCGCCGTTTCTTCCGTTAAGCGAGCTGACCGCGCCTGCTATATTTTCTATGAGATATCTGTCTTTTGGAAGGCGCTATGTCGCGATCAGGGTTACGGGAAGTGACATTATCTGACATTGGCCGATCGGAGCCGGCCTGGGTTTCATGGTCCGACGAGAAGCTGTTGGATCTTCAGATATGTCGCCTCAACGTCACTCTCGACAATCCCTTCCTGTCCGGAAACATCCAGCAGCTCTACGATGAACTCGAGGCGAAGCAACTGCGGTTCCGTCCGCACTTCTGGTTGTCCAACGAATGGTTTACGCCCGACGGTGTTCCCGGAATTGCGATCCCGTTTTATCTCGCGCACCCTCGTCTCGCAAAACTTGAGCTTGCCCAAATGTTGGAGGTCGAAGGAGGGACAGCCGAATGGTGCATGCGTATTCTGCGGCATGAAGCTGGGCATGCGATCGAAAACGCCTATCGCATCCGGCGCCTCCGAAGCCGGCAGCAAATCTTTGGCCGCTCCTCCCAGCCCTATCCCAAATACTACAGCCCCAGGCCGTACAGCCGCAGCTTTGTTCGACATCTCGATGTCTGGTATGCGCAAAGCCATCCGGACGAGGATTTCGCAGAGACGTTTGCCGTGTGGCTTACGCCGGACTCGATGTGGGCCGAACGTTACAAAGGCTGGCCAGTTCTCAGAAAGCTGCAATATATGGATTCCCTCATGGGAGGGTTCGTTAATGTACCTCCGATTGTCACGACGAAGGAACTAATCGACCCGCTGCACACTCTGAAGAAAACGCTTCGGGAACATTACGAACGCAAGCGGAGCCACTACGGTATTGCAAGATCCTCGTTCTATGATCCAGATCTTAAGCGGTTATTCTCGGATGCGCCGACCCATGCCGACAGGGTGAGCGCGGCGACGTTCCTCAACCGGTTCCGGCGTGAGGTTCGCCGAAAGGTTGCCAGTTGGACAGGGGAGTATCAGTACACGATCGATCAGGTTCTTGAAGACATGATCCAGCGATGCCGAGAGTTGCATTTGCGTCTGCCCCTTCCGGAAGAACAGGCGAAACTGGACTTTACGATTTTGTTGACAGTCCACACGATGAACTATCTTCGCAGCGGGCGGCACAAGGTGGCAGTATGAGGCGATTGCGCATTCTCGTCTTGATGCATAAGGATTTGGTTCCGCCGGAACCGCTCAACGGTCATGATCCGTTGCGGGCTGAATGGAAAACGGAATACGACGTGGTCACGACCTTGCGCAAGCTAGGGCACAAAGTTAAACCGCTGGGCGTGAAAAGTGATCTTGGCGTAATCAGGTCGGCGGTGGAGGAGTGGAAACCGCACATTGCCTTCAACCTGCTCGAAGAGTTCGACGGCGTTGCCGTCTATGATCAAAACGTCGTCTCCTATCTCGAGCTGCTGCACATGCCCTATACCGGCTGCAATCCCCGCGGCTTGATGCTGGCGCGCGACAAGGTGTTATCAAAGAAACTCTTCTCGTTCCACCGGATTCCGTTCCCGGAATTCATGGTTGTGCCGGAGGGGCGGACCGTGAAGCGACCCAAGTGGCTCTCCTTCCCCTTGATCGTGAAGTCCGTCACCGAAGAGGCATCGCTCGGCATTTCGCAGGCCTCGATCGTCCAAGACGATGAGAAGTTGAAAGAGCGTGTCGCGTTTATCCATCAAAGAGTCGGGACTGGGGCCCTCATCGAACGGTACATTGAAGGGCGTGAACTCTACGTGGGCGTGTTGGGCAATGGGCATCTGCAGGTATTCCCGGTCTGGGAACTCAAGATGGACAAGCTGCCGGAGGATGCCCGTCGGATCGCAACCGAGCGGGTGAAATGGAGTCGGAAGTATCAGGATAAGTATGGAATTACCTCGAAAGAAGCAAAGAATCTTCCCGAAGGAAAGGCCGAGGAGATCCAGCATCTCGCGAAGCGGGTCTATCGCGCGCTCGGGCTGAGCGGCTATGCACGCATTGACATGCGGCTGGATGAGAAGGGACAGCTGTACGTGCTCGAAGCCAATCCGAATCCGCAAATCGCGCACAGTGAAGATTTTGCGGATTCCGCCGAGAAGGCGAACTACCCCTACAAGGAGCTGCTCCAAGAGCTCCTAAATGTTGGTCTCCGCTGGCGGCCAGCGAAAGCCGCATAAGCCGACTGCCCAAGATCCCAGTTCAGCTCTTCATGCTTCAGAGAAACAGTGAGCGCAGAATCTCGAGGGCGTTCTTGCTCAGTGCAAGGGCGCGCTTGAAGTGCTCCGCTGCGCCGCCTGTCCATCATGGCCGGATGCCAGCACGGGGAGTGCGAGGGACAAGTTGCTTGAGCGCTCGGCCGCGCTGCGGTATTCTCGCAAATCGGTCAGCGAGACGGGGTGTGGATGCCAGGAAAAGGAATGACACCGAGAGAAGCGGCATCGGCGGTGATCGCCGCGATGCCGACTGGTCTCTCGGATTCCCAGTTGCAAGAGTACGGGATCGAAGCGACGGCCGAACGGGCGCAAGCCCTCACCCGCGAAATGCTCTCGCTCAATCTCTTTTGGATCTTTGCGGCCATCGAAGCCCATATCCCGCAGAAGTTCCAGCAGGCGGTATCGGCGCTCGTCCTGCACGCAGTCGAAACGGGATGGGGCACGACCTATCCCGTTGGTCCCGTAGCCTGGACGACCTTTCTGACGGAATGGAAAGAGCGGACGAAACGCTACGAGCGCTTGGTGAAAGATGGGATGAGTCCGCTTGCGATCAGCGCCGAAGTCGGCATGTGGCTGGAAGAACAACACATCGTCGGCGAAGAGGACCGGCGATATGTTCTGACCCTGCTGATCGACTCAGTGCCGGTCGAGAGCTACGGGCAGCTACTGCAAGACGTCGGCTGAGAGTTATGCCACTTACAGGTATCGATGGTTTATGACCTTGCCGGTGGTATCGAGTTCATATAGCAGCGGGGCGCCCGTCGGAATATTCAGTTCGAGCACCTGTTCTTTGGAGAGCTGCTCGAACTGCATTACCAGCGCCCGCAGACTGTTCCCGTGTGCCGCGATCAGAATTGTATCGCCCTTCAAGAGGTGGGGTTTAATTTTCTGTTCGTAGTACGGTAGCACGCGATCCGCCGTGTCTTTCAGGCTCTCTCCACCGGGCGGGGGGACGTCATAACTCCGCCGCCAAATCTTCACCTGGTCGTCGCCGTACTTCTTTGCCGTCTCGGCCTTGTTGAGGCCCTGCAGCTCCCCGTACATCCGTTCGTTAAGCGCCTTGTCTTTCTCGATGGGAATGCCCGACTGGCCGATCGTTTCCAAGACGAGCCGCAGCGTTTCGATCGCTCTGGTAAGGACGGAGGTGAATGCGCGATTGAAGGTGAAGCCCCGGAGCTTCTCGCCCGCGTTCCGCGCCTCCTGGATCCCACGTGGTGACAGGGGGACATCGACCCAGCCGGTAAAACGATTTTCGAGGTTCCATTGCGATTCGCCGTGACGCAGTAGGATTAAACGACCCATTCCTTCTTCCTCCCAGTCGGAGATCGGAGCGGTTGCAGGCCCAAGAATACTGGATCGATACTGCAAGTCAAGCGTTGCTTTCGTCCTTATGCGGAAGTACCATGCCGCACAACTTGAGGAGGTTGCAAAAGCCCGCCAGCAGCATTCACGCAACGCTCAAGGCCTCAATGTGCGGTATTGAGCCCGCTAATCTTCCGCTTGCTGCTGCCTTGCCGGCGGATATTATTACCAGCCTCCAGGGTTCTATGAGGCCTCCTGTGGCCTGGCCAAGGGATTTCGTCGACGCTTGATCTTCTGAGAGTTTTGCGACGATCTCAAGTGATCTCAAGAGCGAATCGCTTGACTGTATGACCATCCCGCCATCATCCGAGATCAATTGGCCGGCCCTCGAATCCTGGTGGATCGCGATGGGCGATCGCCTGCACGTGGCCGACCGCGCCCGATCTTTTTTTATAAAAGTGAGAAGCGACGGGCAGCTCGATCGGATCGTGCAGGTCGGTGGACAGGTCGATTACATCCTGTTCGTGCTCATGCGCTATTGGGTCCCGACCGTCCTGCCCCCGCCAGGCCGCGAGCGACTGACGAAGAACGATCCGGATTACTGGCTGGAATCGGAGCACATTCTCAAAGCCGCTGCAGCCCGGCTGCGCGAACTCAAGCCGTTAATCGAATTGCTCACGACTCCCGGCCCCCTTTCCGACGCTCCTTCCGGCAAGGGCGTCAGCCCTTCGCCGGTCGCGGAACTCGAACTCTCCAGCATCGTCGAGGGAATTGGAGAAGCTGCCGGCACTTACGGCGGACCGGACTACACCTCGATCGTGAAAGCCTTCGACCCGGTTCCGCTCCGTCAAACGCAGCCGTTCAAGCACAATAAGAAAAATAGTGCGGAGCTCTGGGTTGTGTTTCTCTTCCGCGAACATTTTCGGAGCCTGGGATTGGGGAAAGATCGCTACTGGCCGCTGGTTGCGCCCTTATGTACGGCAGCGGGTATCCTCAATCAGAACGGGCAGGCATTCAGCCCCGATGAACTCAAGTCCTGGTGGCAGAAAAACTGGCCGCGCACCTATACCCAGTTGGAACAGAAGCAGGACGCTCCCGACTCAGGCGGCGCGGCCTATGCACAGGACTTTGGCTGGTTTCAGGCTTGGATCGGCTGGCAGCGTGCTCGGTAGGCTATTGTCTACGTGTGAGTTGTCGCGGCTGGTTTGGCTGGCTGTGTCGGTAGTCGCTCTCCGTCCAGCGCACCGTCCTGAATCATCTTGAACATCGTGATTGAAAAGAGCACATAGAGGGCGACGCCCACCCAAATCACGTAGGGTTGGACTCCGCCGGCTTCTTTGACCGCGACATCCTGTTTAGCCGGTTCACTCCACAATTGTTGTTTGATCGTGCCGATCTGCTCCCGGCAGTGCCAATAGTAGACGTAGTTGGCTGTTGCGCCGGCTACGATGCTCCAGACGACACCGCTCGTCATGTCGCCGGTCAGATAGGTGGAAGCCATAGGGCCGATCGCATAGACGGCCGCATAGAGATACATCTTGCGATAGAGAAACCAGAGGAACGAAACGAACAGAAAGGCCGGCCAATTCCATGTCAGGGCGAATTTTGGCGTCTGCTCCGGGCCGAATTTCTTGAATTGTTCCAGATAGCGGTCTGCGTTGGGACCGATGAAGGCTCGCCAGAGATCGCTGTCGCTCTGCGTGGGATGTACGGTTGAAGCAGGCGTGGCCTGTTCCGCCGGTGCCGTCAGATGAGTCCCGCATTGATAGCAGAATTTCGAGTCGTCTTGGTTTTGTTGCTGACACTGCGCACAGGATTTCATTGTTCAGAGAGTATCACATCGTCGGGGCTGAACGGGCAAAGAAGGAATCGAGACCTTCCCTTGGCATTCGCTGACCGGTAGCAAGTTGCTTTCACAGTAGTGCCTGTGCTAGCTTCCCTTACTTTACAAGGGGATACGTCTGCCATGCCGACCGAAGAGCTCAAGCAAGGCACCGAACAGTACTTGATGGGAACCTATGCCCGTCAGCCGATCTCGATTGTGCGAGGACGTGGGACGAAAGTCTACGATCTCGAAGGGCGGGAGTATATCGATTTTGTCGGCGGGGTTGCCGTCAATATTCTCGGTCACGGCCATCCGGACCTCGTCTTAGCCATTCAACGACAGGCCGCGCAACTGATCCACACGTCGAACCTCTACTACACCGAGCCGCAAGTGAAGCTCGCGCAAATGCTTGTGGATCACTCGTTTGCCGACAAGGTGTTCTTCTGCAACAGCGGCGCGGAGGCTAACGAAGCGGCCATTAAGCTCGCGCGTCGCTACTCGCACGACAAGTACGGCCCCGGGCGATTCGAGATCATCACGATGAAAAACTCGTTCCATGGCCGCACGATGGCGACATTGACCGCCACCGGCCAGGAAAAGGTGCAGAAGGGCTACGACCCTCTGCTGCCGGGATTTCTGTACGTTCCCTTCAACCATCTCGCCGAGCTTGACCAGACAGTGAGCGGGAAAACGGCTGCGATCATGCTGGAGCCGATTCAAGGTGAAGGAGGCGTGCATGTTGCGGATCGTGAATATTTGAAAGCGGTGCGCGAGCTCTGTACCCAAAAAGACGTCTTGTTGATCTTCGATGAAGTGCAGACCGGAATGGGGCGAACGGGCACACTCTTCGCGTACGAGCAGTTGGGTGTGCAACCTGACATTATGACTTTGGCCAAGGGGCTTGGCGGCGGCGTGCCTATCGGGGCTTGCCTTGCGAAGGATGAGATCGCGAAAGCGTTTGGACCAGGCTCCCATGCTTCAACGTTCGGCGGCAATCCGCTTGCCTGCGCCGCTGCATTGGCCGTCTTTCGTGTCCTCCTTGAAGGACGCGTGCTCGACCATGCCCGTCGCATGGGTGATTATTTGGCAAAGGGTCTCTCGGAGTTTAAGGACCGTCATCATGCAGTGAAGGACGTGCGGGGGCTCGGCCTCCTGCAAGGCCTTGAAGTAGAGATGAACACCAAGACGGTCGTCAGCGACTGTGTCAGACGCGGCATCCTGGTCAACGCCACGGGAGAGCATGTGCTCCGCTTTGTCCCGCCCTTGATCATTTCCCAGCCGGAGATCGATCGACTCATCGAAGTGCTGTCGCAGATCTTCAATCGGCAGGCGGCCGAAGGGCCAGCGCATTAATCGATAGGCTCTAATGCCATGAAACCATCGGCGCAGCGAACCACTGGGCTGAGCAAGGATCTGCTGGATGTCGCAGCTCTCTCCAAAGCGGAGGTCGAGAGCCTGCTGACGCTGGCAACTCGCCTGAAGGATAAGCAGCGGCGAGGCGTTCCCCATCCCGTACTCCAGGGCAAGACCTTGGGGCTCCTGTTTGAGAAGCCCTCGACCAGGACGAGAGTCTCCTTCGAAGCCGGCATGAACCAGCTAGGCGGTCACGCACTGATCCTGCCGATGGGCGACATTCAGCTGTCGCGCGGTGAGAGCGTGCCCGACACGGCTCGCGTGTTGTCGCGCTATCTCGATGGCATCGTCATTCGCACGTATGACCATGCAACGGTCCAGGAGTGGGCGAGGGAAGCGACCATGTCCGTCATCAACGGACTCACCGATCTGAGTCATCCTTGCCAAGCTCTGTCTGATTTGCTCACGATCAAGGAAAAGAAAGGGCGCTTGAAGGGTATCAAGGTTGCCTATATCGGCGACGGAAACAACGTGGCCAATTCATTGATCGAAGCGGCAGCGAAAATGGGCATGACAATCTCACTGGGCTGTCCGGCCGGCTATCAGCCGGATCAGCATGTGGTCGACCTGGCTCGGCTCGAAGCGGAGAAAACTGGAGCGCTGATTGAGCTCAGCCACGATCCCTCTATCGCCGCCAAGGAAGCCGACGTGATCTATACCGATGTCTGGATCAGTATGGGCCGTGAACGTGAGCAGGCTCGGAGGCTGAAAGTCTTGGCGCCCTATCAGGTGAACAGCCGCCTCGTCAGCCGTGCGAAATCCGACGCGATCATCATGCATTGCTTGCCCGCGCATCGGGGTGAGGAGATTTCGGCGGAAGTATTGGACGGCCCGCAGTCGGTCATTCTCGACCAGGCCGAGAACCGGCTTCACATGCAGAAGGCTATTTTGACGAAACTCTTAGGCAAGGGGAAAGAAGGAAAACGATGAGTCGTGCGATCAAGAAAGTCGTGCTGGCCTATTCCGGAGGACTCGACACCTCCGTCATCTTGAAATGGTTGCAGGAAACCTATCAAGCCGAGGTCATTGCCTTTTGCGCCGATCTCGGCCAGGGCGAAGATCTCAAAGCGATCAAGGCGAAGGCGCAGGCGCTCGGCGTCAAGAAGGTCTACGTCGAAGATCTGCGGGAAACCTTCGTCAAAGACTACGTGTTCCCGATGTTGCGCGGGAACGCGATGTACGAAGGCTGCTATTTGCTGGGCACATCGATCGCACGTCCGTTGATCGCCCGTCGTCAGGCTGAAATCGCGCTCAAGGAAGGTGCCGAGGCGGTGTCGCACGGTGCGACCGGGAAGGGAAACGACCAGGTCCGCTTCGAGTTGACCTATACGGCGCTGGCACCGGGGTTGAAAATTATCGCGCCCTGGCGTGAGTGGACGATGCGGTCCCGGCGCGAGCTGATCGAGTATGCCGATCGCCACGGTATTCCCGTGACCGCGACCAAAGCGAAGCCTTACAGCATGGATCTGAACTTATTCCATGTGAGTTACGAAGGGGGCATTCTTGAAGACCCCTGGGAGGCGCCGCCGGATGAAATTTTTCAAATGACGGTTTCGCCTGAGAAGGCTCCGAATAAACCGCTGGAAGTCGAAATCGACTACGAGGCCGGCAACCCGGTCGCGGTTGACGGCAAGAAGATGAGTCCCGCGAATTTGCTAGCCCACCTCAATAAGTTGGGCGGGGCCCACGGGATCGGGCGTGTCGATCTGGTCGAGAACCGCTACGTCGGCATGAAGTCCCGCGGCGTGTATGAAACGCCGGGCGGCACAATTCTCCATGTGGCGCACCGGGGATTGGAGTCGTTGACGATAGACCGCGAGGTGCTTCATTTCAGGGATAGTCTGATCCCGCGTTTTGCCGATCTCATTTACAACGGCTATTGGTTCAGCCCGGAACGCGAGATGGTTCAGACGGCGATCGATGAGGCACAGAAGGATGTGACGGGGACCGCGAGAGTCAAGCTCTACAAGGGCAGTTGCACGCTCGCCGGACGCAAATCAAAGAACTCCCTCTATCGGCTCGACATCGCCACGTTCGAAGAGGACGAGGTCTATAACCAGAAAGATGCCGAGGGGTTCATCCGTCTCAATGCCTTGCGGCTGAAGATCAGAGCGCAACGGAAGAAGGCATCGTCCTGATGAGGAGAGCGAAGAAGCGCAGCCGGGCTGAGTCCGCGAGCGGCAAGGCGTGGGAGGGACGGTTTCGGGAAAAAACGAACCGGCTGGTCGAAGCGTTCACGGTGTCGGTGGATGTCGATCGGCGGCTCTATGCCCATGACATTCAGGGCAGCATCGCTCATTGCAAGACACTCGCGAGAGCGCGCGTCTTGACCCCGGGCGAAACGAGGGCCATTGTGCGAGGCCTTGAGTCGGTGAAGACGGAGTTCGATCGCGGGCGATTTCGGTTTTTGCCTCAGGACGAGGATATTCATATGGCGATCGAGCGCCGTCTGACGGAGTTGATCGGTCCCTTAGGTGGCAAGGTGCACACGGGACGCAGTCGGAACGATCAGGTGGCGCTCGATGTCAGGCTCTATCTTCGTGACCAGCTGGATCTCTTGCTGGCGCGGCTCGAGGAGTTTCAGCTGGTCTTGGTGGCCAAAGCCAAGGCGAACCGGACTCTGGCTATGCCTGGTTATACCCATTTGCAGCGGGCCCAGCCGGTGCTGTTCGCGCATCATCTGCTGGCGTATGTTGAAATGCTCGAGCGTGATAAGGGGCGCCTGCGCGATGCGAAGCATCGGCTGAACGTCATGCCGCTAGGGTCCGGCGCGTTAGCCGGTACCAATTATCCGGTGGATCGCCGGTACACAGCGAGGCTGTTGGATTTCCCGGCTGTCACGGCCAATAGTCTGGATGCCGTGTCCGATCGGGACTTCATGATCGAAATCGCCGCTGCGCTTTCGATTGCCATGATGCATCTATCCCGGTTGAGCGAAGAACTTATCGTCTGGTCTTCGCAGGAATTCCGCTTCGTGGACCTCCCGGACGGCTTCTGCACGGGCAGCAGCATGATGCCGCAGAAGAAGAATCCGGATGTTCCCGAATTGGTCCGCGGCAAGACAGGCCGGGTCTACGGCCATTTGATCAATCTGTTGACCATGCTGAAGGCCCTGCCGCTCAGTTATAATCGGGACTTACAAGAGGATAAGCCGGCCCTGTTCGAC
>DATIFR010000225.1:0-25971 GCA_035455145.1 Nitrospira sp.
CGCGGCTATCCTGAAGCCATTCTGTTGTTTCGGGTTGGCGACTTCTACGAAATGTTTTATGAGGATGCGCAAGCCGCCTCCAAACTGCTCTCCATCGCCCTGACGTCACGAGACAAGTCGAGCACGGATCCGGTGCCGCTCTGCGGAGTTCCCTATCACGCGGCGCAGGGCTATATCGCCAAGCTGCTCAAGGCCGGACGCACGGTCGCCCTGTGCGAACAGGTCGAGGACCCGAAGCTGGCGAAAGGACTCGTGCGCCGCGAAGTCGTACGCCTCTATACGCCCGGCACACTGGTCGACACCGAATTCCTCTCTCCCGGCGAGTCAAACTTTCTCGCAGCCGTCAGCCGGTCTGAGCGGGCAACGGCCCATCCTCAGCCTCTCTGGGGACTGGCTGGTCTGGACGTATCCACGGGTGAGTTTTGGGTCACGGAATTTCACGGCCCGGAAGCGACCCAGCAACTCCTGGATGAGCTGGCCCGGCTCGAACCCCGCGAGCTGCTTCATGCGGGACCCGCCATCGCCGACGAACTGGGTCTCCGCCATCTGCAGGGACCGAGGCTCTGCGAACAGTCTCCGGCGCTCTTCGATCACCAGGAAGCCGAGAAATTGTTGCGCTCGCATTTCACCGTTCATTCTCTCGATGGCTTCGGCTGCCGCGACTTGACTGCCGGTCTTGGAGCTGCCGGAGCGGTTTGGCGCTATTTCCGAGAGACTCAGCCGACGGCTGCGCTCGACCATATCCGCCGCCTCCAACGGCGCTGGAGCCATGACGCGATGCATTTGGACAGCGCCACGATCCGCAATCTCGAACTGGTGCGTCCGATGGGTGTGGACGAGGACCGGACGGGACGGCGGCAGCCCACCTTGCTCTCCGTACTGGACCGCACGACCACAGCGATGGGGGGCCGCCTCCTGCGCGATTGGCTCGTGCGGCCGCTCGTGGATCGCAGCGCCATTCAAGCCAGACTCGAAGCAGTCGCCGAACTCAAAGAGCGCGTCGCCCAGCGCGTCATGATTCGAACGACCCTCCGGGCCGTGCAGGATATCGCCCGCCTCAGCAGCCGCATCACGCTCGGCGTCGCGGGACCTCGCGAATTGCTGGCATTGAAACAGTCCCTGAGCGCCCTGCCTGAACTGCGTGCGCAGCTGGAATCGGTTCAATCCGCCCTGCTCGCCGATCAGAAGAACTCATGGGACGATTGCCGCAATCTATATGACGTGATCGAACAGACGCTCGATCCTGACGCGCCGATGTCCGCCCGCGACGGGGGCCTGATTCGATCGGGTTACCATCCAGGCGTCGACGAATTGCGCAAGGCCCGAACGGAAGGAAAGAGCTGGATAGCGGCGCTGGAGGCCAAGGAACGGGAACGAACAGGGATCGACTCGCTGAAGGTCCGCTATAACCAAGTGTTTGGCTACTACCTCGAGGTCACCAAGGCCAACCTCTCAAAGGTGCCTGCGGACTACATGCGTAAGCAGACACTCGTGAATGCCGAACGGTTCATGACGCCCCAGTTGAAAGAACTCGAAGAACGGGTCACCGGGGCGGAAACCAAACTGGTGGCGCTCGAAGAAGATCTCTTCGTGCAGCTGCGCGAACGGATTGCGAAAGACGTACCCCGGCTGCAAACCATGGCCCACACTCTCGCGCTGCTCGATGTCCTGGCCTGTTTAGCGGAAACCGCCGCATTGAATCGCTACGTCCAGCCAACCCTCGATGAATCGGGTATGCTTCTGATTCGAGAAGGGCGGCATCCCGTCGTTGAGCAGCTGAGCCCGGATCTGACATTCGTCCCGAACGACACACTCCTCGACGGAGAGGCCAACCGGCTCGTCATCCTCACCGGACCCAACATGGCTGGCAAGAGCACTTACCTCCGCCAAGTCGCGCTCATCGTCCTCCTGGCCCAGATCGGCAGTTTCGTCCCCGCGACCGAGGCCCATGTCGGATTGGTGGACCGGATTTTTACCCGCGTCGGCGCATCCGATAATCTCGCCGCAGGGCAAAGTACGTTTATGGTCGAAATGACCGAGAGCGCCCATATTCTCAACTGCGCAACCAGCCGAAGTCTGATTCTGCTGGATGAGATCGGCCGTGGCACCAGCACCTATGACGGCCTGAGCATTGCCTGGGCGATCGCAGAATACATACACGACCGCCAACACCTCGGTGCCCGGACACTCTTCGCCACCCACTATCACGAGATGACGCAGCTGGAATCGTTGCGCGAGGGCATTAAGAACTATAGAGTTGCAGTACAAGAAAGGGATGGCGATGTCGTCTTCTTGCGGAAGATCGTACCAGGTGGTGCGGATCGAAGTTACGGGATTCATGTGGCTAAACTAGCAGGATTGCCGCCGTCCGTGATCGACAGAGCCCAGGAAGTGCTGGCTCAACTGGAACAAACTGACTCGGCAGCCGCGACGCCCGCTCCGTCGTCAGCACAAGATCCGGGAAGCCGTTTGCTCCCCCAGTCTCACCCGATCCTCGATGAAGTCAGACAGATCGACCTCTTCTCGATGACCCCGCTGGATGCACTCAACCGCCTTGCGGAGCTTCAAAAGCGCGCCGAGTCAGAGGGCAACCAGCAAACATAAAAAAACGGCAGCCCCTTGCGGGGCTGCCGCCTTTTCACATTCACACAGGTCTCGATTAGTGACCGGTGTTGTATTGAGCTGTCCAGGGGATCAAGCCAGCGAGGGGCTTGCCGCCTGGTTGCAGTACATCGTACTGCATCGGTGGTTGCGCTTTTCCTGCAACGTTAAGCGCTTGCTTTGCCGCAGCGCAGCCAGCATCGCTTTCATCCTTACCGGCGCACTCCTTGAGGCGGAGGGCAGAAATGCTCCGAGTCTTTCCCGGTGCACCAGCCACCTCGGGGAGTTTCTTGACGGAGGAGATCACGCGATGGTTCTGTTCCGTTTCCGTCGCGGTGAACTCAATCAGATCAGTGGTGCTGCCGGGAGGCACTTCCTTGGCAGCGGCCGGACCTGCGTGAGGACGGCCCATCTTCTTCAACTCTTCCCAGGCGCCCTTATCCGCGTAAAACTTGAGGGTCTTGCCCGGATGGATCTTCTGCCAGAAGAGGCCGCTCTCGGCATTGCCGCCGAACACGGCGATATTAATCCACACCGCTTCGTCGTAGTGATCAAGGACGATCACGCGACCCTGCAGGGTGGTGGGCTTGCTCATATCGCCCCACTCAAAACGCTCTTGGAATGATTCGATCGCCAGCGCGGTGGAGGCCACGGAGACCACCAGCGCGACCGCGGCCACGATGGCCCAGCCTTTCGATTGAAACTTCATAATCGCGTCCTCCTTCAACAGCATGAAAGAATATAATCTTGTCGAAGTCGATTACTTGATGACCTTGAATCCAGTGATCGTCCGGCCATCCAGACTCACTTCCATCGCGACGAGCTCCTGAGAGGCCTTGATGATTTGATCCATCAATGCTTTGTCCTTCACCGCCAGCCGAACTGTCGTGGCGGCATGGTACCAGCCGGAGTACGGGTTGTTTCTGTCAGTTCCACCAACAAATCCCCAGGCGCAGCAGCTAAACAACGGATCTGGCGGCTTCACATCGAGGTCGGAGGACGAACGGCCTGACGGAGTTCCTGAGGCGGGCTCACCGGTGTTCCAATACTGGATCCCAAAGAGCAACTCGTGATCTGGATTGTCCGCCCACTGAGACCAGACACGGCCTTTCAAGGTCTTGGTCACTTCACCTTTAAACGGCTTCCCGCCGACTATCTGATCGGCTGGCCCGGCGGCACCGGGAGCATCGGCGGCAACGGCGAATTCGGCCGTCAGCAAGCCGAACACAGCAACCACTGCAACGGCAGCTAGAAGTACGACCCTTTTCATACCCAATCCCTCCTTCATAAAAGTAACAACCACAAAACTGATGAACGCCTCACGTTTAAGTACGATAAATAATGTTGTGAAACCGAATTGAGGATCCGGCATCCACGAGAAACGATGAACGGCCACCTCCTTTGCTACTTCTCGTGCCGCCTTGCTTTGAATCTACAGTGATACGGCAAAAACGCGGTCATGGTACTGAAATCATAAAAGGGAGTCAAGAAAATGTTTGCCCTGTGGACAACTTGGAATATGCATGAATTTTAAAAATAAAAACAACATGTTACGATGCTGACGATGTTTCCATTGCAGCACGATTTTGTCGCTGGAATCGACGATCTATTAGAGGATTCTCATCTAAACGCGTGGAGCGTGCGGGATGTGAGCGGTCCCAGTCCAGTAACGGCGAGATGATCCAGATCAAGCAATTGACGACCGACGGTGTAGACCTGTTCCGTCGTGACTCGATCGATCTGTGCCAACATGTCTTCGAGCGAGGTGCGCGTCCCGTACACCAACTCATCTTTCGCAAGCTTGCTCATACGGCTGTGAGAACTTTCGAGACTGAGCATGAGGCTGCCCTTCATCTGATTTTTTGCCCGGTCGAGTTCCCTCTGCTCGATCCCCTGCCGGCTGATTCTTCGAATTTCCCGGCAAACGAGATCGACGACGCGCTCCACCTCTTTCGGCCTGGTCGCCGCATAGACCGTCATGGTGCCGACATCCGAATACCCGGAGAGGAAGGAATAGATGGAGTAGACCAAACCTCTCTTCTCCCGCACCTCCTGGAAAAGTCGAGAACTCATGCTGCCGCCCAGGACGCTGTTCATCGCGTACACCGCATAGCGGTCTCGATGACCGGCCGCCACCCCTTTGAGTCCAAGACAGAGGTGCACCTGCTCCAACGGCTTCTTCTTCGTGACTAAGCCGCCGCGCACTTCCGGGGGACGCCTTGCCGCTCTTACCGACCCGTCTCTCCGTTCGGTCTTGCCGAAAGAACGGGCGACCATTTTCGTCAACGCCGCCTGATCGAAATTTCCGGCGATTGCGATCACGATCTGCGACGGATCGTAATGAGCGTCGATATATCCCATCAGGTCCCGGCGGCGCAGGCCGCGGATCGTGTCCTCGCGTCCCAAAATCGAGCGGCCGAGCGGATGACGGCCGAGCACCTGTCCTGTATGTAGTTCCTGCACGAGATCTTCCGGATCGTCTTGGACCATCCGGATCTCTTCGAGCACGACCTGCTTTTCTTTTTCGACTTCCTTGGGATCGAAGCGGGAATGATGAAACAGATCGGCGAGGAGATTGAGCGCCTGCTCGAGCTGTTGGTCCAGAACCTTGACGTAGAAAGTCGTGGTCTCGCGCGTCGTAAAGGCATTCATCTCGCCGCCGAGCGCATCGATTTCGCGCGAGATCTCGGTGGCGGACCGGGAGCGCGTCCCCTTGAAGAACATGTGCTCGATGAAATGGGAATACCCTGCCTGGGAGGGTTGCTCGTCCCGAGACCCGGTGTTGACCCAAATGCCAACGGTCACCGACTTGAGCGTCGGTATCCGTTCGGTCACCACCCGCACGCCGTTGTCCAGGACGAGCTTGCGGTACAAGATAATTACCCGGAGGACTGATCCTTCGTCCCCGCTCCGGTTGGAGCCGGCATGGTTTCCTTGCGGCTAAGGCGGATCTTGCCTTGCCGATCCACTTCCAGCACCTTCACGAGAATCTGGTCCCCTTCCTTCACTTCGTCGGACACCGCTTTGACGCGATGATGCGCGAGTTGGGAGATGTGGACCAGCCCGTCTGTCCCGGGCAGCACTTCCACGAAGGCGCCGAAGTCCATGATCTTCCGCACGGTGCCCAGGTACGTCTTGCCGACTTCCACCTCTTCGACGATCTGGTTGATCATCCCTTTCGCCTTCTCCAGCGATGCGCCGTCGACCGAGGCAATGGTGACTGTTCCTGTATCGTCGATATTGATCTTGACGCCGCAATCCGCCTGGATCCCGCGAATGGTCTTGCCTCCCGGACCGATGACTTCGCGAATCTTGTCCTGCTTCACCTTCATCGTGAAGATGCGCGGTGCGAATGCGGACATGGTCGTCCGCGGAGCTTCCAGCGCCTTCTGCATACAGCTGAGGATGTGCAGGCGGCCGGCTTTGGCCTGCTCCAAGGCCTGGTGCATGAGAGCCGGGGTAATGCCGCCGATCTTGATGTCCATCTGAAGCGCCGTCACGCCTTGCTTCGTCCCGCAGACCTTGAAATCCATGTCGCCCAGATGGTCCTCGAGTCCGAGAATGTCGGAAAGGATCATGACCCGGTCCTCTTCCTTGATCAGGCCCATCGCGATCCCGGCTACCGGTTCCTTAATCGGCACGCCGGCATCCATCATACCCAATGTCCCGCCGCAGACCGTCGCCATCGAGGACGATCCGTTGGACTCCAGAATGTCTGAGACGATACGGAGAGTATAGGGGAATACGTCCTTACCGGGGATCACAGGCTTCAGCGCACGTTCTGCGAGCGCGCCATGGCCGACTTCTCGACGACCGGGCGACCGCAACGGCCTGGCTTCTCCGACGCTGAAGGGAGGGAAGTTGTAATGGAGCATGAAGGTTCTGGTGTACTCGCCTTCCAAGGCATCAATCCGCTGCTCGTCATCCGTCGTCCCGAGCGTAATGACGGCCAGGCTCTGCGTTTCGCCTCGGGTGAAGAGCGCCGAACCATGTGTGCGAGGCAACACGCCGACTTCGCAGGTGATCGGGCGGATGTCGGCAGGACCGCGTCCGTCGGCCCGCGTTCCCCTCTCCAGAATCATGTTTCGGACTTCGGTGTACTCTAATCCGTGGAACACGATCTTGACGTGGCGTTCACGATTGGGGTCTTCGGGATTCTTCAGCTTCTCGATTGCGTCAGCCAGGATCAGATCCAACCGCTCTTGCCGCGCCGTCTTGTTCGGAATCATGATGGCATCCCTGATCCCTTGCGCGACAAGCGCCTTCACGTGGCCAGTCAGCGCCGGATCGATGTGCTCTGTCACGACTGCTCGTTTGGGCTTGTTGCCCGCTGCGAGGCGGAGCTCATTGATCTTGGCCACGATCTTCTTGATCTCCGCATGGGCCAATTCGATCGCCGAGAGCATCGTCGCTTCCGGCAATTCGTTCGCCCCGGCTTCAACCATCATGACGGCATCGGCCGTTCCGGCGACGACGAGGTCCAACTCGCTGCTTTTCAGTGTCTCCAAATCGGGATTCACCACGAACTGTCCGCTGACTCGGCCGATCTTGATGCCGGCCACGGGACCCAGGAAGGGAATGTTCGATACGGCCAGCGCTGCGGAAGCGGCGGTAATGCTGATCACGTCAGACGATCCTGTCTTGTCGGAGGACAGCACCGCGGCAATCACCTGCGTTTCAAAATAGTATCCTTCCGGGAATAATGGACGGAGGGGACGATCGATCAACCGGCTGGTGAGCACTTCCTTTTCGGACGGCCGGCCTTCGCGCTTGAAATACCCGCCGGGAATCTTGCCGGCTGCATAGGCCTTTTCCTGATAGTCGACGGTGAGAGGGAGAAAATCGATACCGGGCTTGGCGTTCTGCGACGCAACGGCGGTGGCCAAGACGACGGTGTCGCCGTACGAGGCCCAGATCGAGCCGTCCGCCTGTTTGGCGACGCGACCCGTTTCAAGCCGCAGGGTTCGGCCTGCGATATCGAGTTCAACTGTGTGTACCATCTATGGTCTCCTTCTGTTGTGCCCCACAGATGCCCACAGAGATGCCCTCCGAAACACGTTGAAGTGGCTCGCGGAGCGCATGTCAGTGTTCACCTGTGCGACTGTTCTTCCCGCTGTCGCGCACCGGCACGACAACGGGATCTACCGGCTACTTTCTGATGCCCAATCGGTCGATGACCGCCCGATAGCGCGCATCGTCGATGTCGCGGAGATAATCCAGCAAACGGCGGCGGCGCCCGACGAGCGTCAACAGACCACGCCGCGAATGGTGGTCCTTCTTGTGGAGCTTGAAATGCTCCGTCAAATACGCAATCCGGTTTGTCAGCACTGCGATCTGCACTTCGGGAGAGCCGGAGTCGCTGTCGTGTTGCCGGTATTGTTTGATCAATTCCGCCTTAGCTTCTTTCAATAACGCCATGGGTAATTCTCCTCTTCCTTCCTTTCCTTCCGACTGAACGCTAATTATTCCTGGCCGACCAACACTTTTTCAATCGCAATCGACCCCTGCGGTGCCTGCGGCTGTCTGCCGATTGCCAGCAAGATTCCGCTGATGTCGTGAATCCGCACCCGCGCGCCCGGTTTCTGATCCACGTTCCCAGCCGACTCCCAGCGCAAAACCTTGGAAGCAGGAACCGGGACCCCGTGACGCACACGGTCGGCTGTCTGTGCATCCACCACTACCGCCGGGAGTCCCTGCAAAGCTTGATCGAGAGACTGCACGTCCTCTCCTAAACGACCAAGCGCCAGATGGGCCTCCACTTCATCCACGGACACAGCCTGATCAAAGGTCAGGGGCCCCACCCGACGGCGCTCCAGCGCAAGTAAATGCCCGCCGACTCCCAGGGCCTCTCCGATATCGGCACAGAGTGTGCGGATATAGGTGCCTTTGGAACAGGCCACCCGCAAGGTCACGTCGCGCCCGTCAATGGCTAGGATGTCGATCGAATGGATCACGATCTGCCTGGCTTCCCGCGCGATCGTTTTCCCCGCACGGGCTGATTTGTAGAGCGGCACGCCAGCGACCTTGACGGCTGAATACATCGGGGGAACCTGTTCAATCCGGCCGCGGAACTGCCCGACTGCTTCCTCGATCGCCGCTGACGTGACTCCGTCAGTTGCACACCGAACCAGCACGGTTCCTGTCGCATCCTGCGTATCAGTCGTCTCTCCGAGACGAAGGATAGCCAGATACTCCTTGTCCCATTCCATCAGATACTCGGCGATGCGAGTCCCTTTCCCGATCAGGACAGGCAGCACGCCGGTCGCGGCCGGATCCAATGTTCCCGCATGACCGACTTTAATGCCGCCGAGAAGATGCCGGATCTTGGCCACGACATCGTGAGAGGTCCAACCGGCTTCTTTCTTGATCACCAGGACGCCGTCCATCACGCCGCGCCCTTGGATGGTTCCATTCATGCGTACACCGACTCGTTCGATTACGAACTGACCGGATCCTGGGGAGCGTCTCCCTCGGCGTCCGTCTTAACGTGGATCTCGTCCAGCAACTGCAGCACACGATCACCTCGCGGCCCGCTGATGTCTTTGACGAAGACCACTTCAGGCAGGTACCGCAGCGTCAGGCGACGGCCCAGTTCGCTGCGCACAAATCCGCTCGCCTTAGCCAGGCCGGCGAAGACATCCTTGGTTTCAGCATCCGTCCCCAACGCCGTGACAAAAACCCGGGCGATGCGCAGGTCATTCGTCAGTTCGACGTCGGTCACGGTCACCGAGCGGACGCGCGGGTCTTTGATCTTCCGCATGAGGATGTCGGCCACCTCCATGCGGATCTGATCGGCGACGCGATCGGCTCGGCTATACCCCGTCTTGGCCATCGTCCGTTCCCCTTGGCCGGCCCGCGCGCGCAGGCCTTTCGGCGTCACAACAATTCGACTCGAGACTGGACGATCTCCACAGCCGGGTCGCTGCGGATCATGTTCAGTGCCTGGTCCAACACCTGATTCACATACCGGCCGTCGTTCGCCACGCAGGCCAGCCCAAGCACCGCCTTCTGCCACAAATCCTGTCCGTCGACTTCCGCGACGGACAGGTTGAATTTCTGATGCAGCCGATCCTTGACGCTCAACAGGACCTGCCGCTTGTCTTTCAACGACTGGCTGTCCGGTAAGAACAACTCGATCGTGCAGAGCCCGACGATGATGCTCACGATCCGATCGGCTCACGCCTTAGAGTTTCGCCGCGATCTTATCGATCGCGTAGGCTTCGATGATGTCCCCGGTCTTGACGTCGTTGAAATTCTCGACACCGATTCCGCACTCGTACCCCTGCTGCACTTCACGAACGTCATCCTTGAAACGCCGGAGCGATCCTAACTTGCCCTGATAGACCACCACATTGTCGCGAATCACTCGGACACCGGCGCTGGCGCGGGTAATGGCTCCGTCGATGACATACGACCCGGCGATCGTACCGGCCTTGGAAACCGTAAACACCTGACGCACTTCGGCCCGGCCCAGCACTCGCTCCTTGAGCGTCGGTTCCAACAGGCCTTCCATGGCCGCTTTGATGTCGTTCAACGCATCGTAGATGATGGTGTACAGGCGGATGTCGACCCGTTCCTTCTCCGCCAGGGCGGAGGCCTTGGGCTCCGGTCTGATATTGAATCCGATGATGATGGCGTTCGAGGCGGCAGCCAGCAAGACGTCGGATTCCGTGATCCCGCCGACACCGTTGTGGATGACCTTGAGCTTGACCATGTCGGTCGGAAGCTTTTCAATCGCCGCGGCCAAGGCTTCCGATGAACCTTGCACGTCGGCCTTGATGACCAGCGACAATTCCTTGACCGAACCTTCCTGAATTTTGGCGAAGAGGTCGTCGAGCGAGACCTTCCCGGCTCCGGCCAGTTCTGCAGCCCGCTGCTTACGCGCCCGGTCCTCCGCGATCTCGCGCGCAACCCGTTCGTCCTTCACAACCTGAAACACGTCGCCCGCAGACGGCACACCGGGTAATCCATTGACTTCGACTGGAATCGAAGGGCCGGCCTCCTGCACTTTTGTGCCGGTATGACTGATCAATGCCCGAACCTTGCCGCTGAAAGATCCCACGACGAACACATCGCCGACATGCAACGTTCCGCTTTGCACCAACACCGTCGCGACGGGACCACGGCCCCGCTCGAGCTTGGCCTCGACCACCGCGCCTTTCGCCAACTGGTGAGGATCCGCTTTCAATTCCAACACTTCAGCCTGCAGGAGAATCATTTCCAACAGCTGGTCCAAACCCGTCTTTTGCTTGGCTGATACTTCAACCATGATCGTGTCGCCGCCCCAGGCTTCGGAAATCAATCCGTGCTCGGACAGCGCATTTTTCACTCGATCCGGATTGGCGCCAGGCTTATCGATCTTGTTGATGGCCACGATGAGCGGGACACCGGCGGCCTTGGCATGGTGAATGGCTTCGATCGTCTGAGGCATGACGCCGTCGTCGGCCGCCACGACAAGGATCACGATGTCCGTGACCTTTGCTCCCCGGGCACGCATCGCGGTAAAGGCTTCGTGGCCCGGCGTATCGAGGAAGGTGACCTGCTTGCCGCGCACCGAGACCGTATAGGCTCCAATATGCTGCGTGATGCCGCCGGCTTCGCCTTCCGCCACCTTCGTTTCACGGATCGCGTCGAGCAACGAGGTCTTGCCGTGGTCGACGTGGCCCATGATCGTCACAACCGGAGGACGCGGTTCCGGACGGGCAGTGCCTTCGGTCTGAATCACCGTCTCCAACAAATCTTCACCGCCCTTCTCCACCGCCACGTCCATTTTGATCCCGGATTCTTCCGCGATCATTGAGGCGACATCAACATTCATCGGTTGATTGAACGTCAGCATCTGACCCATGTCCATCAACTTGCGCACAATGTCGGCGGGGCGCTGTCCGATCAATTCTGCGAATTCCTTCACCGTCATGCCGGGTGTGAGCTTCACGCTCTTCTTGCGGGGCTTGGTAATTTCCGCCGGCGTGCTGTGATGCACGTGTTTGGCACGATCGTCCCGTCGTTGCACCGGGATGGCGCGCAGATCCTGCCAGCGCGCCGCATCTTCGCGTACGCGGACGTCGTCTTCTTCACGAACACGTCCCGGTTTGCGGGCTTTCTTGAGCTTATCCTTCAGACCCTCAGCCTGAAGCTCTTCGAAGACTTTCTTCTTTCCGGAAAGAGGTTCGATGGTTGGCGCTACGGCAGGCTTAGCAGCCGGTGGCTGCTCCAGCGTCGGCGCCGCAGGCGACGGAATGAGTCCGCTGGGCGGATGCACCTCGCCGGAAGGGGCCATATGGCTTTCGACATGATGCGAGGGCGGCGTAACGGACGGCGCTGCCACAGCTTCCGTCGCAGCCGCGGCCAGAGATTCTGACCCGAGCGGAGCCAGGGACTCCTCGAGCGGCGCTTCTTCGCTACGTTTTCGCTTAATCAGAATACGGCGCTTGTCAGGCTTGGATTCTTCCGCTACAACCGGATGGGCTCCGGCGGTTTTCACTCCGGCGTGATGAGGCACGCCTGCATCGGTGTCTTTGTGCTTCTCGGTGCGTGCCGTATCTCCTTCGCCTGCTTTCGTCACAATCTTTGCTGCGGTCTTGTGCTTCGGGCCCAGCTTCTCCAGCACCTTTTGAACGGCATCGTCCTCCAATGCGCTGCTGTGAGACGCAACGGGAATACCCAATCGCTTCAACTCCGGGATCAGATCGCGGTTTTCCATCCCGAGCTGTTTGGCTAATTCATAGACACGCATAGCGCTTCAACACCTGCTCCAATGGGACTCCCTACTACCCCTCCGACTCGGCTTGGGCCTTCTCCTGCTGTCGAGCCTCTTCCTGCTGCCGCTGGGCTTCGGCCTCTTCGGCCAATGCGGCCTTGATTTCCTTGTCCCGCTCGGCCTTTTCTTTTTCGTACTCCGTGGCGCTGATGATGTCGATCTTCCAGCCGGTTAACCGCGCCGCGAGCCGCACATTCTGCCCATTCTTGCCGATGGCCAAGGACAACTGCGAGTCTGCCACGACGACCAATGCCGACTTCTTTTCTTCGTCGACGCCGACTTTTTCGATGGTCGCAGGATTCAACGCTTCGGCGATGAACACACGCGGATCCGACGTCCAGGTAATGATGTCGATTTTTTCTCCGCGCAGTTCCCGCACAACGGCCTGCACGCGCGAACCCTTGATGCCGACACAGGCCCCGACCGGATCGACCGCTTTCTCGCGGGAGGTGACGGCGATCTTGGTGCGATCACCCGGCTCCCGGACCACGGCCTTGATCTCGACGATTTTTTCCATCACTTCAGGCACTTCCAGCTCGAACAGTTTGGCGACGAACTGCGGATGACTCCGCGTGAGAATGACTTGAACGTCTTTCGGCGTCCGACGCACTTCCAGGAGCATCGCTTTCACGCGGTCGCCGCGGCGATAAGTCTCGCGAGGAATTTGTTCCTGGATCGGAAGAATCGCTTCCGTCTTCCCCAGATCCACGAGATAGTTCCGGCGTTCCATCCCGAGAATGATCCCGTTGACCAAATCGCCCTGTCGCGTCGAGTATTCCTTCTGAACCGCTTCCCACTCGGCCTCGCGAACTTTCTGGAAGATCACCTGCTTGGCGGTTTGTGCCGCAATACGGCCGAGCTCGTCCATTTCGATAAGCGAGCCGATTTCGTCGCCGATTTCCGCTTCGCTGTCATAGGCCCGAGCTTCTTTGAGTGAGATCTCGGCCTTCGGATTGGTCACTGAATCGACGATGATCTTCTTCGAGACGACGGAAATTTCTCCGGTCTTGGGATCGATCTCGACCTGGATATTTTCGGCCTGCCCGAAGCGCTTCTTGGCGGCTGTTTGAAGAGCGGCCTCAATGGCACCGATGACCTTGCTCTTATCGATGCCTTTTTGTCGCCCGATCTCGTCGATGACTGAAATCAATTCTCGATTCATGATTCGCTCTCCACTCTAGCGCCGTCGACGCTTACCACGTCACTTTCAATCTTGCCTCGGCAATGGCTCCATACTCGAGGGTCAACGTGCGCACCGGAGGCGGATCGCTTACGACCAACGCCACAGCGTGCTCCGTTACTTCCGTCAATGTTCCCACCAGGCGCCACTGCCCCTCGAGCGGCTCTCTGAGCTTGACGCTCACTCGCTTCCCGACTGCCCGGCGATAATCCTGAATCCGTTTGAAGGGCCGATCCAGACCTGGCGAGGAAACTTCAAGCGTGTAGGCATGGGGAAACGGGTCGGCAACATCGAGCGCTGGGCCGAGCGCCTTGTGGGCGCGCTCGCAATCGTCCAGTGTTACGCCACCCGGCTTATCAATGAATACCCGGACCACCGAACGCGGCCCCTGCCCCACGCACACAACGTCAACCAATTCCAGGCCTAACGTCCAGAGGATAGGTGATACTGCTTCACTGATACGGTCGACGACCGGTCGGGACTCCTTCACCGACACCCCTAGCCCCGTTTCTCTGGCTGTTCTGTTCACGAGATCAAACAAAAAAGTGGGCCTGAGCCCACTTCCAGCGGAGGAACCATAGCATGTCACCCCTGCCAAAGCAAGGGGGCGGACTAGCCGATCCGCTCGACGAACCTCCTGGCGAGCCGTTGGGTAAGAGGGCCCGGCTTCCCCTCTCCGATCGCCTTGCCGTCGATTCGGACAACTCCTAACACCTCTACCGTCGTCCCGGTCAAAAAGACCTCCGCCGCGTCGTACAGCTCCTGTCTGGCCACATAGCGCTCCTGGACCGGGAAACCTTCCTGTCGAGCAAGCTGGAGCACGACGGCTCTCGTCACCCCGGACAGAATGCAAGGCCCCTCCGGCGCCGTGATCACCATCCCATCCCGCACCACCATCACATTACTCACCGCCCCCTCGGTGACCTCTTCACCTTTCACCAGAATGGCTTCAAACATCTGCGCCTGCTTGGCCTGTTGCCGGGCAAGCACGTTGGCCAGCAGATTAATGCTCTTGATGTCGCAGCGCCCCCATCGGATGTCCTCGATGGTCATGGCGTCGACACCGGCGGCCTGCACGGATTGACTGAGTGGACGCAGCTCACGCACCGTCATCACGACGGTTGGCACGAGATCCGCGGCATAGGCATGGTCGCGCGGCGCAACGCCTCGGGTGATTTGAAGATAGACCTTCGCCTCCGGAAAGGCCGCCTGCTTGATCCCTTCCAGAATGAGCTGGTGCCACTGCTGATGGGAATAGGGCTGCGGGAGATCCAGCCCTCGAGCGCTCCGGTTTAAGCGGGTCAGGTGCGCATCGAGCTCAAAGGGGCGACTGCGATATGTCCTGATGACCTCATAGACACCGTCGCCGAATAGAAAGCCGCGATCCTCAATCGAGATCATCGCGTCGGCCAGCGGCATAAACCGTCCGTTGACGAGGGCGATATCCGGCACGATTACTTGCTCCGTGAGGACGAGGGTTCGGAGACCGTCACCTGAAAGACGCGCCGGTCTTCCGCAGTGAACTTCCATCCCATGCGCTTTTCAAACACGATTTGGTAGCTTCCCGGCTTGACGGCTTTGAACTCGAAGGTTCGACGCCCGTTATCGACGGCATTGTTGCCCGCGATGCGGAGATAGTCATCGGCCAACAATGCCAGGCCCGTCGTATCATACGTCGGAACCCAGAGTTCTCCTCTCGTCCGGTCTTCCCACAAGTGGATCTCGATAGGGCCGTCGAGGGTGGCTTCGATCATCTTGGCATGATCCTGCGGCCTGGCACCTCCATCTGTCATGCTCATCCGTCTATCCTCAAACCCTTCCTTGTTCCATACCGATTCAGTGAGCCCGACGTGACTTGCTCGAGTCCTCCACTATGTTTTTCGCCTTGGACCAACGAAGATCTCCTCGCCCTCCACACGAACCTCGTAGCTGCCGATGCAGTACCCGCCCCCGTCCGTCCCCTGTCCGTTGCGTATATCGAACGCCAGATCATGCCATGGACAAGACACTACAAATCCTTTGACCCTGCCTTCATTCAACGGACCGCCCTCGTGTGGGCAGAGGTTGTGGATGGCGAAATACTTTCCCTCGATGTTGAACAACGCGATGGCGCGATTGTTCACCGTGACCACCTTCGATTGACCGGGCGGCACTTCGCCGACTTTGGCGACCAATTGAAATCCTTCGCTTGCCACGCTCCTACTTCCTCCTTCTCATGGCGACGATAGCCCGCATCACATGCGCAGCGTATATTTCAATTCACCCCCGACGACAAGACCCTGCCGCTTCGCGAAACCGGCCTCCGTCTGGATCAGGTACCGGACGACCTCCGTCGTTGAGCCGTGCCAGGGACAAGTCTCCTGACGGCATGGCGGCACATTCTCCGTGATCGACACGATGTGATGACTCTCATCGACCCAGATCATGTCGACGGGAATTCGATATTCTTTGGTTGTCACGCGATGAGGGCCGGTCGCCTCGAAGATATAAATCATTCCTCCGTTCGGGGGCAATGCCTCCTGAAACGCCAATCCGAAGAGGAGTTTCTCGGGAGTGTCGGCAACTTCCGCCTCGAGGTCGGTTCCGTTCGGAAAGGTCACGATGATGGTCTTCGAATCTTCCCGTTGCATCACAAACATGGAGACACTCATCAACAGAATCGCCAGCAGGATCATCATGATGATCCGCTTCTTTTTCTGTTCTCGTTCGCTGGTGGGAATTGAGGCCATAGGGATCTCGCGAGGGCGACGCAACCTGGGCCCAAAGGCCCATCATATCAGGGAATCTAGGCCTTCTGACCGAAGGCCGTTCTGTTGACTTGGAAAAGAGCGGCGGACTAGAATGCGCTCACGTCGCGTCACGCAATATGGTCGTGACGGGGCGGGCTTGTCAACCGTGTTTGTCGCTATATTTGTCTCTATTGTGGGGAGAAGGAGGCGAGGGTCATGGCACTGCTGATTACCGATGAATGTATCTCCTGTGGAGCCTGCCTACCCGAATGTCCGAACGAGGCGATTTTTGAAACTCGCAGCGACGCGGAATCGAAGGGAAACCATGTGGGCGATGGCCAGGGTGTCGGCGACAATATTTACGTAATTACGCACGATCGCTGCACGGAATGCGTCGGGCATTTCGACGAACCGCAATGTGCCGCCGTCTGTCCAGTCGACAACTGCTGCATCTCCGACCCGGCCTATCCGGAAACGACGGATGTCCTGCTTGAAAAAGCGAAGACACTGAATCCGGACAAGACTATAGATGCAGCGAAGGTCTGGAGTGGCGTCCGAAACTAAAGCCTGATCTCAGCACTCACAAAGGCCCTGCCTCCCAGAACGGAGGTAGGGCTTTTGCGTCTTACCTTCACACGTACGTTTTCCACCTAATTAGTAGCATTCTCGCCGACCTCGCTGTAGAATTTTACTGTAGTAGCGGTTTTGACTGGTCAGGCTCCTACGTCTGCATGGAGCCGCCTGTGCTTCTCACCTCGCGTGGAGGTCACACCATGCGGTACCGAGGCATCCTCATTGGATCGTTCCTCGTGCTCCTCATCCTTGCACCCTTGGCTCAGGCCAGCACCGGAGATATCGGATCGATCATCGAGAAGTTCGTGGACCGACAGTTTCCTCATGCGGCCGCGCACTACTGGGTGATCAACGAGACTCAGTGGGACGGAGACGAGATGGTCGTGGACGTCCACACGATTGTAAAAGAGCGGCGGGATACTGAACCCATATTAAACCGTTTTCTGCTGTTGATCGTGGCAGGAGAGGTCAAAGGGGTCCAAAACGTGCCTCTTGAACCGGGCACCGATTGTCGCGCCGAAGAAGACGTGTAACCATCGGCACATAGGCTGCCAAAGCAACAAGGCCCCCTCCGTTGTGATAGCGGAGGGGGCCTTGTCATATCGTTCGAGTTACCGACTCGATTACTTGATCATGAGCAACTTGCCGCCGACATGCGCCGCATGGAGGTGGCAGCGATAGCTTAATGTATTACCCTGCGTGGCATAGAACATGTCGCTGGTCGGAATGCCGATATACTTTGTCTCTCCCGGCTTCAGTACAACCTGAGCTTTCATCACAGTCGGAGCTCCGGCATTCGCCGCATCGGTCATCTCAAATCCGTGCTCAGCAGTGGAATTGTTCGTCACTTTGAGCACGACCGGACGACCAGGCCGAACTTTGAAATCGATAATCGTGACTGGTGGATACCAGGTCTTCATGTTCCCGATCTCGATCGCAAACAACTGGGCATCCACTTCCAATTCCTTGAACGGTTGTCCCACGACAGACCCAGTCTCCAGATCCCCGATTTCGACTCCGCCAGCCTGGAGCGCGAACGCTGCAGACGCCCCAGCCACGACCATCACGAGGCCGAAGAAGACCCCTAACATCGTCTTGCCCATGACCTACCTCCTTAAAAAGAAGAAGAGATGTGATTAGGTTGGTAAATAACTACCGCTACAGTCAGGTAGCCTTGACCGCTCTGACAACGACTGACCTGATTCATTCGATTCACGTTCATAGTCTTCTTTGAGAGGCAACCTTATAGCACAGCCTTGAAAACGGAAGCAAGAAGGTTAATGCGCATTAACTCGGGTGGTTCACACAAATTCACACTGAACTATCAACAGGGAAATAGCAACACATTCAATGCCTTACTGAATCGCTCCCGCTGGAGGCTGCATCTCCTGAATGCTCGATCCTATCAAAAGATCGTACGGTGCATAGTCGTCGGTCAGGACAACACCGGAGTCCCAGGGTTGGGTGCGATGCGTGTTTAGTAAAGCAATGGCTTCGAAGGGAAGCTGCTGTCGTTCAACAAGCGGAGCCACCTTAGCGACAAAGTCGGATATACCGTGATGTGCCAACGGGGTGCCGGCGAAAAAGATGAGATTTTCTGCTCGAGTTTGAGCGGACTTCCAAGGCCCCTTGACCGCGAAAGATTCGATAGCCGGAAACGACTGTCGCATTGTCTCCACCACCGCGTTGGCCCGTAAGAGGTCCCCTCCTTCACCAGATGACGCAAGATTGACGGCGAGAACTCCGTCCGGAGCAAGGTGAGCCCGCAACTCGGAGAAAAACTCCGCCGTGGTGAGATGGAAAGGAATCATGTGGCGCGCAAATGCGTCTACCCAGATCAGGTCATATGTATGGTTCGTCTGGTTCAGGAACACCCTGGCATCTCGCACATAGACGTGATGTTGAGGAGGGGCGCGGTAAGAAAAATATTCTTCTGCCATCCGTACGACGACCGGGTCGAACTCCACGACGTCCAATTCCAGATCCGGCCAGCGACTGGCCACCCATTTGGCTAACGAACCGCCTCCGTGACCGAGAATGAGACCTCGTTTGGGTTCAGGAACCAAGGCCAGGGAGGCCACCATCAGTTGGCTGTAGGGAAGAAATAATGCTTCGGGATCTGCCTTCCACATAACGGCATGGAAGGTCCGATCCAGGACAAGATAACGAAAGAGATCGTCGTCTCGGATACGGACTTGTTGATAGGGACTATCTTCCTGGTAGACCGGAGCCTTCAACATCTGAACGGGAGAGAAAGCGCCGGCACCAAGACCGAGGGTAACCAGCGCCAGTGCACCCACGACGAGTGGCCGTTTGGATATTCCCTTAAGTAGCCACCAGTAGCCCAATGCCACCTGGATCGTTCCAAGCCAGGCCACCATCGACTGCGTGCCGATCCACGACAAAAAGAAGAAGGCTGTCCCCCACGTTCCGGCCAAACTTCCAACAGTCGAGAGGGCGATCATGCGGCCGGTGTGTCGACCGAGGTAGTCGAGATCGGAGACAGCCAATCGCAGCATCGCCGGCAGCACGCCGCTGAGGCCGAATGCCGGAGGAGCCAGCAAAACCGCTGCGGCAGCGCAAGGTCCCCACCGGGGATCGTCGATCATCCCGGCCATCTTAAAAAGCACCGGCTGGCTCAGCCAGGCGATAAGGAACGTCCAGGATCCGGAAAACAACAGCAACCCCGCCAACACCTGCGCCCCAGGATAGCGGTCCGAGATCCACCCACCAAAAGCATAGCCGCTGCTCATGGCAGCCAAAATGACGCCGATCAACGCGCCCCACACAAAGAGGGAGTTACCGAACACCGGCGCCAACAGCCGGCTCCCCAGAATTTCAAGCGCCATCACCACGGCACCCGTGATGAGCGCCGTCAAGAGGAGGAACCAGCGAGGATGATGATGCATCGGAACGTAATCGTGATTCATGTAGAGGGATCGAAACGCAACTTGGGGGCTGTCCGAGTGGTCATAAATTTCGTTGCGAGGCGGCATAGTACTCAGCCGGTCACAGACCTGTCAACGCATCGAAATGTGGCAACTTCGTTGCTCGGATTGGAGAAGCACGCTATACTGCACAAATTATTATTGCCGCTGAATAGAGGGAGAACCGTCGATGCAGATAAGTGTCATTGGAACCGGATATGTCGGGCTTGTCACGGGCGCCTGCTTTGCTGAATTTGGCGTCAACGTGCTCTGCATGGATACCGATTCAAAGCGGATCGCTCGACTCGAAAAAGGCGACGTACCCTTTTATGAGCCAGGCATCACTGAGCTCGTGGCAAAGGGGATCGGCCACGGCCGGCTCAGTTTCACAACGGAACTCACGCGGGCCGTCGATCATGGCGAAGTAATTTTCATCGCCGTCGGCACACCCCCGAAAAAAGACGGATCCGCCGATCTTTCGTTTGTCGAAGAAGTGGGCCGCGGCATTGCCCGGAAGATGGCGTCCTATAAGGTGGTTGTCACGAAGTCCACCGTGCCGGTCGGCACTGGGGCTCTCTTGCGGAAAGTCATTACGGCGACCCAGGAGAAAAAGATTGCCTTCGATGTCGTGTCCAACCCCGAATTTCTCCGGGAGGGGTCGGCCATCGAAGATTTCATGCGCCCCAACCGTGTCGTGATCGGCTCGGACAGCGAGCGCGCCGTTGCGCTCATGAAGGACCTCTATCGGCCGCTCTACTTGCTCGAAACGCCGTTTGTGGTGACCGACGTTCCCACGGCGGAAATGATCAAGTACGCGTCAAATGCATTTCTGGCGACGAAAATCTCGTTCATCAACGAAATCGCGACGCTTTGCGAGCGCGTCGGAGCCGACGTTCAGACCGTGGCGAAAGGCATGGGCTTGGACCAGCGAATCGGCTCGAAGTTTCTCCACGCTGGTCCCGGATTCGGCGGATCCTGCTTTCCCAAAGATCTAGCCGCGCTCGTCCAAATGGGCGAGAGCGCCGGCTATCCCATGCAGATCGCTGGAGCCGCTGCCGCCGTCAACGCCCAACAACGCGGCCGCATGGTGGGAAAGATTAGAGAGGCTCTCGGTGAACTGCAAGGAACGACCGTAGGGCTACTCGGCCTGTCCTTCAAACCCAATACCAACGACCTGAGGGAAGCCCCGGCCCTGTCTCTCGCCGAAGAGCTGATGGGTCAGGGCGTCACCGTTCGGGCCTACGACCCGGCGGCACTTGAGGAAGCTTGTCGATCATTACGCGGGATCGTGCCCTGCCAGGACGCCTATGAGACGGCAAGAGGCGCTGATGCGCTGGTGCTGATGACTGAGTGGAACGAATTCAGGAACCTCGACTTCGACAAGCTGAAATCTCTCATGCGGAGAACGATTCTCATCGACCTTCGCAACGTCTACGAATCCAGTCGGGTCACGCAATTCGGCTTCCGCCACGTCTCGGTCGGACGGCCAACGAAAGATCCCGACCAGAACGTCTAGCCTGGCCTATGTCAGCCGAGGCGCTTCTGTTTTCGCCGCCTCTTTCACTTTCGGCTTGTATCCCATCCGGTCCAGGACTTTCAGCACACGACTCTTCAACCGGTCGTCGGCTTCCGCCAAGGCGGTCGCCAGCGGCTCAACCGCCGGCTTCCCGATTTTCCGAATGATCTCCGTCACCGATTGCCGGAGTTCGTCCTCCTCGGAAACGAGCAACGGTACCAGCGAAGGGACGGCCGCTCCCCCTATCTTGATCAACGAATCGTACGCGCGCTGCCTGACGTCACCGACCTCGTCTGTCAGAGCATCCACCAGCGGTCGTACCGCCCTGGGCTCCTTCAACTCGCCGAGGACTTCCGCAGCATACTTTCGATTCAGCCAATGGGTGTCTTTCAGGTCCAGCAGCATGGCATCGGCCTTAGCGGCATTGGGATCCTTGGGACGGATTCTGAAACTCTTGGCGATCCGCTTTCCGCCCTCTTCAACCACACGAACGGTGGCGCCATCCCCGACCTTGAGCTGCTTCAGTTCCTCGAGCGCCTCATCGTCGACATCCAGCACGACTGTCTTGCCGTCGTAGGCCAGCAATTCCACTTCAACCTGCTTGGCCTCCGGATTAACGGCCACAACTCGCTCGGTCACGAGATTGAATCCGTCTTTTTTCACACCGCCCTTCGGACCGATCTGAATGAGTTTCACAGGAGCTTCTTCTGCCATGGTGTGCGTCCTTTACATTGAAATGTAGATTACTGAGCCGTTTGCTTCCATCCCAAGCTTGCGAGCACGCCCTCTACGGTTTCCTGCACCATCGTGTTCTCGTCCTCAAGGAGCGGCAGCAAGGGATCAATCGCCTGTTTCGCACCCAGCCGGGCAAGCGACTCCGCTGCATTCCTCCTGACAAGCCAATCTTCGTCCTTGAGTGATTCGATCAACGGTTCGATCCCGCGCTGATCGCCGATCTTTCCGAGCGCCTCGGCGGCATGGCGCCGGACCATCCAGTTATTCCCCAGCAATCCGTCGATCAGCGCATCCACGGCGCGGGCATCTCCGATCTTCTTGAGCACACGGGCAACATCCTCTCGCACGGTGCTGTCCGTCAAGGCCTCGACGAGCCCCGGCACGGCCCGTGCGTCTCCAACCCGTTCGAGCGCCCAGACGGCTGCAGTCCGAACCGCGCCGTCCTTATCCTTGAGCGCCTTCACCAGCGGCTCGACACCTCGCGGATCTTTCAGCTTCCCCAGTCCCGAGGCGGCCTGTTCGCGGATCGCCCATTCATCGTCTGCCAGAGCCTCAATCAACCGGTCGACCACTGAAGGCCCGATGCGGACCACCGCCATCGTTGCGGCTTCGCGGATCAAAACATCTTCGTCCGCCATGAGGCCGATCAGCGGTTCCAGCGCCTCCTCACCCATTTGACTGAGACTTGCGATGGCATGCTCGCGCAATGCTTCGTTGTCATCGCGAAGCGCGCCGATTAATTGCTCAATCCTATCCGACTGTCCCTCGTCACTCATTATCATGTCCTTCCTGACTCGCCGTATGGGCACCGTCGAGCGCCTCCAATTTGTCGGCAATGAGCCCGGCATTGTAGGCGACCAACCCGTCGCGATCCGTTCTCAATCGATCGAACAACGCCTTGTGGGGGCGCAACACCTCCACATCCTTGATCTTGGCCAAAGCTTCCATGGCATAGACGCGCAGCGGCCGGATCGGGATGGCTTCGAGATAGAGCCGGGTCGGGCGGGCATCGCCGATGAGGCCGAGCGCCTTGATCGCCAACTCCTTTACCCCGGTATCCTTGTCCTGCTCCAGTCGTTTCATCAACGGTTCCACAGCCCGCACATCGCCGATTTTCCCGAGCAAATCCGCCGCCGCTTCACGCACAAGCCAGTCGTCGTCCTCTAAGTATTCCATCAAAATTTCCACGCTCGGACGGCCGATGCCGAGAAGATAGATCACGGCCGACATCCGCGCCTCTTCCCGTTCGCTCGCTCCCTCGACGTCGCGCAGCGCGTCGAACGTCTGATCAATCCGTTCGCGGATCGCGCCGAGTTTCTTCAGCGTGCCCACGGCAATGTCACGAACCGCCGGCTGACCCATGGCGTCGATAAAGGCATCCACCGAGCGCGGATCCAGCAGTTGATCGAGCATCGTCGCCGCCGTGACCTGAGCTTCCGGATCCGGATGCTTCATCATCCGACAGAGCGACGTCACCGCGGTTGGGATCGCCCCGACAAGATGTGTCACGAGTTGCCTGGTCTCCCCTTCTTTGGTCTTGGGAAGCAGAGCCACCAATGCCGAGGCGGTCTCCGTGTCCAGTATCCCTGCCATGTGTTCCAACGCCGCTGCTCCCGACTTTCTTACGGTTTCATCTTCGTCTTCAAGAAGACCGACGAGCGCCACGCCCGCTTGAGGATCCTTAATCCGTGCCAACATGGCTGCAGCCTCACGCTTCAAATCAGCCGACCCGGAACGAAGGAGTTCGACAAGCGCATGGACCGCTTTGGGGCCTCCGGCAAGGCAGGCCGCCGTGGCTCGCATCCGCCGCCAGTCCTCCTCGTGGACGAGCTCGGACACCAGCGTTTCGATGCTTTCCTTTGACATGAACTCCGTCCGTCAGACTAAGAGGTTCGACCTACACCCGCCCAGGCCGCCAACCCACCTGCGCCAACGTTTCTTTTAGATGATACCGAATGTTTTCATCCTGTTCTTTGTTCACGAGCGGCAACAGAAACGACACCACGGCCGACCCAAACTTCACAAGGGAAGCGGCTGCATCGGCTCGCATGACCGTGTGTTGGAGAGCCCCGACCAACGTCGGGATGGTCGTGGGATCGCCGATCTCACCGAGTGCCCGCACTGCCGCCCCCATCGTCGTCATTTCCTCATCCCACCGGTCGCCGCAGCCGGCAATCGGCCGGCTTTCTTCCGGACGATTTGTGCCTCGAACCACCTCGACCAGTACGGGGACGGCGCGAGGATCCTTGATCCGCCCCAGCGCTTCGACTGCTAAAGGGCGCAATCCCTTTTCTTTCATGACCATGAACAGAAATTCGACGGCGCGGCCTTCTCCGATTTCACCCAGCGCACGGATTGCATCCTCTCGGATCGCCGAATCTGTATCATTAAACAGCACGAACAACAGCGGGTCCACTGCCGCCGGTGATCGCATTTTCCCCAGAGCTTCCACTGCATGGAGCCGTACAAGCCATTCCGGATGGCTGAGCGCTGCCAAGAGTGACGGGATGGCCGCCGCGCCGATAGCGGCAAGCGCCGTCGTCGTCTCTTCGCGCACCGCCTTGACCTTGTCCTGCAACAGAGGGATCAAGGGTTCGATGGAGCTGGGCTGTTTGATACGCCCCAGCGCCTTGGCGGCGTGCATCCGAACGATCCAATCCCTATTGCCAAGTGATGCGATAAGGGGCGCCAGCACGCGATCGTCCGCAATGAGCGCCAACACCGCCGAAGCCGCTTCCTGCACTCCCAGCTGCGGGTCTGAGAGGCAGAGCCCTAAGGCCGGGACGGATGGCTCGCCGATCGCGGTCAACGCACTGATCGCCGCCTCCCGAACGGCTCGATCACTATCCCGAAGAATGGAGACCAGCGGCTGCACGGCACGGGGATCCCGGAGAGTTCCCAGAGCGGTTGCAGCTTCTTCGCGAATAGCCCAATCCTCATCGTTCAGGGCCGCAATTTGCTCTGCAACCGCATCGGCCATGGGATTCCTCTTGCCTAGAATTTGGCAGCCTAACACAGCCATTTTCACAGGGTCAACGGAACTGCAGCCACCCAAGTCCGCAGCGATTCGGCGTGATTGACTCCTTGGAGATCGCCCCGTACCATCACATTCCCATCTCTTCACACGCGTTACGTGTCTTGCCCAGAGGAGGCCTCATGAACCACTACAAGCACTTGACCAACCCATGGATCATGAAGTGCTCGTTCTTTAGCGCCCTGTTTTTGACCGGTAGCATCGCCCCGGCTTCAGCCTACGAAGTCTGGCTGACCGATCAATCGGATACCGGCAAGGAGACCGGCGGTTTCCTGTACATTTACGATGGCGCACAACTGGCGGCTAATCCCACCGCAGCTAAGCCGACCCAGACCATTGATTTCTCAGGTGACATTGGCAAGTTCTGCGAGGAAGCGACCAAGAAGGCGGTTCGCCGCCCGCACATGCTTTTTTTCAACGCGAAACAGGATCATGCGATCATCTCGTTCCTGAGCGGGCACGTCCTCTTCATGGACGCAGCGACCAAGAAGCCGGACGCCTGCCTCTCCATGGGCAAAAATGTCCATGCCGCCTGGCCGACCCCGGATCAGAAAATGGCGATCGCGGCGAATATTGCCGAGAAAAAGTTCATCCGAATCTGGACCGACTATGCAGCCCACAAGTTTAGCTTCGATCCCGAGAAGGACGTGATGAACCTCGGCACGATGGAAAGCGGAGAACGGCCCGATACCGCACCGATTTGCCCCATCACGGAATCCTCCAGCAGATACGCCTTCGTCACACTACGCGGCGGAGGACTGCTCGTAGTCGATGTCACCGCAACCCCGATGAAAGTCGTGGCCACGCTCGATAATAACCAAGTGCACCCGGCCGGCTGCGGCGGAATCGAATCCGGCGGGACGATGTACATCAATTCCGGCGGCGGATGGCCGATAGCCCCGCTGTCGTACGATGT
>DATIFR010000226.1:0-1639 GCA_035455145.1 Nitrospira sp.
TCTTTGGCTTGGCACCTTTATTTCAATCCTGCGAACCGTGGCCCGGCACAAGGGTGTGCCTCGTGACGCAATCATCGCAACTTTGTAGGACACCGGAGGCCAATAGCCGACTTCAGAGGCCTGACCTCCGATAACGCCGTCTCCGGGGAGTTTGCGTGATTGCTGGTGGAAAGGAAATTTCGCAACAGTTACCATTCGTTCGGGTAATGGCCCAACTTTGACTTGCTAGTGTCCTGAGCGAGAAATCCGTTTGCAAAGTCGCTCGACCTTGCCGAGGATCAAATCCGCATCAGCGGTCCATACGAAGGGCTTGGGATTCTCGTTGCGCTGGTCCAGATAGTCGAGCATCGCTTTCTCCAACACGCGAACCGCAGTGTGACTGCCTCGACGGACACAGCGCTCGGTGACCTCGGCGAACAATCGTTCCACCAGATTCAGCCAACTTCCGCTGGTCGGCGTGAAGTGAACGCGGTAGCGCGGGTGACGCGCCAACCAACTTCGGACCTTGGCAACCTTGTGCGTTCCGTAGTTGTCCATCACCAGATGCACCTCCAGGCCGGCGGGAAGATTGCCCTCGATTTCGTTGAGAAACCGCAAGAACTCCTGATGCCGGTGCCGGCGGTAGCAATTGCTGATGGTCACTCCGGAGGCTACATCCATAGCCGCAAACAGAGAGGTAACTCCATGCCGCTCGTAATCGTGCGACTGCCGAGCGGGGATACCCGGCGCCAACGGCAGAATCGGTTCAGTCCGATTCAGCGCCTGGACCTGGCTCTTTTCATCCACGCATAGCACGATGGCGCGATCCGGCGGGTTCAGGTACAAGCCCACGATGTCCCGCACCTTCTCCACAAATTGCGGGTCTTTGGAGAACTTGAAGTTCTCCACACGATGTGGCTGTAATCCGAAAGCACGCCAGATCCGAACGATGGCGTTCTGCGACAGACCCGTTTCTTCGGCCATCCGGCGAGTGCTCCAATGCGTGCTGTTAGCCGGCATCGATTCCAGCGTTTTCGTGACGACTTCTTCAATTTGCCGATCACTGATCTTGCGCGGCGCGCCGACCCGCGGCTCATCCAGCAAGCCATCCATCCCAAACTCTCGAAACCGTTCCCGCCATTTACCGACGGTGGCGCCGGTGATGTGCAGCTTCCGCGCGACCTCGGAGTTGCTCATCCCCTGCCCACAACTGAGCACGATCCGGGCGCGCATTGCCATGGCCTGCGCCGACTTCGGCCGACGCGCGATCATGCTCAATTTCTCGCGATCCTCATCGGCGATTTCCAGAGGTTTCTTGGGGCGACCTGTGCGCATACCCGAGTATGCGGCCAGATGTAGACTTATGCAACGCATTTCTCGCTCAGGACACTAGTTGTGTGTGACTGCCGGGCTGTGTGTGCTGGCAGTCTCTTTTGCATCCACCGCGAAACTGTAACCGAATCCTCTCACAGATCGAATCATCCGGGGGTTCGCTGGATCAGCCTCGATCTTTTGCCGAAGACGGAGGATGTAGACGTCAACGGTCCGATCCGTGACCGCTCTATCGTGCCCCCACACCGCGTCGAGCAACTGCTCGCGGTTGAAAACGACTTCGGGGCGGCCCATCAAAAACTCGAGCAGGCGGAACTCAGTCGCGGTC
>DATIFR010000227.1:0-1183 GCA_035455145.1 Nitrospira sp.
CGGCAATCTCGACTGCAAGGAACTGACGGCGGGCAGCACGATCTATCTTCCGGTGTGGAACGAGGGTGCGCTGTTCTCGACCGGCGATGGGCATGCGGCGCAGGGCGATGGTGAGGTCGACGGAACCGCGATCGAGACCGCACTCACCGGCACGTTCGAGTTCAATGTGAAAAAAAAGCTCGGCTGGAAGATGCCACGCGCGGAGACCCCGACCCACTACATCACGTTCGGTCTTGACACAGACCTCGACGATGCCGCGCGTCAGGCGCTGAAGGAAATGATCAACTGGATTGTCAGCATGACCGGCATCCACAAGGACGAGGCCTATGCCATGTGTAGCTTCGCCGGCGATCTGCACGTGACGCAGACGGTCAACAACGTCAAAGGCGTGCATGCGATGCTTCAGAAGGGCATTCTGAAGAAATAGCTACGCGGCGGCGTCGGCCCTGACCGGTGCCGATTCGTTATTCTCGGACCAGCGTTCTGGCATCATGGGGGCATCAATCGCTTCAATTCACGAAGATGGCCTGCGCGCGATCGCGATTCTTACGGTTGTTGGGTCGAGAACGCACAATGACGGTCCCTCGTCAGGCGACCGGGCCTTTCGAAAACGTCAGACTCATCGATCCAATCAATCTCTTCTGTACGGAATGCCGTCCCAACAAGGGTACCGGGCTTTTTTTCTTTGACACGAGCCATCTAAGCTCGGCTGGAGCCGAGCACCTCTACCAAGGATACAAGCGTGATTTTTTATGAGCGCTCACTGGCGATGGTGTCGGGAATAAGGTCTCTAAGGACTCCTCCCGCTGACGGGAGAAACCTACTCTTTATCCCGGAAAAACATTGCCGCGTCGGTGCTGAAAGCTTTGCGGGAGTCCGGGTCCAGATAGAGCATGTGCCCGCCGCGATAGAGCTTGAGCTGCACGCGGCCGGAAGGATCGAAAGCCGGGAGATGATCAATCACATAGCGCGTCATGGCATAGGGCGTGATCATGTCGGAATAGCCATGCGCAATTAGCAGACGAAACGATGGCCCGAACGCCAAAAGCACGCGTAAATCATCTTCGGCGCTCGCTTGCACGCGGCCGCCCTGCCAGTCCCAACGATTGGTCACATCGCCGGCCAGAAGCGAGTATGTCATTTCGGTTTTGAAACCGAGTTCGTTGCGAGCATAGCTGGCCAT
>DATIFR010000228.1:0-3494 GCA_035455145.1 Nitrospira sp.
TTGGAGCGAAGATCACGGTTATCGATCCAATACCACAAGTCGTTGTATCGAATAATCGCGAAGGCTTCAGCCGGCTTGGTCGTTCCGCTCACAATCCGAATCAGGGGCGGGGGAGCCTCCTGCCCGTCGGGCGGGACCATCGCCTGCGGAAACACGCGCTGCTCCCTCTGGTGCTCTTCAGGAACTTGGACGAACGATGAAAGCTCGAGGAGGATCTGCATTCCCGAGCGGGTATGAATGGCCACGACGTTAGCCCCCTCGTGCGCCGTCCCGTAGATGATCCGAAATTCTGTCTCCTCCGGCTTCAACCCGAGTAGACGTCTGATCGTGTCCCGCTCGGCCTGGATTTCCGGAGGGATGGTTTTGACGGGGAAAAAGAGGACGAGGCCTCCACCTTTCTTGTCTTGCTCGGGCTCGGCACGCAATCCGACGGCACCGGAGGCCTGGACTCGCCGCATGGCCTTGAGCAGCTTGGCGTAATCGGGATCCGCGGGTCGCGCTTGTCCTCCGGCTCTGGCGTTGGAGAGCGCATTCACACTCTGCACGCACACGTTGAACAGCAGATCGATCGGCCAGCCCGCTTCGACCAGCTCGAACAGCCGGATTGGCGGAATAGGAGTCATTAGCGTGCGGATGAACTGAGATCCGGTCAGGGGCACGTAGGTGATGGTGGGCCGATCCGTGTACTGGCCAGCCGCTCCGAGATTGAAGAAGTTGGGAGTTGAGCTTGAAGGGAAAATGGTCCCGTTGGCCTGCACGGTGCTGACCAACTGGTAACCGCTCACGATCTGGCCGACATCCACAAAAATCGGCGTGTCCCCATAGCGGAGCTTGACGATATTGAGCAGGGTTTGTTGCTTCCAGGAATTAGCCACCGCCTGTGTGAAGTCCAGGCGATCACGGTCGAGTGTCATGGCTCCGAAGCTCATGCAGCCGGTCAGGCTGAGCAGGACGGCCACTGCAACCAATGGCCGGAACCATCCGGACCGATGTGTGTCTTCGAGGTGTGCTTTCATCATCCAGTCTCCTTAGCCGGGCGGAATTATAGACCTCGGTCATGTGTGGCCACCGAGGCAAATCTTTCCCTGAACGCCTCGGCTGTGAGACCGACCACTGCAGCACAGCTGGCGAGTCGCTCGCTCTGTTCAAAATCTTTCTGGTCCAGGCGGATCATATAGCGGCGGGCGATCCGATAGGGCTCGGCTGCGACATCCACCATGCGAACCCGCGTCCGTTTTGTGGCCGGATCGAGAATGGTGTCGAATGGCATCGGGGAAAATTTTCCATTGACGATCGAGACCATCGCCCCCGTGCCTCCCGAAATCAAGAATTCGGCGGCACAGCAGCCCAAATCCCGGGAATATTCCATATCGAACGGTATGGGATCTGCACACCGCAATTCGAATCCGAGATCCTTGAGCCGGATAGTCGGAGCGAGACCATAGGGCGCCAGCCGCTTGAGGACCTCTTCCTTCAGTGCTCGGCCCAGGTCGAGGTCGGCCAATTCCACATGGCCGTGTTCGTCGCGAGAGACAGACGCGAGAGCCGTGAAATCATCAGGATTCATGACTTCTGCGACACCCTCTGCGAGAACGGCCACTCCGTCCTCTCGTCCCTGGCTCAGCCGTTTGATAATCGCGCCCGCAAGAATGTCGGCGACCTTCGCCAGTCGGACTGGTCGCTCAGCGAACTCCTCCGGAATCAGTGTGAGCGTGGCTCCGGCCGCTTTGCCGATGCCCAGTGCGAGGTGGCCGGCTTTGCGTCCCATGGCCACGACAAAAAACCAATGCGAAGTCGTGCGTGCATCCTCGAGTATGCTCTTGACCGCATAGGTTCCAAGGTGCCTGGCGGTCTGAAATCCAAAAGTCGGTACCCCTTGAGGAAGATCGAGGTCGTTATCGATGGTCTTGGGGACGTGGACGACGCGCAGGCGTCCTTGCGCGGCGCGTTCGAGTGTCAGCGCGGAAAAGCAAGTGTCATCCCCGCCGATCGTGATCAGTCCCGTGACGCCGAGTTGCGCGAGGCTCTTCAGCGCTTGGGAAAGATGCGCGGAATTCTTGGTGGGGTTGGCTCGCGCGGTTTTGAGCACCGATCCTCCTTGAAAATGAAGTCGGCTGACTTGTTCAAGGGTCAGCGGCGTGACCTTGCTCACGTCACCTTGCATGATCCACTTGAAACCTTGTTCGATGCCTAAGACCTTTCTGCCCTCCGCGAGACATCGGATCGTCGCGGCGCTGATCACTCCGTTGATACCTGGTGCAGGACCTCCACCGACCAGTATGGCGACTGTTTCCGTCATTGCTGTCCCTCCTTCACGGGCCGATGGCACCGTCCTCGTTACACAAAATGAGATGCGTTGTTCCGCCTCTTTTTATGTGCCAGGAACATGCCAGCAAGCCACTCGACAGCTAAACGAAGGCAGTCCAAGTTTTTGTTGTGGCATGCATAGTCAGAGAGAGAAAAAAGCCAGTTCTTTGAATAGGCTCGCAGAAAGAGGCAGGGTCCCGGCAGCAAACCACAGCGAAGGCATGGCAGTTCCAGCTGAGGAAATTTGGGACTATTCCATTCCTCCACCTGGCCCGAATATCTACATAGAACCCCTGTCGACCGGCATCGGATGATCCCAAAATCTCAGAAATCTTGCACAGCAGTGGTCCTGTGATCGGACATTCATAATGGTACGTAGATTGCTTTGCTCATGTGTGATCGCTGCCGCAACTGAGAGGACTATGTTTTGCAAGCTGAATTTCTGCGGAGACGTCGGATGAGCCGGGCGGAACAGGATGGGGTCGGACTGATCACAGTCGAAACGACGGAACGCTGAAGACGGAGGAGGAACAAGTATGGGTTACCACGAACTGGAACAGACGGCAAGGGCGATGGTTGCCGAGGGAAAAGGAATCCTGGCAGTTGACGAGACGGTGCCGACGCTGACCAAACGATTCGATGCCCTGAAGATTGTCTCCACTGAGGACAGCCGCCGTAATTATCGCGAAATGTTTTTTACGACGCCCGGTGCTGCTGCCTTCATCAGCGGTGCGATCTTGTATGACGAGACCATCCGCCAGAAGAGCTCGAGTGGAACGCCACTCGCCGACGTGCTGGCCAAGCAGGGCATTCTGCCTGGCATCAAGGTCGACACGGGAGCGAAAACGCTGACCGGATCCCCGGACGAAAAGATGACCGAAGGCCTGGACGGCTTGCGGGAGCGACTCAAAGAATATCGGGAGCTCGGCGCCCGCTTCGCGAAGTGGCGGGCCGTCATTCGCATCACCGACAAACTACCCAGCCCAATGTGTGTGAACGTCAACGCCCACGCGCTGGCGAGGTACGCCGCCCTGTGTCAGGAGCAACGCATTGTGCCGATCGTGGAGCCCGAAGTTCTGATGGATGGGCCTCACACCATCGAACGCTGCGAGGACGTCACCAGTTCCATGCTCCATGCGGTGTTCCACGCGCTCTTCGAACAGTGCGTCCAGCTGGAAGGCATGCTC
>DATIFR010000229.1:0-6082 GCA_035455145.1 Nitrospira sp.
CCATGTACTCAAAGACGTGTCCCGTCCCGCCGGCGGTGCCGATCAGCCCGATCAGCTTCAGGATGAGGTCCTTCGCCGTGACGCCCTTGGTGCGGGTCCCGACAAAGTCGACCTTGTACGACTTGGCCTTTTTTTGGCGGAGGCATTGCGTCGCCAAGACGTGTTCGACCTCCGAGGTGCCGATGCCGAAGGCCAAGGCGCCGAAGGCCCCGTGGGTCGACGTGTGGCTGTCACCGCAGACAATCGTCGTTCCGGGAAGGGTGAGTCCCAATTCCGGGCCGATGACGTGCACGATGCCCCGCTTCTCGTTTCTCAAATCATAGAGAGTGATTCCAAAATCACGGCAATTCTTCGTGAGGGCGTCAACCTGCTCCCTGGCAATCGAATCCTTGATGTTGAAAGGATCGTCCGTCGGGATGTTGTGATCCATGGTGGCAAAGGTAAGTTCCGGTCGCCTCACTTTTCGTCCGGTCAAACGGAGTCCCTCGAAGGCTTGGGCCGTCGTGACTTCGTGAACGAGTTGCCGGTCGATATAAATAAGGGAGGTCTCGTCGGGCGTCGTCATAATGACATGGGCTTCCCACACTTTGTCAAAAAGGGTCTTTGCCACGTTTCAGCACCTCAAATAATCAATCCCTGAATCGCACCATTTGGTGTGAAAGTTCATCCTAAATGAGGCGAATCGGCATTTTCAACGGAAAGTTGCTTCATTAGAGGCGCGAATTGGTCCGGCTCAAGGCCTTCTTCACGGCTTTGGCCACCTTTTCGGCTTTTCCTTGGGCCCAAAAATGGACGGAAAACAATCGAGGCTCCTCGAATATCGTATGGTTATGGATGGCGGTCACGTCGACGCCGTTCTTGATAAGCTCAGAAACGACCGGATTTACCTCTTCGGGAAGAAGGGTGAGGTCTCCCGCCGACACGACGTCCCGGCCAGCAGCTTGGAAATGGATGGCGGATGCCATGCCCATAATGGCGGGAATTTCCACGCCGTGCTCGCGAATCGTTTCGCGCCTGGGGATGGAGAAAAGAAGCAAGTCTCCTTTGCGGCGGCCCGTAAGGCCAAAAATGGATTCAATGACCTTCCATTGCGGAATCTCCGAAACCAAGACCGCGGGAGGTGCATCAAGGGGCGTGCCCGTCGCTTGAAGCAGCGTCCTCATCTTTTTGGCGAGTTCAATTGCTCTTCCATGACCCATGAAATGCATGAACTTGAGAGTGGGACTTTCGCCCACGAAGTGGTTGTGAAGGGCCGACACCTCAAGTCCGCTGGCGACGAGCTTTTCGAGAACGGGAGCGACTTCCTCATCCAACAGAACGAAATCCCCCATCAGCATGGTTTGGCTCCCGACCTTCTTGAACCCCAGCCAGGACGAAAGCGCAAAGTCCGCCTGAACGCGGCTCCCCTTCATTCGGATTTCCAGGTCGGCGCGGGGAAATAGAACCTTGAGCACGCCTTCCTGGATTACGCCTTCGCGGCCTAAAATACTTTCAACCGCCTTCCATTCGGTGTTCGCATTTTCTGCAAGCGCCGGGACCGAGGCTAGGACAAGCAAGGCAATGCCGAAGATTGTTTTCATGGGTGTGTCATACCGACGTTTTAAACCGCTGTCTAAGGCTTTTGGGCGAGAATAAGAACCGTCCGAACGGGCATGTGAAACTCATCGCCGTTCTGGGTAATGCCGAGCTCCTCGCGGACTCGAGGCGGGGCTTCCCTCACGAGGCGGCGGATCTCCAGCTCGGCCTCGGCACCTGACGAGGCGATCTCGCACCAGCGCCGGATGGGAACACCGCCCGGTTTTTCCGAGAGCTCATTTTCAAGCGTCAGGATGCGAAGACCTGCCCGCTCGAAGAGTTCCCGCCAATGCGACGCGGTATAACTGCGGCCGTGTGTCGGATCGTGCAGGACTTCGAGACGGTGATTGAATTCGTCGATCCCCGGATCCGGATGACCCTCCAAATCGATGACGGCGACGTATCCGCCTTTCTTGGCGATTCTGGCCATCTCGCGGACAGCCTTCTGAATATCGCGGAAATGATGAGGAGCCAGCCTGGACATGACCAGATCGAATGAGCCGTCTTCAAAAGGGAGGTTCTCCGCGCCGGATCGAAAGGCCTCGACGCGGATGCCCTTGCTTTCCGCCAGTCCCTGAAAAGCTGACAGCATGTTGGGCGCCGGATCCACCCCCACGATTCTCGATGCCTTGCCTCCGAATGAAAGGGCAAGATGGCCGGCCCCGCACGCGACGTCACAGACGGTGGCGTTTGCCGGCAAGTCGAGGAGGCCGTGCAGCTTCTGGATTGTGGGGCTGTTGGCGTGCACCTCGCTCGTCACGAAATTGGAGGCGATTTTATTGAAGCGCTCGCTTGCCGCTTGTTTGCTCATAGAAAGGTCTCCGCAGGGTTTTTTAGAATCTCTTGCACACGGCATCTTGGAACGATCCGATGCGCCCATGAATATAGACGGAAATGATCTCCTCGTGAAGGGCCTCTCCTTCCAAGGTCGGCCTGATCGAACGGCCCGTTGGCGCTACCTCTACAAGTCTCTTTTCCAGAAGATCCTCGATCACGCTCCGGTAGGGCTCTTCCCGGAGGAGGTCGACGCGATACTCGTCCGCGAAGCGGTCGAACAAGATCGGCTGGTTCGCCTTGAAAGCGAAGCCCAGCGCGGAGGCGACTGCCTGATGGCCCTGGAGATGACGCCCGAACGACAAAGGCGGCGTGCTTTGGCTCTCCAAGTGCCGGACATAGGCGGCGATATCCGTTTCATTGTGGGTTTGAATAACCTCTCCACGGCGTCCCGTCAGCCAGCCATAGGCCCCTGGCCCAACGGCCAGCATCGTGTGATAGTGCTGCCATTTGTTGGCGGAAACGTGAGGGATATTTCCGCCGGGGTAGGTCCCGGGCCTGCTCCACCAACCGCAAGGGCTGGGTTGGTAACCAAATTCGAGAAGGACACGAACGGCGGCCTCTCTCATCGCGTAGGTTTCTTCCAGGGATGGGAAGAGTCCCTGTTTATAGAGTTTGTCCCTGACGCTGGGTACGTTCCACACGGACACGTTGCCGATTCCCATTTTGTGTCTCTCGGCGTTGCGGAGGCGGTAGATAGTGATGGTGGGCACTCCCAATTCAACGAGCGTACGAAGATCCTCCTCAACGGTTCCAGGAGTCTGGTAAGGCAACCCGAACATCATGTCGACGTTGAAGGGATCGCCACTGTCCAGGAGGACCTTGATGGCCTTTAGAGAGGCAAGCCGGTCATGCCCCCTTCCCGTGAAGGCGGTTACCCGATCCTGGAAAGACTGTACGCCCACGCTGAACCGGTTGAAACCCAATCTCTGAATCGCACGGACGAAGTCCCTGTCGTAATTGTCGGGGTTCCCCTCCAACGTGACCTCTTGGACGTGGCTGAGATTGTAGCGTTCGTGGATATGCGCCAGAAGGCGCCCCAATTGGCTTTCCCGCATCAGCGCCGCCGTCCCTCCGCCCAAGTAGATGGATTCAATACGCGCCTTGCCGATCCAATCGAAACGCTCCAGATACCTTTTTGACTCCTCGATAAGCCTTGAGACCCAAGCCTCCAGGGTCTCCTCTTCCCTTCCATTTTTCGGCAACGCCTTTTTGACGTAGTTGCAGAAGTGACAGATGTAGGAACAGAGAGGGACATGGAGATAGAGATGGGCCGGACGTCCTGCGCCGTCATGCTGGGCGAACTTTTCCAGGACTTCATCCCGGGTGAGGGACTCGCCGTAATTGGCGGTTACGTTGATGTTGTATTCCTCCTGATTGATCTGGAGCTCGGGATGGCGGTCGAGCAAGGCACCCAGGTTGAGTTCAATACCTGAGTGCCTCGGCTCTTTGATTGAAAGCATGTCGCAAGACATCATGGATGGCATCGACCCATCTTTTTATTCGATGCCGTCGATTGTGTATTCCACGTTCACCGACTTGCCGCGAAGGGCCGTTGCGAACCGTTTGGCAACGTCGACGGTCATCGGGCTTACAGTCACGGAACCACGCGGCACTTGACTGATTTCGCCGGGCACATAAGCCGTGCCTTCAATCCCGACATGGACAATGCTGCCGTCCGGCCCGAACCTAAAAAAGGTGCACGAATCCTTGAAGGCGCTTGCAATACCGAGCAAGGTGGAGGCGACAAACACGTGCTGCTCTTTTGGAACGACCGTGAATAGTGCCTCCTGAAAGTCTCTAAACGTCGATTGGATATTTTGACGGCCAAGGGATCCTTCAACGGTTACTGTAAATGGCGTATCCTCACGGAAGGTGAACTTGGAGAATGCTTCAGGGCTTTCAACGGCCTCCTTGAAGACGGCCGCGACTTTGGGATTAGCCGCAGGAAAGAAGCGATTTACCGAGCTCGCAAAACTCGCCGTGACCGCGGCATTCTCGACGGCCGGTTTTGAGGTCACAAACCTTCGAAAGACGTTGTCCTGCGACTGGCTGCTCGCCGACGTGACGACCAAGGCGGTCAAAAGGGGCGCCGCAATGACGGCCGCCACAATGCTCTTTTTCATGATCTCCTCCTATGGATTGGTTTGGTGGAATGATCGGATCACCCGTCCGTCACTCAGGTGGGTCTCTCATTGTGAAGTGATAGGCATGCAATCGTAACGCCATGAAGCGGTGCGTTGTTTCTTATGATGTAAGCCACTGATATTGTTCGATGTCATTTGACTCTTGTTGTTGAGCGGCGGAAAAAAAGGGGGCAAAAGATACCCCCAGACGGCTCTTCTTATCAGGATGAGAATGAATCATTTGAACTATTGAGGTTTTTTCGGCACAACTCTCTGAAGGTCGGAGTCGAGAAAAGCGATCATGTCAAACGCGTCCGTCCCAGTCTGGAATCCCTCTCAATATCTCGGCTTCGCCGATTATCGCCTCAGGCCGGCGATTGATCTGATCTCGCAGATGTCCGTCGAAAGGCCGGGTACGATTTACGACCTCGGTTGCGGGGCGGGAAACGTCACCAAAGTCTTGCAAGAGAGATGGCCGCTGGCGCGGATATTTGGAGTCGATAATTCAGCGGAGATGCTGAAAGTCGCCCGCGCCAAAGTGGTGGGTGTTGAATTTCTTGATAAAGATCTCTTTAATTGGGCTCCTCCGGAACCGGCCGACATTTTATTTTCCAATGCCGCCCTCCACTGGTTGGGTGACCATGAAACGCTCTTTCCGCGCCTCGTTTCCTGGCTCAAACCGGGCGGGACGCTCGCCATCCAAATGCCGCGAAATCATATGGCGCCGTCCCATACCTTGATTTCGGACAGCGCCGGGGCAGGGCCATGGAGGGAAAAACTCACGCCGATTCCGGGTCCGAGGAACGTCGGAGCTCCAGAAGATTATTATTCCTTGCTAGCACCCCTGTTGGGGGGGCTTAGGATATGGGAAACGGAATATCTTCAGGTGCTCACAGGGGAAAACCCAGTCGTTGAATGGACCAAAGGGACGACGCTGGTCCCGATCTTGTCACTCCTCGACGAACCGGATCGAAGCGCATTCCTGGCCGATTATTCAGCCCGAATCAGGCGCGCCTATCCTCCGTGCGCCGACGGAAAGACCCTCTTTCCTTTTCGCAGATTATTCATCGTCGGCTCGCACTAGCTTCCATTGTGCGCTGAAGCGCGAGTTGCCCCGCTGGAATCGGGACCAGAATCAGGCGGCGGTCTTCTTCCGGCACCAGAAGCTGTCGATCGCGAGGCACCCGCTTCCGCCCACGATGACGGCCAGGGCCATGGCCGCCAAGGCCAAGGGATATTCAAATCCCTGGGGCGCGAAGAATCCGTTCTTCCAGTGCACCGTGGCGATCGCTCCCGCCATGATGATGAAGATGCCCATAGCCGCGAGTCTTGAGAGGAATCCGACGATGAGTGCGATGCCGCCCAGGAATTCGCCGAAGGCGACCAGATAGACGAGGACCACCGGGAGATGGGCGGACATCATTTGGACCGTGGCCGCCAAACCCTGACCGCCGAACCAGCCCATCACCTTTTGGCCGCCGTGCATGAAGAAGATGACGCCCAACACAAGGCGGACAAGGGACAAGGCGCAACACCGGTAGCCGTTA
>DATIFR010000230.1:0-1025 GCA_035455145.1 Nitrospira sp.
GGGAGGGTATACTTCAGCGCGTTCGATAGCAGGTTGGCGAAAACGTGGGCGATCTGCTTCGAATCCACCCACACCCTCGGCAGATTTTCCGGCAGATCGACGATAAGGGACACTCCACCATCACGAGCCGCCGCGCGATACAGGTACACTGCATCCGAAACCATGGTGTGCGGAAAAACGGGACGAAATTCCATCGGGGCCTTGCCGGATTCGATCCGGCCGATGTCGAGGAGATCCTTGAGGATCGTGTTTAACCGGTCGGCATCTTCCCGGGCGGCCACGATGAGCTCCGCCTGCTTTTCCGTGAGGGCTCCGACCTTATCCTCGAGAAGCAGATGCAACGCCATGCGAATGGAAGTCAGCGGGGTTTTCAGCTGGTGGGCAACCGTTGAGATGACCCCTCTTTTCAACTCTTCCTGGTGGAACTGCTGGGTAACATCACTCAAGACCAGGACGATTCCTGCCGCCAGCTTGTCGGAATCCATGATCGGCAAGGCCTTGGGATGGAAGAACCGTTCCTCGCCACGAACGAATTGCTGGACCACCTTGGTCGCCTCGGCGGATTCCGTGATGCGACCGGTCCGCAGGGACTGTTCGAACAAGTCCGACATCCAGGGGTACGGAAGGTTCTGGAGATGCACGGCAGGCTTCAACCCGAACACCTCCCTGGCCGCTTCGGTCGATACTTCGACCACGCCGTCGGAATCCAGGACGGCGATCACATCGGGGAGACTGTTGAGCGCCTGCTGGGTGGATCGCTGGATTCGAAGCAGCTTTGCCTGGTCGCTGCGCCGGAATTCCCGCAAGGACGCCGCCATGGCGTTGAATGCCTCTGAAAGCTGTCCGATCTCGTCTCGGGAGCTGCTCTGGACGACGAGGTCAAGATTCCCTTGGCGGATTTCGTCCGCGGATCGAGTCAGCCGGGTGATCGGCCGAAGGATCCATTCCCCCGTCAGGTACATGAAGGCCGCGGCCAGGAATATCGCCACTACCAGCATGATGTACACCCGACGCTGCGCCGTCGA
>DATIFR010000231.1:0-8680 GCA_035455145.1 Nitrospira sp.
ATCTCAAGCTCGCCATGAAGGCCCGTGACCAACTCCGGATGGACGTCATCCGCATGATCAAGGCCGCCGTACTCAACAAAGAAGTCGAGATGAAAAAGGATCTCGACGACGCGGAAATGAGCCGGATCATGACCACCATGATCAAGCAGCGTAAAGAATCGGTGGAACAGTATGAGAAAGGCCACCGGGCCGAACTCGCGGCGAAAGAACGTCAAGAAATCCTGATCATCGAATCCTACCTCCCCAAGGCCCTGTCCACGGACGAACTCGCCCAGATCGTCGAGGCGGTGATCCGTGAAACTGGCGCCAGCTCAGCCAAGGACATGGGCGCGACCATGAAAGCGGTCATGGCCCGTCTGGCCGGTCAGCCGGTGGACGGCAAGCAAGTCAGCGACCTCGTTCGTTCCAAGCTGAAATAGCACCATTTTTCATCTGCTATACTTTATGACGTGCGCGTTGCGGCGCATGCATTAAGGCAAGACACGTAGGATTTCCATGAGCATACTCATCGTTGACGATTCACCGGACCAGCAGGCGCTCCTCCGCTCGATTCTGGGCAAAGCCGGACACGAGGCGATTGTCAGTGCCGACTCCGCCAAGTCCGCCTCTGCCGTGCTCAATCTCGAAGGAGACGCCCCGACGCAGAAGATCGATCTCATCCTCATGGATGTGCTTATGCCGGAGCAGGACGGCGTGGAAACCTGCCGCCAGATTAAGCGCTGCGCGCATCTTCAAGACATTCCAATCATCATGGTGACTGCCAAGAGCGACCTGAGCAATCTCAAAGCCGCCTTTTCCGCCGGCGCCATGGATTACATCAGCAAACCCGTCAACAGCGTCGAACTGCTCGCGCGTGTTTCGTCGGCCTTGACACTGAAGAGTGAAATGGACCGCCGGAAAACTCGCGAGCTCGAGTTGCGTCGCAGCAACGAAGAATTACAGCACGCCCTCAAGGAAGTAAAAGTCCTGCGCGGGCTGATTCCGATTTGCGCCTCCTGTAAAAAGATCCGCAACGACGGGGGTTTCTGGCAACAGCTGGAAGAGTATTTGGGTGAGCATTCCGAGGCTGAATTCAGCCACGGCCTCTGCCAACCCTGTATCAAAAAGCTTTATCCTGGTGTTTACCAGGATTAGCTGTTAGGATTTCTTCGATTTTACGGGCCTATTTGAGGCGCTACCCAACATGAGCATCCTCATCGTCGACGACTCCCCGGATGATCGCACACTCCTTCAGTCGGTTCTCACGGCTGCGGGTTATGAAGAGATCCTTGTGGCCGCCTCTGCCGCCGAGGCATTCCGCATCCTCGGCCTCGATGGCGGCAAACAAGGCGCGGCCCGTGTCGACCTGATTCTGATGGACATCATCATGCCGGAGATGAACGGCATTGAAGCCTGCCGGCAGATTAAAGCTGTCGAGCGATTCCGCGAAACCCCCATCATGATGGTGACGGTCAAGACTGATCCGGTCGACTTGCAGCTGGCCTTCGCCGCAGGCGCGCTCGATTACATCGGGAAGCCCGTCAACAAGATTGAGCTGTTGACCCGTGTGCGGTCGGTTCTGAGGTTGGTGCACGAGATCGATCGGCGGCGGGCCAGAGAACAGGAACTGCTCGAAGTGATGCGCCAGCTCCAGGAAGCCAACCAAATGCTGCTGCGCCTCTCCTGTCTCGACGGTTTGACCGGCATTACCAACCGGCGGCAGTTCGATGATTTCCTCGACCAGGAATGGCGCCGGGCCGTACGCGAATCGACGCCACTCTCGTTGATCATGCTGGATATCGACCGCTTCAAGATTTACAACGACACCCACGGCCACACCGCTGGAGACGAATGCCTAAGGCAGGTCGCCAATGCTATTTCGGGTGCCGTGAACCGGCCGGGAGACCTTGTCGCGCGCTACGGAGGAGACGAATTTGTCGTGGTGCTTCCCGGAACTACCACGGAAGGTGCGGCGCAGGTCGCCGAAACTCTCCGGCGACGGATTGAGGCCCTGGGCATCATGCATGCCGAAGGCGACAATATGACGATCAGCGTAGGATTCGCCAGTACGATTCCGAACCGGGCTGCTTCACCCACCGATTTGATCAAGGCGGCAGACCAAGCGCTCTACCAAGCGAAACAAGAAGGCCGCAATAGGGCCAAGCAGGCCGCCATTCTCACACTCGTTCCCCACTCGGAAGACGAGTAAGCGCAATTGGCCGCGCCCCTTGCTGCGCACCGATCATGCCTCGATCTCACAGGCCACCCCGACACAAGACCGCCCGAAAGTCCCGGCACCCCGCCCTGGCTCAGGTGCAATCCGCCCTCCAACGCGAACGTGCGGCGCGGAAGCGGGAGGCCGTCGAGCGGCGGGATGCCGAACAGGCCCTTCTCATTGCCAAAGAAGCGGCTGAAGTCGCCAGCCGGGCGAAAAGCGAATTCTTGGCGAGCGTCAGCCACGAAATCCGTACGCCCATGAACGCCATCATCGGCATGGCTGACCTCCTCTGGGAAACGAATCTAACGCCCGATCAGCGCAAGTATCTGAGGATTTTCAGGCGTGCCGGCAGCAACCTGCTGCATTTGATCAACGACATCCTCGACCTTTCGAAAGTCGAAGCGGGTCACATCGAACTCGAGTCGATCGAATTCGACCTGAGCGACCTGATCGAGAAGGCCATCGAAATTCTGGCCATGCGGGCCAATGAGAAAGGCCTCGAACTCGCCTGCCATTTGTCTCCCGACGTGCCATGCGCCTTGATCGGAGACCCGAACCGCCTGCATCAGATTCTCGTCAACCTCATCAGCAACGCGATCAAGTTCACCGACAAGGGGTCCGTCGTCGTCGAAATCATGAACGACCCCGACCATCCTTCCCCTGGGGCGATTCGCTTCTCGGTAACGGATACCGGGATCGGCATTCCTCCGAACAAACTGGGGGCCATTTTCGAAAGTTTCACCCAAGCTCATGCGTCGATCACGAGACAATTTGGAGGAACCGGACTCGGATTGACGATCTCCAGGCAACTCGCAGAACTGATGCACGGCAAGATCTGGGTGGAAAGCAGCGAGGGAAAAGGCAGCACGTTTCACTGCCGGGTTCAGCTCAGTGTCAAACCCCGTGAAACCGCCGCCCCGTCCGGCATCACTCTGGACCTTCAGCGCATTCGCACGCTCGTTGTCGACGATCATCCGACCAATCGCCAGATCCTCACGGAGAGCCTGGCCGGCTGGAACGCAGACATTATGGATGCGCCTAACGGTCCGGACGCGTTGAAGGAGTTACGACGCGAAGCAACCTCGGGGCAGCCCTACCGATTGCTCCTCCTCGATTGCCGCATGCCCGGCATGCACGGGTTTCAAGTGGTCGAAGAGATACAACGGTCGGGTCTGTCGAAGGACCTCACCATCGTCATGCTGGCTTCAGACCATTGGGCGGACGATATTGCCCGCACCTACGACATGGGCCTGGGCGGCTACTTGACCAAACCCATCCGGCGATCCGATCTGCTTCAAACGATCAGTATCGCGCTCGATCGCACGCGCGGCGTTCCCTCAGCACAACCTCATGCGGCGCCTTCCGTGCCGGCATCGTCGAGACCGCTGCATATTTTGCTGGTGGAGGATTCCCCCGACAACCAGGTCTTGGTTCGTTCCTACCTCAAACAGACCAGCCATCAGCTCGATGTGGCTGACCACGGGGGGATTGCCGTGGAACGGTTCAAGAAGGGTCAGTACGATTTGATTCTGATGGACATGAACATGCCCGTCATGGACGGCTATGAGGCGACCAAGCAGATCCGCGCATGGGAGCTTGACCACGACCTGCCTCCGACCCACATTATCGCCCTCACGGCGCTGGCCTTGAAAGAAGAGGGAGAGAAGATTCTCGAAGCCGGATGCAATGCACATATGACGAAGCCCGTTAAACGGCAAACGCTTCTCGAAGTATTGCACGCTTGCACAGGACACCGAAAAACATGACGCCACAATCAGCGAATAACAGCACCGGCAAGGTGATTGTCACGATCGATCAGGGTCTAGAGGAGATTGTCCCAGGATTTTTGGAGAACCGCCGCAAAGACGTCGCCTCACTTGAAACCGCCATGCAGAAAAACGACTTGAAGACTGTACGCCTGCTGGGACACCGCATGAAGGGGGATGGAGGAGGCTACGGCTTTCAGGAGATCAGCGCCATCGGCGACGTGCTCGAACACGCGGCCATGCGAGAAGACCGTACGGTCATCACGGAGCAGATCAACAAACTCGCGGATTTCCTCGCCCGCGTTGAAATCGCATACCGCTGAAAACTTTCAGCCGGTCAGATCGAATAACCAGCAAGCCACCGAACACACCCATCGTTGTGTTTCCAGTTCCACGCGCGGCCATAGTCTCTAACAAGCCCCTATGGAACCGCATCGCCCGCCACAGTGAGACCCACGCTAGTCTCAGCGGCTATTGATCACAACAATGAGATCCTCTACTGCATAGCCGGACAGGGCCTCGTCGAGCACAACGCCCCCGTTAAGGATTGGACGGCAGTGACGGATGGTCGACGCGGCTCCAACCCTTGCGCTCCATGCAGGTTTGCATCGGATCGACTCGCGCCATTGTTTCCTGCGCATAGGCCAGACCGCTGACATGTTGGCTGAGTTCTTGATTACAGGCCGGTTCGTCCTGCGGCACGGTCTGATTACTACTCTTATTCTCGAACTGCATCGGCTCGCCGCAGCCAGCGCACATGAAAAGCAATCCTGATGCAAGCCACGTTCGGGGCTGAAATAACCTGTTCTCTGTACCTTCTCTGTTGACCATATAGTGTCGTTTTGCCTCTTGTAGGATCTCATCTGCCGGGAGAGGCGCTCTCTCTTTGGAAAGAGCGCCTCTCCCATACCCAGCGAACCATCTCCTACTCACCAAAGTAGCCAGAAGGATGGGCGCAGCATCGACCCTGGCAAACGCGCGGAAATTGTGGACGGAATCCGACAGCGCCTGCGCTCCCATGACGGCGTGCTGTCGCGCATCAAAACACTGAAAGGACAGATTGACAATTTTCTGCGGGAGAGCGGATGGTCGAGGCAGACACGGTTGTCAAGTCCTCCGGCCGTCGAATCCGCACGCGAGCCGCAGGTTGGCGCAGAGCTCTAGCGGCACGATCGGCAATCGAGATCATTCTCTGTCCCCGGCCATGGCGCGGACGGACTGGTTGACGGGACACTTAATTCCCGCCGGCTGAAATTGTCGTACATGAAGCCTGAGCCAGCTGGCCCGGTGTAATAGCCGATCCCTGGAAAGGTTTGATAGGTGCGCGTCTCCTGCCCTTTATCGTCCCAGTAGCTCGTCGTTCCGGTACCCCACGGGATGACCGTGATCGGGCCGGAATCCGCTGGCAACGGCGGCACCATCGGGCGCTCGCGAGATTCGGCCTGGACGATCGCAGGAGCAAGAAGGAGGAAGCTGATGAGCAAGAACCACATACGGCACCTCCTCAGCGAGTGGGCTGTTTGGCCATATCGTACCATTAGGACGCGAGAGTGCGATAGGCGACTCGTGCAAGGAGGCACGGGAACGAATATTCCGCCGACCGTGTTTTCTAAATGTGATAATTAAACTCTGACGAAGAGAGAGGCTATGTCTACATTCGCGCTGGTCGAGAGAGCAGGGAGCCGAGGCCCCCTGCAACCCGAAGGATCAAAGCATGCCAATCACTGAATGCTCAATACACATCCGCATTCATCGGACCGCGCACACACCAGTAGTGGAGGCCGGGAAGGAAGCCCTTATCGAGGTCGCCCACGGTGAACGTATCGAAGCCCACGATATACGCGTTCGACGGAGCAACTGCTTCCGTCGTCGCCGTCTAATAAGTATCCAAGACCCCAGTGAAGACACTCGTCGGAACAAAAGGGATCTGCAGCGTGGGATCTCGGAGGCTGCTAAGTTCCGCCTCCGACGGCAGCCGCCACCCCACCGTCTTTCCGACCTGCTTGTTAAGACAATTGGATGTCGCTATCCGCCAAATGACGAGATCAGCACTTGGCGCCTGCTCCCACACGAGCCCGGTGTTGTTGTCCCGCACCGCTGCGCCACCGAAGACGGTCAAGACAGTAAATCGCGAGGCGCTAGGCAGATTCTTGTCCCAGTTCTGGGTGACGCCTGCAAATGGACCCTGGGGTGCATCTGGAGCGGCGGCAACTGGAGTGATTTCCAGATTAGCACTAAGGAGGCATACGCCTGCGACAAGCGCGACCATCCGAACGCGACTGAAAACTCTTCTGCTCATATTGCTCCTATTGTGAGGTGAAGGTGAAGAGCGATAACAGAATGGCGGGGCAACGCTATGCCTGGAGCCACCGCGCAGCAATACCGCATCGGAAGTAGGGAGCCGTCCGACACAAATAACGAGTCACGTTACAGAGCGGGAAAATGCACATATGACAGCCGTGTCATCATCACACGATCGGCGCAAGTATTAGCGGGAAGGTCCGAACGGAGGAACCGTCCTGGGCGTGATGCCAGGTCGAAAACAGTTTTCGGACTCCAGCTGTCTCGATTCCGCGAGCACGCTACGGTGCTAGTTCCGCAAGCAGGGCTATCCAGCCGGAAACGATTATCAGGCTGAGGAGCGCTGCCACGAAGATGTCGACATAGTGTTCCATGACGTGCCTCCGTTGCCAGGCGGCTGCCGTCACCCTGAATGGTCGGTCGAACGCGCCGCCCGCTACTGTAATTGGGTCAAAAACACGATGAGCGCCATGGACGGGATGAGGACAATGATCGTGTCCACAATCAGGTCCACCAACCAGTGTGCCATGACATACCTCCCGCGAAAGGAGCCAGAGCAGCAGACTAGAGCCCGATGGAGCGAAGAGGAGAAAGCCAATAATAGATGAGGAGAGCAGAGGCAATAATATATCCCACTAACACCACAGTTCTGAGCAGGACGGACTGGTCGCGCGGGCGATCCCGATCTGCCCGCCGGGTGTCGACAGCATTGCTCCACTCGCCAACATGTAGTGTCATTGTTCTTGCTCCTCGCTCAGCATGTCACGATCGCTCATGCCTACTCCTTCTAATTGATACGCGGCCTTCGACCAGAAGTCGCGCGCGGAGTCGTTCACCTCGACGATGTAGGTCGCGGGCGTCTCCTGATCGTGGGGCCCCTAGTTTAGGTGATCTGCCCCTCGGCATTGGGGCACTGGATCTGCTGCGCAGCGCAGCCAAGCAGCAAGCACACGGAATCCAGACGATGCACATCTTGTTTAATTGGCCCATATGCCACCTATGCCACCTCAGGATTTAGAAGATGGTAAGCGTCTTCTTCATATTCTCCTTGGTCGGCACAAATACCACTGGCAATTTGTTGGCCAAGGTGCAGGCGAGATCTGAATGAAGCAAATTCCACCACTTCGATTCATGATCGTTGGGCGTAGGGTCGATGACAGAAGAAAACCTGTCCTCTTAAGAGACAGTTTGTCCCCCTCTGGTCAAGTCCGTTGCGGGTGTTCCGGGCGGCGTGACGCTCGAAGTGTAGGGCTGGAGAAAATGTGGCGCGAAAGGACAACGGAAGATGTGGCAACTCAGGAAAGAGACGTTGTGACCTCAGGTCGCTCAGTATTGAGCGTGGGGGCGAAGGTGGCAGTACCTCTGATGCGGGTGTTGGCGCCGGTAGTCGTTGCCCTAGTCCGAATCCCAACAGCCCGATGCCATCACCGCTCGCTGTTGGTCGAAATGCCGGGCCGGATATGGGTTAGAGGTTCCTGCAGCAACCCATGTCCAGTCTGTTGGCATCACCGACACGAACCAGCCGGCAGTCACTTCTCCGATGAGGATACAGCTAATTTGATCAGATAATTTCTCCCTATGAGACTCTCGAAAACAAAAAGTACCTTAGCCCGGCGAAAACACCGACCACAATGAACCCAAGGATGAGCCCAAGGACAGGCAAGAGTGCTTTTCGAACCCGGGCATGGTTCTTAAAGGCCCAATTCCATGCCGGGAGAATAGTCTCGATGGCATTGTCCACCCCTGCACGGTATCCAATGAAATACCACCGATCCAGATTTCTCTGAATAAAAAGAAACACCCTGTTGGAAATATATGCAGCTGCGCCCGGGCTGTTTCTCGGCTCAATTTCGGGGCAGCCTTTGTCGAGAAAGCGCTGGAAATTGTCTATGGGAATAAAAAGTTCATCGTGCTCATACCAACTGGTTAAGCTCCAGCCTGGAAGACACTTCACAAAGTATTCTGGCACTGCTCCAAGTGTATTCCGCAGACCAGTTCCATAGCCAATGACCAAAGGGAGACAAACAACAGCCACAATGAACCCTGCTACCGCAAAGAGCAAAAAACGAGTTACTTTAAGGGTATTACTGTCCTGCATTCCTATTGCTTCCGCTTCTCCTGGTACTTCTTCAGGAGATCGTGAAAGGATCTATTTGCCGTTCGGCAAGAGGTTCGTCCGCAGATTATTGTCCCAGTCTTGGGTGACACCTGCAAATGGACTTTCGCTTGACGATTGTGATGTCACAGATCCTGATCTTCACACCCATAGTCTGTCCAAACTACGAACACTGACTGCGACTTCGCCTCTCCCCGAAAAGGTCTCGATAGGTCCACTGACATGCGTTCCCTTTGGCGTCAAACTGGACGGTGAGTGTTCCCACTTCATTCGGCAATCGAACAGGCCATTCACAGGCCT
>DATIFR010000232.1:0-4327 GCA_035455145.1 Nitrospira sp.
AAAGCCGGAAGTCAAACGCTTCGTCGAGTTTTACCTGGCCCAAGCTCCGGCCCTTGTGCCGCAAGTGAAATATGTCCCGCTTCCCCAGCAGGCGTACGAGCTGGCCCTTTCACACTTTCGCAGCGGCAAGATCGGCACCGCCTTTCAGGGCGTGTCGACCATCGGCATAAAGATCGAGGACTTGTTGCGCCGCGAGGCTACGCTCTAAAAGATGACGCCAATGGATGTCGATGTGCTCGAAGCTGGCATCGTGAAGAAGGTTGCCGAATCTTCGGGGATTCCTCGCATGTGGCATCAATGGAAAGAAAAGGGAATCGAACTTCTGCTCTTGATCGCTGCACTCACGTCGGTGGCGATCACGATCGGCATTGTCGGGGTGCTGGCCTATGAGTCGGTCCTGTTCTTTCGGCAGGTCTCTCTCGTCGAATTTCTGACGGATCGGCAATGGACCCCGCTCTTCGCCGAACCGCATTATGGGATTCTGTCCCTGGTGTCAGGGACCCTGGTCACGACGATTGTGTCACTGATGGTGGCGGTTCCGATGGGAAGCCTCATCGCGATCTACCTGAGTGAGTACGCCTCACGAACAATCAGAGAAAGCGTGAAGCCGGCCCTTGAACTGTTGAGCGCCGTACCCACCGTTGTCTACGGCTATTTTGCGCTGCTGTTTGTGACGCCGATGCTGCAAAAGGTATGGCCCGAGCTGCCGGGCTTCAACATGTTGAGTGCCGGCCTGGTAATCGGCATCATGATCGTGCCCTATGTCAGTTCCGTCAGCGAGGACGCCATGCGAGCGGTTCCCGTCCATCTTCGAGAGGGCGCCTTTGCATTGGGAGCCACGCGCATGCAAACCGCGCTTCGTGTCGTGTTTCCCTCTGCCTTGTCCGGGATCACAGCCGCCTATGTCCTGGGAGTCTCACGGGCCATTGGAGAAACGATGGTCGTGGCGATCGCTGCGGGGATGCAGCCGACCTTGACGTGGAACCCGCTTGAACCGGCGGCTACAATGACTGCTTACATCGTACAGGTGAGTCTGGGCGATTTACCTCACGGCAGTATCGGTTACCAGACGATCTTCGCCACCGGGCTAACATTAATGCTCATCACACTGGTGTTCAATATTGCTGGCCATGTTCTCAAGAAGCGATACCGACAAGTTTATTAGTCCCAGCGCAATTCAGCGTCTGATCGCCCGACACAAACGGCTCGATCGTTTCTTTGCGCTCAAGGGAGGCGCAGTTATGTCGATTGCCCTGCTGGTGTTGCTTGCCTTGCTCGGGCAGTTGATCTTTGACGGGCTGGGTCGTCTCTCCTGGCAGTTCCTGAGTTCCTTTCCATCGCGCTTTCCGGATCAGGCCGGGATTCTGAGCGCCTGGGTTGGGACTATTCTGGTTATGTTTCTGACGGCGCTGACAGCCATCCCGCTGGGTATCGGTGCAGCTATCTATCTGGAAGAGTATGCGCCGAAAAACTGGGTGACCGAGCTGATCGAAATCAACATTGCCAATTTGGCCGGCGTTCCGTCCATCGTCTACGGGCTGATGGCGCTCGGGCTCTTAGTGTACGAACTGCATTTAGGGCAAAGCTTTCTCACTGCCGGTCTTACTTTGGCCATGCTAATCCTGCCGATGGTGATTATTGCGACCCGCGAGGCCATTCGGAGCGTACCCCCGCAAATTCGTGAGGCCGCCTACGCGCTCGGGGCCACTAAATGGCAGACCGTTCGGGATCACGTCGTACCCTATTCGATGGGCGGCATGTTGACCGGAATGATCCTCGCGCTCTCGCGCGCGGTCGGCGAAACAGCGCCGCTCATTACCGTTGGCGCCTTATCCTTTATTGCCTTTCTCCCCCACCCGCCGTGGCAGGCAGAGTTCCCATTCATTTCCTTACAATGGCTGTTTGACCCTTTTACTGTGATGCCCATTCAGATGTTCAACTGGGTTTCCAGGCCGCAAGAGGAGTTCCACGTCAATGCGGCGGCAGCCGGACTGGTGTTACTCCTCATGACATTGGCCATGAATGCGCTGGCCATCATCATCCGCGCCCGCTTCAGGAAGCGAATCCATTGGTGACGCGATGAATGCGATGGCTGCCTCACAAGACGTGCTGAAAGCGGAATCCCGCGCCCTGAGCTTCTACTACGGGGCGGCTCAGGCACTGCACAATGTCTCGCTTGATTTGTATGATCGCCGGGTGACGGCGCTGATCGGTCCGTCGGGGTGCGGGAAGACCACGTATCTTCGCTGCCTCAACCGGATGCATGACCTGTATCCCGGCAATCGCTATGAAGGGGAAGTACTTCTCTATCCGGATAAGGTCAACATCGTCGGACCGGGCGTTGACCCGATTGAGATCCGTATGCGCATTGGCATGGTCTTCCAGAAACCCAACCCGTTTCCGAAAACAATTTTTGAAAATGTCGCCTATGGCATGCGCATTCGCGGCACATCGGCCCGCCACGACCTGGATATCGTTGTGGAGCGGGCGCTGCGCAATGCCGCCCTGTGGGCAGAGGTCAAAGACCGCCTCCACGGGCCCGCCTTTAACCTTTCGGGCGGACAGCAGCAGCGTTTGTGCATAGCTCGGGCCCTGGCAACCGATCCGGAACTCCTGCTGTTTGACGAACCGACATCGGCACTGGATCCTACTGCGACGGCCCGCATAGAAGAGCTGGTCACCGAGTTGAAGGAAAAGGTGGCGATCATTATGGTCACGCACAACATGCAGCAGGCCGCCCGGGTGTCGGATTACACGGCATTCATGTACGAAGGACGATTAGTGGAGTACGCTCGAACAGAGAAGATGTTTACCAATCCATCCGTCAAGTTGACCGAAGACTATGTCACCGGTCGATTCGGCTGACCGCGAAACAGGACCTCGCCATGCAACGACACATCGATCAAGAACTCGCCGACCTCAAGACCCAGCTCCTCAAGATGGGGGCGCTGGTGGAAGAGCAGATAGAACGCGCCATCAAAGCCCTGGTGGATCGAGATTCCGAGTTGGCGTCACAGGTGATCGAGCGGGACAAGCTGGTCAATCGGTTCGATGTGGAAATTGACGAAAACTGCATCCGGTTGCTGGCCCTTCAGGCGCCGGCGGCGCGGGACCTCCGGTTCGTCACGACGGCGATGAAGATTTCAACCGAGCTCGAGCGCTTGAGCGACCTGGCTGAAAATATCTGCGAGCGGGTGATTGAACTGAATGAAGAGCCGCAGCTGAAGCCGTACATCGACATCCCTCGGATGGCGAACTGGGCGATGAAAATGGTGCGCGAATCGCTGGATGCTTTTGTACGGTCGGACGGGACGCTGGCTCGAAAAGTCTGCGCCGACGATGACTTCGTCGACGACTTAACCCATCAGCTGTTTCGTGAATTACTGTCGTTCATGCTCGAAAATCCGGCCACGATCACCCGTGCCATCCGCCTGACGTTTATCGGGAAGTACATCGAGCGGATTGCCGATCATGCCACCAACATCGCAGAGCTGGTGATCTATATGGTTGAAGGGAAAATTGTCCGCCACATGGAACCTCCTGCCGTACAAGGCAAAATCTCCTAGAGGCTACTCGTCTTCCACCAACCGCCAGCCCTCCTTCTGCATGCAGCGCTCAGTGGCGTTGACGACCAGCAACTGGTTACCCTGTTGAAGTTTGGGGTCGCGCAGAATGAGATTCTGGCAGCGGTTGTAGTCGTTCGTGTACTCGGATTCCGGCTTTGTGGGATGGACCCACCTCGTGTTAGAGCACGCGCTCACGAGTCCCAGTGCGCAGACAACTCCGATGATCCGGACAATTCTCATCCCTACCTCCAGGTTATAGGAGCACGATAGCGAGAAGATAGTTGGTGGACGAAGGGAACGTCAAGGGCTGAGGCGAGGGATAGGCAGGCATAGTCCTCCTGGAGATTGAGACCAGATTTCTTGACAGAATCTTCAGCGAATTGCTAGGGTGTCGAAATCAAATTGGTAGCCGAACAGTTCCAACCTTTCACGGGCTGGCGTAGCTCAATCGGCAGAGCAGCGGTTTTGTAAACCGCAGGTTGGAGGTTCGATTCCTCTCGCCAGCTCCACAACTTCCGCTGACGTTTCAACCTCTTGGCGGCTTACAGAACTGTTGCGCTCCCCTCTCAATTCAGCCAGTGTACCCGCGAGTGTAACCGTCTGCTTTTCGAAATAAGCAGAGAGCGACTGCGCGGCTTGTTGCAGGTCGTTCTCATTCACGATGTTGTAGCGGTCAAAGACGCTCCGGGTCTTGTGCCCTGAGATCGCCATCGCTACCTTTTCAGGTACACCCGCCCGGACCATGTTCCGAACGGCCGTCC
>DATIFR010000233.1:0-30679 GCA_035455145.1 Nitrospira sp.
GAGCTTAAGAAGCAATGGGGTAAGTTTACCGATGACGATCTGATGCAGATCGAAGGCGACTACGACAAGTTCATCGGCTCATTGCAGAAACGGTACGGAGATCAGAAAGAGGAAGTCCGTCGTTGGGTCGAACAGTGGTACCAAAGGCGGGAGGGGTCCGGGAAGCCAGGCACGATGCCGAAGGCGGGATAGGAGCGTCGAAGACGCGCGGACGGCGGTGCTTCACCATAATCATTGTTTCGATTGTTCAATTCACACAAAGGAGGTTTTGGTCATGAAGAAGGTATTCATCGCATCCGTGTTGATGGCAGGTCTGATGGGCTCCTCTGCCTGGGCTCTGTTCGAGACGAACCAGGAACTTGCGAAGAGCGCGACCGTGACGCTCGACAAGGCCGTCCTCGCGGCGGTAGCGGCTATGCCGGGAAAGGCGGTCGAGGCGGAGCTCAGCAAGGAGGAAGGACGGACCGTGTACAAAGTCGAGATTATCGACCACAACAACAAGACGCAGAAGGTCTACGTCGATGCCCAGACCATGCAAACCAGGATTGATAAGTAGGAATGTCCGTGCATCACGCCGAACGGCATTCCGCTCGGCCTGATCGCTCTGGCTACTGAGCCCATACAAACAGGAGACTCACGATGAAACTGACGAACATGATCCTGTCCGCAGCCGTCGCAGTTGGTATGACCTCGACCGGCACGTGGTGGTCGGCGGAAGCGGCATACCAGACTCCTCAGCCACCGGCATCGGTCGAGACTTCCCCGATCCTGCTGGTCATGAACAAAGACCAATTCCAGGGAAAGTGGAAACAGTTCAAAGGGGATTTGAAAAAGCAATGGGGCGAGTTCACCGACGATGACCTCAAGCAGATCGAAGGCAATTACGACAAGTTCGAGGGTAAGGTGCAAGAGCGGTATGGGGACCGAAAAGAAGATGTCAAGCGCTGGACGGATGAGTGGTTCAAGAAACAGAGCGGTTCCAAGCGAAACTAGGCAAAGAGAACAAAGAGGATCGCTGAGGAGTCTTTCATGTTCTCTGCCCGCTCAACCAAGACTCTCGATTATCGAGGTAAAGAAGGGAGTGGTCCGATGCTGTACTACGCGCTTCTATTCCTCATCGTGGGGATCGTGGCAGCCGTACTCGGCGCGTCCGGCGTGGCCGCTGTGGCCACGCAGATTTCATGGGTCCTATTCGTTGTCGGCATGGTCCTGCTGCTCATTCACCTGTTGAGCGGACGGACTCCGCCCGTGACCTGAGCAAGCGTCCATCACACACAGCAAACACAGCAAACTCACGCGCTCTAGGGAGGAGAGTCATCATGAGACAGAATTGCATCATACGAGAAGTATTCTCCTGGTTGGTGATCGCGGGATTAGGCCTGAGCCTAACGGCCTGTAACACGACGAAGGCGACCATGGACACGACGGTTAACTTCTTTTCGAGCACGAGCCCGGGCTCCATGTTCACGGCCGATGGGATGGTGGAGCAGAAGCAAAAAGTGAATCTGTTTGCCGGCGTCGCCTTCGAGAACCTGCGACAGGATATGGCCCAAGGCGGAGGTCCTTACCTCACCTCTCTTGCGGTTCTGATGAATATCCCGTCCGATCGTCAAGACGAGTTTGCGCGGTTCGTTCAGGACCGGTATCCCGTGTTGTTCACGTCCGATCTGGCGACCGATCATACCGCTCATCTCAAAATGCTCGCCGTCCTCGATCGTGAATTGGAGACGTATGAACGAGCGAGATAAGCGGACGACCTTTCATGGGATGGCTGCTGAGGTTGCCGAGACTGAGAGGCGAAGGTTATGGGGCCGTTAGGCAAAGGATTCATCTTGTGGATCATGCGCATACCGGCCGGCCTCGTCGTTCTCTTATGGCTGTTCGGATTCTTGAAGTGACGCTTATGCAGGATCAGGAACGATTGGCAACAGCCGGTTTATGCCTGATCGACCGATGAGGCCGTAGTCCGAGTGTAAGGAGGCACCCGATTGTGACTTATGAATCGGCATCTCCAGGCCAGAGGACGTGAGAGGAGGCGGGCCATGCGAACTATCATGGACATTAGAATTCCAATCAGAATAACGGCGTGGTTGTTTGTGGTACTCACGTTTGCCTTATGCATGTCGCCGTTGGAGAGCCGCGCCTCGTTGGTTCCTTCTGTTCCTTCCGATGGTTCGGTAGTGTCTATACCCGAATCCGGAATGGACCGAGTCGAGGATCTTCGGACGATTCAGCATGTGTTGGAAACCAAGGTTGTCCAGCAACGTCTTAGGGATCTCGGGCTCAGTCGTGAAGAGATCGATTCACGGCTGGATCGCCTGTCGGACGCTCAATTACACCAAGTGGCGACGCAGATTAACTCATTATTGCCTGGCGGTGGTATTGACGGGGCGTTGAGTACCATTTTGACGGTGCTGCTCATCATTCTCGTTGCAGTGGTTATCCTCATCCTCATATGAGAACACACATTCACATAGGACTTGCGTGCGTGGCCTTCGCCGCATGGGGGGCGACTGTCACCGGCTGTGCGGGATCTCCAGGTGTTTCCACAGATGCACTCCATCCTAAGGTGCACCACCTGGTCGGGGTGCCATTCTTTCCTGATAGCACCGACCAGTGCGGCCCGGCGACGCTTGCCAGCGTCCTGACGTTCTGGGGGGCCCCGACCGATCCGCGTTCGCTCCGAGAAGAAATTTATCTCAATCATTTGCGGGGAACCCTGCCACTGGATTTGTTGTTGGCCGCGGAAGCGCGTGGCTTCAAGGCGGAAGCCTATCTGGGCAGTACTGACAATCTCCGTGAAGAACTTGCCGCCGGCCATCCGGTGATAGCATTTCTCGATCTTGGGTTTCTGATGTTTCCTCAGGGCCATTATGTGGTCGTTACGGGATACGATGCGCAGCGACAAGGTTTCTACGTTCATTCAGGACTCGAACGAGATGCCTTCCTGTCGGACAGCCGGTTTGTGAAGAGTTGGGACAAAACCAGCCGGTGGACGCTTCGAGTCTTGCCCCAATGAAGAGACGGGGAGGCACGCATGAGTAGACTCGGGCGGCATATGTATATGAGGAGCGGCATATGCGCGATGATTCTTGCCGGCGCGGCCTCCGCCTGCTCCGCCCAGCGAGCGATCATGCCGGCTGATCCGCTTACAGCGGAGGAACATGTCAGGCTGGGATTCATCTATGAAACGCAGCATCTGAACGATCTTGCAGATCAGGAATTCCAGGCAACACTGCGACAGCGACCTCGCTCAACGACAGCGCTGGTGGGATTGGGCAATCTCGCATTCGAACGTGGAGCGTTCGGTGAAGCGCAAGACTATTACAACCGGGCGCTGGCAATTGAGCCGGACCATCCCGGCGCAAACAATAATCTGGCGATGATTTATCTGACGCTAGGGAGCCGGGTGGCCGAAGCCGAACGCTTGGCATTGACAGCACTGAACCGCGCCGGCCCCCTGCGGCCCTACGTCCTCGATACGCTAGCAGGCATTTATCGCCGTCAAGGTCGTGAACGTGACGCACAAGACGCGCTGAAGGAGGCCGAAGCCTTGATGCCGGGGGACTCCACGGTCCTTCGGAATCAAATCGACAGTCGCGAACCAAACTCCACCGTTCGCTCCCAAGAGGGTGCCGATGCAGTACAGCCACGCTAAGCTTTCGCAAGGATGGATGCGAATGAATTGCGATTAATTCAAAGGTCAATGGAGTCAGTTCAAGGAAGAGCTCAAGGAGGAGCGGGGCGAGTTTACCGACGACGGGCTGATGCAGATCGGCACGGCATGCCCACAAAATATCACTTCCGTCGGATCATGCCGGCAATGGAGGGCATCCGTCCTCTGATCGAGGGGACGCGATGGGTGCGGATCGAACGATCGAGAGGAGGCCCATGAAGAAGAAATTCAACAAGACATTCCCAAACGATGTGATGGCCGTACGTCGGCGAGCCCGTGAACATACCGACGGCGGGGCGGTGACGGAAGGGTACCGAGCGGACCGTAAGATGGTCCTCAAGCTGTTGAACGAAGCTCTCGCCACCGAGTTGGTCTGCGTGCTGCGGTACAAGCGGCATTACTTCATGGCGGATGGCATCTATGCAGGACCGGTTGCCCAGGAGTTCCTCGCCCATGCCGCGGACGAGCAGGCGCACGCCGATCAAATCGCGGCCCGCATCATCCAACTCGGCGGCGAGCCCGATTTCAACCCGGAAGGGCTGCTCACGAGGAGCCATTCCGAGTATGTGGAAGCCGAGTCATTGGTGGAGATGATCAAGGAAAATCTGGTGGCGGAGCGGGTCGCCATCGATTCCTATGCGGGGATGATCCGCTACCTGGGCGACGACGACCCGACGACCCGGCGCATGGCTGAAGATATCCTGGCGAAAGAGGAGGAGCACGCCGAGGATCTCGCGAGTTTCCTGGCAACGCTCGATGTGTCCAAGCGCTAAGGGTGTTCCACAGAGCCGGTTATGCCGGATCGCCCAAGCACTTTGGACGATCCGGTTCCCTGCGACCATGGTGCCTGCGGCAGATTAGACCGAGGAGTGCGGAGGTTCAGCCGTCGAGTTTCGGCTCAACATCCATCGTGGGTGGCTCGCAGTGCTGGTCACGGACCTGCTGTCCGTCATCCGCATGTCGTCGTGACATGCAGCCTGCGTAGGACTGGGGGAGGTGCCGTTCGAGCAAGCAGGAGGGCTTTATGAGTTCGAATTGCCGGCCGTTCACAATCATGCTGCCGATCTCCTTCCTTGTGGGAGGCCTGGCCGGGCTGGATGCGATACCACCGACCGTCGAAGGGCCCGCGGGAAGGATCACGAATGCGGTGGCCATGACACACACGAACACCACCGTCCTCGTTCTTGTGGCATCTCGCTCCGGCGGAAAGACGGAGATCGACCAGACGAAGGCCGACGCCTATACGCGTCTTGAACTGGACTTCCGTCGCGACTATGAGTCGAAGTACGCCGACAGCGGCTATGCCTACTAACAGTACCGCCCGGCCTATCGATACGGATACGACCTCGGAACCGACCCGCGCTATCGCGGTATGGACTGGAACGCGGTTGAACAGCAGGCGCATCGCGGCTGGGAAGAAGGCACCATGGGTCTGTGGGATCAATATAAAGAAGCGGTCCATTATGGATGGGATCACGGCAGCCAGAGCTAGGTCGAGATTGATGGATCGAGATCGCCGGAATCTTGCATGACCGATCTAGTCAATTTTCTGTACCTCAGATGATCAACACCCTGTGCAGCACTTCCGGATTTGCTGCGACGGCATGATCGAAGGCCGCCCGTCCAAGTTGGAATCGAGAATCAAGACGATCGGACAAGCTGTCTGCGGAAGAACAAGTTGTCAGAAGTCTCGATCTTCACCTCGCCTCTTACTTTTCTGCCGTAGCGTCCATATTGCCGTAATCCTGCATGTTTCCGTTTCCTCGGTGCAGGGACCACACTTGGTGGCTCGCCGGTCCATGATTTGCTTTGTTTCCCATCTCATAAGGAAGGTGTCATCACCATTTCACGAGGAGGTAATGGTCATGACGAAGAAATCAGATCGACTGATTCGCATACAGGATGCCGAAGAACTTGTTCGCGATTTCATTGAAGCCGAGATATCGCGTGCGGACGCCGACGATTTCTACTTCTTGAATCAATCTGAGGAGTGGTCGCATGACCTACGAGCGTCGCAACGGGCTCTTCCCGATGCTGGCGATGCCGCCCTTCTTGGCGGGAACGCGGAAGCAGCCTGGGACGAGGACGAAATCGGCAACGAAGGCGTGGGCGGTTCGATCCTCGAGCCGGATCAGGACCTCATCGAACAAATGAATGAGGTCTTCGAGTTGACCTACGAGGACAATGGATTGTTTTGGTTGGTCGAAAGGTCTGAGTGGAGGGATGCGCATCATTGGAACTGAGTCCGGTCGCTGCTGAGACCCTCCAAGACCGGACGTGGCTTCTTTCCAATTGATAGACTGAGCCCGACATTCAGGGCGACCTCCGGCGGGCGAAATGAGCAGCCACACGAAGGAGGATCATATGCCTCATGACAGTCGGTCGTTCACACAACATGAGAAAGAGTGCATTGTTGCCTGCTTTGCGTGCGCGGAGATCTGTAATGCCTGTGAAGACGGCATGATTGGGATGGAACATGAATCGGACATGCAGTTGACGGCACGGTGCATCCGACAGTGCCGCGAATGCGCCGACTCATGCTTGCTCGCGGCTCAATGGGTCAGCCGACAATCCCCTTTGGCTGAACGTGCGTGCCAGTTCTGTGCAGAGGTATGCGACGTCTGCGCCGAAACCTGCGAACGACACGCGCCGCACCATGCGTTGTGCGGGCCCTGCGCGAGAGAGTGTAGACGGTGCGCTGAATTGTGCCGTGCCATGGCGGCAACGGTCGCTACATCATGATTGAGTTGGCCGGCATCGGAGGAGAAAGATCATCCATCATGATGGGCAATTTTGGTTCCATCGTGAGGGCTGGCCGCGTCTGCTCGGATTCGGACAAGGGACAAGAAGTGCGTTCCAAATGACCATGTCTTCCGATCTTGTGAAATCCACGAGGCGGCGCAGCGGACGAGGGCCGGCGTGTGTGCTGTCGACGGTGGCACTCGTGATGATGATGGAGCCGCACGAAATCGAAGACCCGAACCCGACACCGGGGCCCACGCATCCGACTCCGCCTCCATCGCCGAGTCCGACTCCGGGAGGGCCGGGGTCAACGGTCCCCTCGCCGCCACCGGTTTCGCCTCAACACACACGATGAGGTCACCATGCCTACCTACAAAACACCATCCGTCGAGAAGTCGACTCACAATCGGCTGCCACATCGCAGGCACATGACAATGAAAATCATCCTCTGTCTGACTCTTGCTCCATGGCTGCTGCCGCCGTTCGCGGGCGAAGCTAACACCTACGACGCGATGACGCAGAGCGCGAAACCGTACGAAGTGACGGGCACGTTGTTGGAGCTAGATTTGTCGAAGGGGAAAGGGTTGCTGAGAACCGACCTAGGGAAGCGCATCTATCTTGAGGTGAGAAAACCCGAATTGTTTCAGAACCTGTCAGTCGGTGATCGGTTGACGATTCAATTGAACGGGGACGGCCAGGTGGACAAAGTGTTGGGCGTAGAGGTCCCCGAACTTTCCATCACTGGCCGACCGGTCCCGCCGCAACCGTAAATAAGGAGATCCTATGAAACAGGCAGGTACCTATATCTCGAGACCATTTAATCTGCACGGCTTGAGCGGCATTTCGGATCGCACAATCGACATGCACATGAAGCTTTACGAAGGCTATGTGAAAGAAACGAACCATCTGACCCAGTTGCTGCAGGACATTCTGAAAGACGGACGTGTGGATCAGGAAGAGATGCCGGCCTATTCGGAACTCAAGCGCCGCCTGGGCTTCGAATACAACGGCATGGTCTTGCACGAATATTACTTTGAGAACCTCATGCGATCCGCATCGAACGGTCCATCCCGTAACGCGCCTTTCCGCGTGGCCGCGGAGGAAAGCTTTGGGTCGTACGAGACTTGGAAAGCCGATTTCATCGGAGTCGGCAAGATGAGAGGTGTCGGTTGGGCCATCTGTTATCAACATCCACAGACCGGCAGTCTCTCCAATCACTGGATCACCCTGCACGAAATCGGTAATGTGACGGGGTATATGCCCGCGCTCGTTATGGACGTCTGGGAGCATGCCTTTCTTCTGGATTACCAGCCGTCCGAGCGGGGGGAATATATCGAGGCCTTCTTCGGCAACATCAACTGGCGAGCGGTAGATGAACGGGTGACGCGCTCACAGGCGGCCGTCACCGCGCATTCGGCCTGAACGAGGTGTACCTGTAAGCCTAAAAGGAAGGCCGGACCTAAGGATTTGGGGTCAAACAAAGAACTGACGGAGCGTCATCGCTTTCAGAGGCGCCAGGGTCATCAACAAGCATTGTTGGAACGAGATTCTTGAAAACGATTGCGGCCACCCAGGGTGTGCCGGATCTCGGCAAGCTCGATATGGCCAAACGACATCGAGCCCCTGAAAATTACCTGCGATAAGGGGTAACCGCTTTCTCGATCGGACAAACGAGCCATCTTCATGATGTGTTCGGTTTTCTGGCACAGGCCGTTGGGCCGGCTGTGCAAAGGCGCAGCCTGCATCATGCGGAAGAGCAAACCCGCCTATATTCACTGCACCAGCAGTTCTTTCGCCAATCCCTTCTTGCAGCAAGAATGATCGCACCGTAGAATGTCGCGCGCTTATTGTCGATCCCCCTCAGCCGCAGGCGAAGGTGCACGAAGAAACTGGAATATAGCTGAAGCCGATGGGGGACCGCTTAAAACAGGTTTCGTGAAACAGGGTTCGTGCACTGACCATCGGCCGAGAGCCATCTTCTCTTGTGAGGAGAGTCCATGCACACAATCATACTGCTCACCGTTTCCAATATCTTCATGACCATGGCCTGGTACGGGCATCTGAAGTACAAGGACTCGCCCTTGTGGATCGTGATTCTTGTGAGCTGGGGCATCGCCTTCGTCGAATATTGCTTTCAGGTGCCGGCCAATCGAATCGGGCACTACGAATTCACCGCCGCCCAGTTGAAAACCATCCAAGAGGTCATTACCCTCGTGGTGTTTTGTATTTTCTCGGTGCTGTACCTCAAAGAGCCGCTCAAGTGGAATTATCTCGCCGGGTTTGGCTTGATGGTTGGAGCCGTGTTTCTCATCTTTAAAGAATGGTGAGGTAGGGAGCAGCCCGCCCATTCTTCTTGCTCGCGGAACGCGGCACACAAGATCTATCGTATTGTGAAATTGAGGGCGATGCTCGTTCGACGCGCGCAGGGAAGAATAGACGGGCTGCTCCCTTGTCAGAGGAAATAAGCAGAAGGAGCGGAATCATGGCGCCGAAGAAGAAAGAGACAACCAAGATGAAGGATTCAGCAAAATCTGCTGCGGCACCAGCTAGCTCAGGGTCGGCCGAAGATTTCGAAAAGCTCGGCGTCTTTTACCTCGGCCGCCCCTATGATCTGGCAGCCAAGCGGGCGAAGCCGGGATGGCTATTGTACGACTCGAAAGATTTGGTCACTCACGCGGTCTGCGTCGGGATGACCGGAAGCGGAAAGACCGGCCTCTGCATCGGTCTTCTCGAAGAAGCGGCGATCGACGGCATTCCCGCCCTCATCATCGATCCCAAAGGGGATCTCGCCGATTTGATGCTGACCTTTCCGCAGCTGCGGGGCGAAGATTTTGCACCATGGATCAATGAAGACGATGCCCGCAAGAAAGGGCTTTCACCGGCGGATTATGCCAAGGGACAGGCCGAACTCTGGAAGAAGGGCCTGGGCGATTGGGGGCAGAGCGGGGAACGGATTCAGAAGTTGCGCGATGCCGCCGATGTGGTCGTATATACGCCGGGCAGCAATGCCGGCATTCCGGTGTCCATTCTCAAGTCGTTCGCCGCACCATCCCAAGAAATTGTGGACGACGCCGAGATGCTGCGCGAGCGTCTCAGCACGACGGTGACCAGTCTGTTGGGACTCATCGGCGTCGAGGCTGATCCGATCAAGAGCCGGGAACACATTCTCCTCTCGACGATTCTTGACCGCACCTGGAAGGCGGGACAAAATCTCGATCTGGCTTCGTTGATTCAGCAGATTCAGACCCCGCCCATCAAAAAGATCGGTGTGCTCGATCTCGACTCGTTCTATCCGTCGAAAGATCGCTTCGCGTTGGCAATGCAGTTGAACAACTTGCTGTCGGCGCCGGGTTTCCAGTCCTGGCTTGAAGGAGAAGCCCTCGACGTCGGACAGATGCTGTACTCGCGTGGGGGAAAACCGCGGCTCGCGATTTTGTCAATCGCGCATCTCAACGACGCCGAGCGCATGTTCTTTGTCACGCTCTTGCTCAGTCAAACGGTGGGATGGGTGCGGGCGCAGTCCGGTACGACCAGCCTTCGCGCCATTCTGTATATGGATGAAATCTTCGGCTATTTCCCGCCTGTCGCTAATCCGCCATCAAAACAACCGCTGCTGACGTTGCTGAAGCAGGCGCGCGCGTTCGGTCTGGGCGTGGTGCTGGCGACACAGAATCCGGTCGATCTCGATTACAAAGGCCTGGCCAACACCGGGACCTGGTTTATCGGGCGTCTGCAAACCGAACGAGATAAGGCCCGTGTGTTGGAAGGGCTCGAAGGGGCCGCGGCGAGCAGCGGGAAGAAGTTCGACAAACAGGGGATGGAACAGATTTTGGCAGGCCTCGGTAATCGTGTGTTTCTGTTGAACAATGTCCATGAAGATGCACCAGAGGTCTTTCAGACGAGGTGGACGCTTTCCTATCTGCGGGGTCCGCTTACCCGCACACAGATCAAGACGCTGATGGACCCCGTGAAACGTGAAACGTTAGGCGTAAGGGGTAAGGAGGAGAGTACAAAGTTGGGATCGTTGGAAATTTCGTCTCACGTTTCACGCCTTACGCCTTACGCCTCACGTCCGATGCTGCCACCGGATGTGCCGCAGCAGTTCATGCCTGTCAGGGGAAGCCAGCCGAGCGGCAGTGCGTTGATCTACCAGCCGATGTTACTGGGCGCTTCCCAAGTGCGTGTGTCCGACAGCAAGGCGGGTATCGATGTGACACAGGATGTGACCGTGCTTGTCCCAATTTCAGATGGCGCAGTGGCCGTGGACTGGGACCATGCTGCGGAAGCGGCCGTGGCTCTCGGTGACTTGGAGTCGTCACCCGTCGAGGGTGCGCAGTTTGCCCCTGTGCCCAGCGCGGCAAGCAAAGCCAAGAGCTATGAGGTTTGGAGCAAAGATTTTTCGAGCTGGCTGTTCCGAACCCAGAAGGTCGATTTGCTGAAGAGCCCCAGTACGAAAGTGATTTCGAAACCCGGCGAGTCGGAGCGGGATTTCCGCGTGCGATTGCAGCAGGGTGGCCGTGAACAGCGGGACAAACAGTCAGAGGGCCTGCGTCAAAAGTATGCGCCGAAGATCGCGTCGCTTCAAGATCGCATCAGACGGGCCGAGCAGATGGTCGAACGTCAGCAGGTGGAGTCCCGATCGAGTCAAGTGCAGGCGGCTATTTCCGTCGGCGCGACGATTCTCGGGGCATTCTTGGGACGCAAGGCGATCAGCGCGACAAATATCGGCAAGGCGACGACGGCCATTCGGAGCGCAGGACGTGTGATGAAAGAAACTCAAGACGTCGGCCAGGCCCAGGAGAATGTGGCTGTACTCCAACAGCAACTCGCCGATCTGGAGGCGCAGTTCAAAGCGGAAGCCGATGCCCTTGCAGCGACAACCGATCCGCTCAACGAAAAACTCGAAGCCATTTCTCTCAAACCTGCCAAGGCCAACATTGCCGTGAAACTGGTTGCCCTGGCCTGGACACCGCATTGGCAGGATGCGAAGGGCACGATGAGTTCCGCCTGGCTGTAGCGTAGCGTCGAGAAATCGCGGCATCGATATTCAGGCACGCGGATTCTCACTGCGGTCGCGCAGTGTTTCAAACACCTTACTGAGTGCAGGTTGTGAGGTCGCGAGTGCCGTGGTGAAGGCTTCTTCGACAATGTGTTCCCCAAGCCGCCGGTAGGATTCGAATTGGGACTCGTCGAAGAACTGGTCCGTCGTGGGTTCGTGCGGAAAGCATTCATGGTTGCTCGCATATTCCAGAACGTCCACCGGTTCTTCTCCGGTAAGCGAGGGTTTCAGATAGATGAGGATGCCATCCTCCGCCCCGGGATCCACACGGCTATAGTGGATCGTGCCGATCCCATGGTGTCCTGAGGTGTGTCTGGTCGACTCTTGCCGTTTCAGCCTTTCCAGCTTGATATCAATATCGACGCCCAGATCAATGCGGATTTTCCGGATCGCATTTCCCAGATCTTGAAAGGCGAAATCCGGATCGGCGCCTGCGTCGCTCACAAGTATGCAATGACATCGGCGCAGCACCATCTCGTACAGACCCAGATTATCGAAGTGCCCTCCGTCCGACAGGTAGACATACCGGCTATTCTCGTCCGTCAGTCCGAAGGCCTCTGCGAGCAACGGGCCCACAGAAAATTCGGGGCAAGACCGGTCGTAGGTTCGCGCGCCGGCGTCGCCAGGATTACCCAGCCACCAACCCAGCCGCACGTTAAAGAACGCGAGCAAGAAGGCGACGGCAGGCGATGAATGATATCCCATATTGGGGCTCGCAGCCGCTCCGGAGATGGCCATGGCTGTTCCGACCGTAATAGCCTTTCCGACCCCACTATTGGTCCCGTACCGGGAAGCCGAGCGATAGCCCAAGTGACTCGCAAAGCTGCCGCAATGCAGCGGTGAGACAGTGAACGACTGTGCTTTTCGCTGCTGCCACGCGAGATTGGTGCCTCGTACCAGGTTGAGCGCGATGTTGATGACGTGAAAGGGCTTCGAGATTGGTTGGCCAGGTGGCGCCAGATCATGCATCTGTATATTGTCGTCGGGATCGAAGCCGGTGAAGAGGTTCGGGGTCCGTTTCACGCCATACTTCTCTAATTGGGAGGCGCCAAGATACGCGAGGATCAGACGGTTGCGATACATAGAGTGGAGCGAAAACTTATTAATATTAATCACCCAGGCCATGCTGCAGCCGAGGGCTGTCAGGGCTAAGCTCGTTTCGACCAGCAACCAGAAGGGGGCATTGTGAATGACGTTCGCATGGCCCCACGGGTCACTCAGCATCTGCAGGCCGATGGACTGCAGGTCAACCGCTAAAACTCCGTGCAGGTGGGCCAAGATCTTCAGGAGCCAACTCGTACCGAGTGCCAGCACCGTGAGCAAGAACACGATAAAGACAGGGGTTGCCAGCTTGACTGCGTACTCGGCCACTTTCACCGATCGCCTGTTTCTTTGGCTCGTGGTGGGAGCGGTCCTCGAGCTGAACCCAAGCACAAGGGTGATCAGGCCAGAGAATCCCCCAAGTGAGGTGATCACGGCAGGCGTGAAGGCCAGAATGCCGGGTCCGAACATCACTAACGTCGCGGCCGCAACCCACACGACTCCTGCCAGTAACACCCACGAGCCGGATCGCGCCCACCATTCACGGTCATCATCGTCAGTGTATCGGCTAGCGACGCCGACGAACAGGGTTGCGGTGAGAAGAAACACGGCCAGGACTCCGGGAACCGCGAACCCGGCGTACCACTCGGCAAAGCTCGAGACCGGCATCTCCGACGGCGTTTCCGCCAGTACCGACCAGAGGAAGAATCCGCCCAGCGCACCGGTGCCGGCGATCACCAGTATTTCAACGAACAGCCAGCGGCTCAGATGCTTGAATCGACGTAACAACAGCGCTGAGAGCAGCCAGCTAATCAAATGAATCAGAAGGGCTCCCACCATGAAGGTTTCTCGACTGCCGAGCCCATCGACGGCTAGTTGATGCAACGTGCCACCGGCGTTGCGAAACCAGGCCCATGCGGTTGTGAGCAGCAGAACACTCAGCAATGTGGGGATGAGAGAAAGAGTCAGGAACCACTTCTGGGGTTCAAACGGTTTCCATTTCTGGCGTTCGATCGGTTTCTTGAGATTTTCTGGGCGGTACGGTTCAAGACTCGGCCTATAGAGGTGAAGGTAGCTCATGGCGACAACGATAAGACCCAGACCGGCGTAGAAGAGAACCTTCATGAGTGATTCAGGCAGACCCATGTCCGAAAGGTTCCACCGGACAAGGGCGACCATAAACCTTGGTACCATCAATCCGACAACCAGAAGAGGGAGCAGGACCAGCCAGTTGAGGAGCAGGTTGCGTAGGTATGTCCCGATCAGTGTCCAGGAGTCTACAGAGAGCAGCCCCAAACGTGGGCTGAGAAAATTGCTGTACCTGCGGAGCCATGTCACCGGAAGAGGCTCCGTGTCCAAAGGCGTCTGTGGCTGCCGTCTAAGTTCTTCGGCTACACCCGCGATCCGTTGTGGGTGCCGCTTGATCCATGCCGAAAGCCAACTCCCGATGTAGCCGCCTCCCGAGACAGTAGAAAGATAGGTAAACCGCTCAAGAAGGTTGGTGCGGGCCAGCCCCTGAAGCACACCAAGACCGAAGGTCGCACTACGAATGCCGCCACCGGAGAAACAGAGGGCACTGCGCCGGTCGGGAAGACCGTGGATGAGCTCGTAGACTGCTTTCAGGCGCTCGTCCTCCGATCCGTTCACGGGGTAGTCCTCAAAGCTGGGGTGCGGAAGCTTTTTGTATTCAGACTTTAGCGTAGCCGTGGAATCGGCTGCCGGGGAGGTGTGGAGCTTCAAGTACTCCTCTTCCAGGATCGTCGGAAGCCGGAGTGGGGCATGCGGGCCTTGTGGGGAGGGCATGACGTACCTCCTACGACTGTGGGGTTTCGAGCCACTTCACGATTCTGGGTCGGTACTTGTCGACGACCTTCTGGGCTGCCTTGACGAGCAGCGCCCCATGACACGGAGTTTTGATCTTAAACAGGGTTGGAATCTGGCCGACCGCCTGCTTGATCTGCTTTGGCGTCACATTCTGAGAGAATTCGCCCCGACAAGCCTCGGGCAAGTCTTGATAGCCGGTCCAGTCGGCGTCGGTGTGTTTGAGGACCACAATCCTCAGATGGGCGAAGTCAGGCAGGACGACACCCTCGGTCCTGAGACTATGCCAGAGCAGGGTTTGATAGACGTTGGCTCGTTCTTCCATGATGCCGACGATGCGGGAGGGATCGTCCTTGAACACTTCGAAGCCCTTTTCGCTGTTGTCCAATTCACCCGCATTGGCGTCGAAGGGGAAGGAGGTGTCAATGACGATGATCAATCCTTTCTTGGAAGAGCCCTGGGGGATCTTCTTCAAAAACAGAGTCGTGAGGGATTCCGTTCCCAGGTTATCGAATAACCCACCGTCGCCGATGTGATGATATGGCGGCCTACCGTCCACGTTATAGGTCACTGGTCCAACCACGGGTGGAAAGGAGGCCGAGGTCGCGACTGCCAGAGAGACCCGCAGATTCTCATGATTAGCCCCGATTTGGTCGAACGTGAGTGGAAGGAATTGCTTTTTGGCTTTCTCCAGCCCGCTTTGAATGATCGCCAAGCCTTCGGGTGTGACCGGTACCGGTCGATCGGGCTTCTTCAACTCCTTAATCAGCAGCTCGATGAAATCATACTCGAACTCCTCGGAAGGCAACGTGGTGAGCGCAAAGCGCTGGCCGGAGTTGTACACCGTTCCGTTCAGGATTACCCGTGGGCTGTCGCCGCGCTGTTCCCGTGCATAGAGCTGGGAGAAGGTCATCTCGTGAAAAAAATTGCTGTCCCAGACTTCAGAAAATGAATAGGCGAATTTGGTGGGGTTGAACGCTCTGAAGAACAGCAGTTGCCGGACAGCTGCGCGAGATTGGAAATCCATCTGCATAGCCGTTTTGAAGTCGGAAAAGAAATTCCGGTACACCGGCGAGAGTCCCTGATCACCGAGCACCGGAACAGACTTCGGGGGCTTCGTCATCGTGTAGTAGGCCGTAGCCAGGCTGCCTCCGGAGACGCTGGACATGTGGGTCACCGTTTCCAACGCGCTGCGTTCCTTTCCATCGCGCGTGATGCGGATCTCGGCCAGGGCTTCCAGCGCGCCGGCGGCGAATGTTGCAGCTCTGCTGCCTCCCCCGGATACGGCCAATCCAACGAGGGTTTCCTGGTCGGCCAGCGGCGCGAATACCGGGGTATTCCTGTCGGGATGCGCAGGAAGCTGCTGAATTTTCGCAAAGCAACCTGTGAGTGTGAGTGAGAACCCCAGTCCCAGTGCGAACAACACGTTCATGATGGTGGCCTCCTCTGATGCTCGATGATCAGTCCGTTCGTGGTATCACCGCGTCGCGGTAAGGACCGCCAGTGCATCGGTCTTGGTGTCAGCATGATTCATGACTAGTGGCTTTCCCTTTGTGACTTGGAAATAGCAGAAGGCTTCGTGCTCGGCGAGTTTTTTGGCGAGAACGCCACCCGCTGTTTCCACGGCGGCAGCCAATGTTTCGTTGTTTGTCTCGAACACCCCGCCTCCTCGGACCGCTTTGCCGACAGCCGATGTGACAGCCGCTTCAGCGCGCATCGCGTCACGCGCCACGCGAGCAAACTGCTCGTATGAAATGGGTGGATGGTCCGGGTCAATACGCGGGTAGGGGCGTTCATCCCGGCTCCACTTAACCTTGAGTGCAGTGGCTTCCTGGGTGGCCGGGACTCGAAAGGCGGCGTCGAAAAGGGCCTCTAAAAAGATCCTCACCAAATCGGATGCCACATGTCGTGAGTCGACCGAGCTCGCGTGGAAACGAACGGTCGGCTCCTGCTTCACAGGGTCCATCGAGACGGTGACCTCTGAAGAAAGCCCGAGGAAAGCAAATGCATTACCGTTGCGGTCGACGAACCCGGCTGACACCACCTTAAACACTCCTTGGATTCCGGATCCTGTCTGGGTGGGCTGAGTGCGGAATTGAATATCTCCGAAATAGGCCTTGTTATAGGCGAGGAGGAGTTGGGCGAATAGGGATTTGTCCTGAGCCAATCGGTCTTCGTCGATCCGGAATCGAGCGTGGAGGCGTTTCCCCATTTCGGCGATGCGGATGAGACGGCCGATGTCGACCTTCCTCTCAGTCGGATCATCCATGTCACGAATTAAGTCCAGCAGTCCGTGGATGTCCTCATCGGTCTTTAGTTGAGGACTGTCGGCCACTGCTGCTTCGACTGCAGGCAAGGCCGGTGCTACGGACGGAGCTTGCCCACCGGGGGTTATCGAGGGAGTGGCAGACGCACTTTCAGCTGTTTGGTCCCCATAGGCCTGCCGACTGCAGCTCAGAAACTGCTTTGCAAGCTCGGCGTTCCCCTTGACCTTCTCAGACAGTCCGGATTGCTCGCCCAGCTGCAGGATGGGTGAGGCGCAACCGGCCAGAACAATGAGTGTCGCAACGGCGATTCGAGGCAAGACATTCCAACATTGCATAAATCACCCCTCAATTGGGCGAAGACAGAAATGTCACCTGACCCCCTGTGGCCGAAGTATGAAATGTGAGAGCAACTCGTATGCCGATAATGATTGCGCAGGATCAATAGGAGAAGTCAGTCTACCCATGGTCCATGCGGGAGGTGGAACTGAGGCCGATTGATCAAATGAGCTACAAGTTGTATCGATTCCAATACGAGCTCAGTGTTTCTTCTCCTTCTGCATGATCTTGTCGGTCCAGGCCAGCAGGATAGCCGAGCCGAGGAAAGTCATGTGGATGAAGATCTTCCACTTGACGTGTTCGTAATCTTCATTGGCGATGTCGACGAACGATTTGAGCAGGTGAATGCTGGAGATGCCGATCAACGAGGCTGCGAGCTTAATCTTGATGGTGCCGGGATCGACGTGCGTCAGCCAATCTGGGCGGTCCGGGTGAGTTTCGAGGTCAAGTTTGCTGACAAATGTCGCATATCCCCCGATGACGACCATAGTCAATAAGTTGGCCACCATGGTCACATCGATCAAGCCGAGCACGCCCAACATGAACTTGGTTTCTTCCAACTGTTGAATGTGGATAGCCATTTCCCAAAGTTCGATCAGGAATTTGTAGGCGTAGAGCAGTTCGGCGACGATGAGGCCGGCATAGAGCGGAGCTTGAATCCACCGGCTGGCGAACACAACCGTTTCGAGCACGTTTTCAATCGGATGGTCGGCGGCTTGCGAGTTTGAAGCTGGAAGTTGATCGGACATGCCACTCCTCGGTGATTGAACCTTCGCGTTTGTCTGAAAGATACCCCCTTACGAGCGCGTTATCCTAGATAGGAGACCCCTCTGTGTCAAATCCGATATGAATTGACCGAGTCAGTCGGGCAGGGCCTCGGCAGGGTCGGACAGATCCTGTTCCGGTTCGGGGAGGCAGAGCAGCCGAACGGTGTTGACGACTTTGCGGTCTTCGAGCGCTTTATCGAATAAAAAGTCCGCGCCGGCGACGGCACAAGCCGATCGCAACTCCTGCGAAAGTTGATTTGTTACCATGATGACGGTGGGATGAAGAATGAGACGCGTGATGTGGCGAAGGACTTCGATCCCGCTTCCGTTCTTGAGATCAATGTTGAGAATGATGACGTCGGGTTTGCGATTGACAATCATTACAGTGGTCGCTTCGGCTTCGGCCGTTTCTCCGATGACCGTAACACCGGAGATCTTCTCCAAGCGACGTTTGAGGCGTTGACGAAAAAGCGGGTCTTGATCGGCAATCAGAATATTCATCGGCGATAGGAGGAACCCTGAAAGGGACAGATTGATAACTGACAGCAGTATAGACAACCTTTGTGTATCTATTGTCAGCATCGATCCGTCATGTACCGTAGGATGTTTCTGGCATAAATGGATGTATTCTTCGATTCGATGGCGCGATGGCATGCGCGGGCAGGCATATGCTCAGGAAAAGCCGCGGGAAGCATTCAGATGGGCATGGCGGTAGCCCAAAGAGACCATCCGCTCATGACGAGGGGAGAGAGAGGGTGATTGTCGTTCCCTTGTTCAGTGCCGATTTGATGGTCAAGCGAGCCCGAAGTCTGCGAGCCCTGGCCCGCATGTTCTTCAACCCCATGCCTTGGTTGTGCCGGCGAGCTGTCTCAAACCCGTGGCCGTTGTCGGTCACCTCCAACCGAATTTTTCCCCTCTCCTGCCGGAGCGTCACTGAGCGTCGCGTGGCCTTAGCATGGCGAACGCTATTACTGAGCGCCTCCTTGGTGATCGCGAAGACATGCAGGCTTCGTTCAGGAGACAGTCGCCCGGCGGCATGATCATCAATGGACAATGAGACAGGACCTGCTCCTGTTGCCATAAAGGAATGGACCAGCGACCGAATTGCATCGGCCACGGTTCCTTCCTGAATGCGTGGGGGCTGCACGCGAGGGATAAAATTGCGCACCTCGCGAATGACGCCGTTGAGCTGGTCGATGGTTTCCTCAATCCGCTTTGCGTTCGTTTGAGAGAGGCGCTGAGTTTTCTGTTTGGTCAGCTCCAGCCCCATGCCGACGGCGTAGAGCGACTGGAGCAGGTTGTCGTGCAGATCCTGGCTGAGACGTTCCCGTTCCTCGAATGCCAGGCGGACTTCCTGCTCACTGCGGCGCAATGCCTCTTCAGCACGTTTTTGTTCTGTTATGTCGGTTCCGACTGTCACCACACACTGGTTCCCGTTAAGTTCGATCAATTCGCACGAAACCAAGCAGCGCCGTGCAGTGCGATCTTTCGTATAGAACGTCAGGTCGAGATTGCGGAGCGAACCGTCGGCTTTCAAGCGATCGATGAATCTCTTTCGGTCCGCATCGGTCGGCCAGAGTCCTAAGGTGATCGTGCTCTGTCCGGCAACTTCTTCCCGGCGAAAACCGAACAAGCGGAGCGAGGCTTCATTCACTTCGAGGCAACATCCGGTTTCGAGTTCGGTCACGATGATCGGATGAGGACTTGAGCGGAAGGCTTTTGCGAACCGTTCTTCGCTGACTCGTAGCGCCTCCTCAGCCTGTTTGCGTTCGGTGATGTCCAAGGCAACGCCCACATAATGAGTGACACAACCTGTTTCACGATCCCGAACAGGAAATCCCCGGTCCCACACCCACCGGACCATGCCGTCCGGCCGTACCACCCGGTATTCGTGGGCAAACGGCAGGCCGTCCTGCTGTACGGCAAGACCAGCATGGACATGCGCACGGTCTTCAGGGTGGATGGACTCGAGGAAGGACTTCGGGTGTTCATACAGACTGGAGCAGGTGCGTCCCCACACCCGCTCATAAGCCGGGCTGATATACAGCATCCTGCCGATTGCAGGATCGGCAGACCAGATGACTTCTTCGATGGTCTCGGCAATCTGGCGGAAACGGGTTTCACTCTTCTGTAGCGCTTCTTCGGCTCGTTTCCGCTCTGTGATATCGATCCAGGAACCGATAATTTCCAGAGGATTGCCGGCCTGATCGTTCAGCAGTTTTAAGCGATCATGCATCCAGCGATATGTCCCGTCCTTGTGCAAGAAGCGGTATTCGTCGACATGGTGTCCATCTCGGAACAGGCATGAGAGATTGGCCAGCACACGAGGCTTGTCGTCGGGATGGATATGAGTGGCCCAGAAACCCGAATCGTCCACGAACTCGCGCGGCTCATACCCCAGTTGCTCGAGAATGTTCTCGCTGACATAGGTCGCGCCGTAATCTCCTGATGTCTTGGCGGAATAAATGACTGTCGGGCTGGATGCCATAAGGTGCTGGAGCCGTTCCCTGATCATGCGCAGTTCTTGCTCGGCTCCCTTGCGCTCAGTAATGTTCTCAACCATCGCAATATGCAGCCGGCGGTCTGTGGCATCGAGCCACAGGGGCACGCATGTCAGGTTCACCCACACGGTCGACCCGTCTTTTCGGATGTAGCGTTTCTCCATCTGGAACGTGTGTATTTCGCCGTCCAAGAGCCGCGCCATGTTATTGACGTCGGCTTCGACGTCGTCGGGGTGTGTGATCATCTGAAACGTGCGCGCGAGCATTTCTTCTTCCGAGTAGCCGGTGATCTCGCAGTACTTGTTGTTGATCTGCTGAAAGTGACCGGTGACCGAATCGAGGATCCCGATGCCGAGCGGCGCTTGCTCGAATAAAGCTCGAGCTCTCTGCTCGCTCTCTCGCAGGGCATCGATGGCCCGCTTACGCTCAGTCATATCGGCCAGGAATCCCAGTGTGCCAGTCACGATACCCTGAGGGTCTTTGAGTATCGTTGCCCAGAGGGCAAGGTCGATGGGTGACCCGTCGCGACGTGTGCGCCTGAGTTCAACCGCGGAGAGGGAACCCTCTTGAAGAAGCCTCGCCCATAGGCGATCTGACTCCTCTCGCTTGTCGGAAGGGAGAAACGGTGCAGGATGTCCTATTACCTCGTCTGCGCGCCATCCAAACATTGATTCTGCCGCCTGGTTCCACAGTGTGACGGTTTCTCCTGTGGTATCAAGCGCCATCACAGCAAGCGGTGACATATGAACGAGCGCTTGGAGCGCCTGAACGGTGATGCGGTTTTCCTCTTCTGCTGCTTTCTGGGCTGTGATGTCCTCGCAGATCACGAGGACGAGAAGGGAGCCGTTCTCGTCTCGAACGGCTCGGGCCGTTTCTCTGACCCACAGGCGAGTCCCGTCGCGACGAACTTTTTTAATATTCCATTGGAAAATCTTGTACGGATGAGAGGTACAGGCTCGAAGTTGCTCGCGAACTGTCTGATGGTCGGCGGGATCGAACACGACCAGCACGGATTGGCCTGTCAGGGTGTCAGCCGAATATCCCAGTTGGTCGGCTCCGAATCGGTTGACGGACAGGACCGTGCCATCTGGAGAAAGGGCAAACGACATGGACGGGGTATCTTCATACAGGAGTCGGTAGTGGTCCGATGAGGGCTGAGTGGTGATCCCCGTCGGCGGCGGGTCCGATGTGCGCTGGCCTTCAAGTTCCGCTACACGCTGTCGAAGTTGCTGGAGTTCCTCCACGAGAGCCGGCGAAACCTCAAGCGGTGCGCTCATAATCCTCTCCTCGGGTGTAGAGGGCGGCAGGGCCCCTAGCATAGGATGTCCTAGGGCTGAAAAGCTAGGGGGATATCTGACAGGTCGTAAGGGAAGTTAAGTAGCGGGAGGCTGTTCGACGGCCGGATTAGTCAGGCAAAATTTGGCTGGAGGGAGCGGTTCCGGCGACTGTCCGAAGTTCACGAATGGTCTGTGCGCTCAGCCCTGCCTCCTTCAACTCGGAGTCCGAGGCTGCCAGGATCCCCTCAAGGGTTTTGAACCGGTTCAGGAGGGTGGTCCTGCGGATCTCCCCGATACCGATGACTTGGTCCAGGCGGGAAGTCATGAGCGCGCGGCTCCGCAGCTTCCGGTGAAACGTGACGGCAAACCGATGGGCCTCGTCGCGGACACGTTGCAGCAGGTGAGTGCCAGGTGACGTCGGTTTCAGGAGGAGCGGGTTCTTTCGGCCTGCCAAAAAAATCCGTTCATCCTTTTCACCGCGGGCCTTGGCCAGACCCAAAATGGGAAGTCCCTGCGCGCCAACCTGTTTGAGCCCCTCCATCGCGGCGGCCAATTGGCCCGGCCCCCCGTCGATCAATACGAGATCCGGCCGCGCGAGGTCTTCCACTGTGCCGTACCGTCGCGAGACGACTTCCTGCATGCTGGCAAAATCGTTTGCGCCCACGACGGTCTCGATCTTGAACCGCCGATAGTCCGCCTTCTTCATCCGGCCATCTTCCCACACGACCATCGAGGCGACGGATTGATTCCCCATCGTATTGGAAATATCAAAGCCTTCGATCCGGTGCGGAATCCTTTCAAGACGGAGCAGCCGTTTTAGTTCCTCGCCAGCCTGCCGGTCGAGCGCTTCATTGCGCAAATGGTCGGCCACTGCGGCCGCGGCGTTTTCTTCCGCCAAGAGGACGAGTTGGTGTTTGACGCCTCGTTCGGGCGCAAGCACGCGCACCGTTTCCCCGCGCTTGTCTGAGAGCCAGCACCCGATCAATTCTGCGTCCGGGATGTCGACAGGAATGAGGAGTTCGCGTGGCGGCTGGCCTTCCTTGTTGTAGAACTGTTCAATCGCCGACCGGACGAGTTCTTCATCCGTGGCATCGGCGGATTGGGGCCAGAAGAAATCTTTCCGTCCGATCAGCAGGCCGCCGCGAACAAACAACAACTGGAGATCTACGGCCGCGCCTTGTCGGGCGATACCGACGACATCCTGATCCACGGAAGCCGTTTGGGTAATCCTCTGGCGTTCGAGCGTGCGCTCGATATTAAACATGCGGTCCCTTAGTCTGGCCGCTTCTTCGAAATTCTCCCCTTCCGCCGCGATTTCCATCTGGGCGCGCAGTTCATCCAAGAGCTCCCGGTCGCGGCCTTCGAGAAAATGGCGTACCTGCTGCACAATGCGATGGTAGTCCTCTTTCGATTGGTTGCCTGTGCAAGGGGCCATGCAACGCTTGATCTCGAATTCAATACACGCGCGCTCGGCCTTGCCGTCGATGTCGATCGTGCAGGTAGCCAATGGGAACACTTTTTTGATGACTTTCAGCGTATCGCGCAGCGCACCGGCTGGAGTGTAGGGGCCATAGTAGAGAGCGCCGTCCTTTTGGACGCGGCGCACGATGGAGAGGCGAGGGAACTGGTCCTTGATCGGCAGGCGCAAATAGGGGTACTGCTTGTCGTCACGCAAGACGACATTAAAGCGGGGGCGATGGCGCTTGACGAGATTGCTTTCCAGGATCAGGGCCTCCAGCTCGGACCGCGTGACCATCGTTTCCAGATCGGCGATTTGACTAACCATCAGGGAGGTTTTCGGAGAGTGGTCGGCACGCTTGAGGAAATATGACCGCACACGGTCGGCCAGTCTGGCCGCTTTCCCGACATAGAGCAGTTCCCCGGTGCTGTCTTTAAAAAGATAGACGCCCGGCTGCTCGGGCAGGTGAGCGAGTTTGGATTGAAGCGTGTCAGAAGTAGCCATAAAGCTGTCAGCCTTCAGCCCAGGGGGTCAGCCAAAGCAATCCGCCGGGATGATCCAAGCATTCTACGGCCTGGAGGCTGGGTGGGCAACCCGGGGCTAGGAATTCGAAAGCGGACAGCTGACGGCCGAACGCTGATAGCTTGCTCAGCGGAGCCCGCGCACGAAGGATGGACTGAGTGCGCCTCGCGCCACTTCAGCGACGGGGCCTTTCATGGTGAGGCTAAAATCCTGAGATACTTCGATATTAAGGGTGCCCCCCGGCATCTTCACGGTGACGGGGCTCTTGACCAGCCCGAGCCGCACGGCCGCGCTGGCCGCCGCGCAGGAGGAGGAACCGGAGGCTTGTGTTTCACCAGCGCCTCGCTCCCAGATCAGGATATAAATTTCTTTCGGACCGGTTGGGACAGCGAGCTGCACATTGGTACGTTTTGGGAAGAGCGCGTGATTCTCCAATGCCGGCCCCAGCGCCAGAAGCTCCTCGCGCGACCAGGAAGCGCCGGCCGGTTTGAAGATGACGCAGTGGGGGTTGCCAACACTGACGCCGGTGAATGTCAGCGATCGGCCGGCTGCTTCAATTGGCTGCTGCGTCAGTTCTTCTGCCGGCAACGAGCAGGGCAACGCCGCTGGTTTGAAGGTAGCTTTACCCATTTCAACGGTCACGGCACTGGCTTCGCCATGGCGATCGACATGGAGATCAATGGTTACCAGGCCGCCTTTCGTCTCGACTGTAAAGTGTCGCTTCTTGGTCTTGCCTGTCGCATGGAGGTAGCGGGCGAAGATGCGAAGTCCGTTTCCGGATTTTTCCGCCTCGCTTCCGTCCGGATTGAAAATGCGAAGGCCAAAGTCAGCTTTCTTGGAAGGGGCCAGGGCGAGAATGCCGTCGCTCCCCAGTCCCCAGTTACGATTGCAGATCAATTGGACGGTTTTGGGCGTGAGCTTGAAACTCAGCTCCTTGGGATCCATCACTATGTAGTCGTTACCTAATCCATGTCCGCGAAAAAACCCGTTCTTCATGCCAGACTCCGTGAGGGTGAAGCGATTGTGCCGGCGGGGAAGGTAGCATGAAGACGATCGGTAGGAAAAGAGGGTGGAGACTAGACGATCTTGACGCCGGCCGGCCGTTCGATGAGCTCCACCTCATACCCGTCCGGTGCATCAATAAAGATGAATCGACTGCCCGAGGAGCTTTTCGTCGGGCCGTCAGTGATCCTGACGCCTTTGCTGTTCAATGCGGAGATCGTCTCGTCGAGATTATCGACTTGGAAGGCAAGATGCACGAGGTCCTCCTGAACCTTGACGGGACCGCTGGGAGGAAAGCTGCAGAGTTCGATCAGTTCTTCGCTGTTCGGCACGCTCAAGAACGCCAGGTGAGAGCCTCTCGGCGAGGTATGACGCTCCACCACCTCCAGCCCCAATACCTGCGTGTAGAAGGCAATGGTTTGGTCCATGTCGCTGACTCGCATGCGGGTGTGCAGGAGTTTTTTAACCTTCAGGGTGCCCATTATGAGCTTTCAGCGGTCGGCATTCGAGTCTGGAAGCTGACAGCTATGCTTTTCTCTCTCGTGCCGGCCCTAACGTTTTCCGCAACAAAATCTCGGCGCTGCCCGGGATCAAGAAGTTCGGCATCGGGCCGATTTCCTGGTACCCCTGCTTCTTGTAGAATGCACGCGCGCCGCTATTGAAATCCGATACGCAGGCAAAGAGATTCTTAGTCCGTGCAAAGACCTGCGACTCGATGTGAGCAAGCAGCTCCTTTCCAATCCCTTTGCCTCTGGCCTGGTCAGTTACGCCGAGCAGTTCCAGATAGTCGCCAAGGAGAAACTTCTGACGAACAATCGCGACTGCAGCGATGGTTCCGTCAACGACCGAGACAAAACTGTCCCGCCCTTGCGGGATCGGGCAGAAAATCCGCCCCCAGTCTTCCACCGTATAACCGAGTGATTTCCATGGGTCAGATTCAGCCAGGAGTTGGACGACCGCCTCGCAATCTCCTGGCTGCATGGCTCTGATGTCGTGACGGTTCATTGATTTGGTTGCTTGCAGGAGAGAAGTTCGCTCACGGTCATCGGTTTCAGCCTCTTGCGCGGAAGCACCTCGGTTGTGAGCCGTTGAATGACCTGCCGAGTCTGCTTCCCCTTGCCGTTGGCATGCAAGACTACAATGCTTCCCGGTCTGGCTCGCTTTTCAATCCGTGCCAGGATTTGATCGGCTGAAAGAGTGGGATCCGGATCGCCGGACTCGATGTTCCATTGAATAAACTGAAGTCCTAGGGATTTGACCAGGTCAACGGTCACGCCGTCATATTCCCCAAAGGGCGGGCGAAACAACCGTGCTTCATGGGCATAGTGCTCGCTCAGCATCGTGATCGGACCGAGAATTTCCTTCCGTTGCTCCTCGGCACTATGCATTGGGAGGTGGGCATGAACCTCGCCGTGCGTGCCGACTTCGAAGAAGCCGATGCCAAGGAGCTGTTCGACTTCCGGATCATGTTTGGCGATCCATTGCCCTGACATAAAGAATGTCGCGGGGATCTTGTGTTCGGTGAGGTAGTCTACCAAGGCTTGGTCGTACCCCGGACTTTTTCGGACCGGGCAGAGATCGAACGTCAGTGCGATGCCGGGGCAAGCGGGCGGACCGGACTTAATGACTTGCGCGTTACCGGGTTCCGGTGTCATCTGAAGCGGCAGCACGGTGAGCAGCAAGATCAGGATCAGCTGCGAGCGTCGGCGAGCCATGCCCTCTAGTATACCCGAAGACTTCTGGAGCAAGTCCTGTAAAAAGTCAGTCGGTTAGGGGGCGGTTGACGCTCCGATTCACGCACTGATACGGTGATTCCCATGAATGTGCCGGCCTGGGAAATAGGACGAGCCCTGGGGATTCCGATCCGCGTGCATCCCTCGTGGTTTCTCGTGTTTGTTTTTATGACCTGGACCTTGGCAACCGGATATTTGCCCGAGGCCTTGCCCGGTCTGTCCGGCTCGCGTTACTGGGGCATGGGCGCTGTGGCTGCGCTGTTGCTATTCCTGTCCGTCCTCTTGCACGAGCTAGGGCATTCGTACGTCGCGCTGCGCTATCGCATCCCGATCGGCCAGATCACGTTGTTCCTCTTCGGCGGTGTGGCCCATATGAAGAAGGAACCGCCGAGTCCGAGAGCCGAATTTCTCATTGCCATCGCCGGGCCCATCGTCAGCTTTGCGCTGGGGGCGTTCTGTTTAGGCACAATTGAGGCGGTGGATGCGTTGCCCATGTTTTCTGGCGGACGCGGCTTTGTCGTGCTTGGAGGGTTGCTGGGGGTGAACAATATTATGCTGGGCCTCTTCAACCTGATCCCGGGATTCCCCCTGGACGGCGGGCGGGCGTTGCGCGCAGGGCTCTGGGCGTGGAGCAAGAACTTTCATCAAGCGACGAGTCAAGCCGCCTTTATCGGACTGGGGTTCGGATTTCTGCTCGGCGGATTCGGCGCGTTGCTTGTCAGCGGGGCGATTTCGGGCATGTTCGATCCTTCGTTGGCAAGCAGAGGGGGCTGGCTCTTGTTTATCGGAGCCTTCCTCTTTGGTGCGGCCTGGAGCACCAGGCGTCAGGTCTCTCTTCGCGCAGCCCTCTCTTCGACGTCAGTCCGCGACGTCATGATTCGTGCGGTGGTGACGGTCCCGCAGCATCTGACTCTTCAAGCCGCTGTCGACGAGTTTTTCGTCGCCTATGGGTATGGAGGATTTCCAGTGTCGGATGAGGGAAAGGTCGTTGGCCTCATCGCGGTGGAAAATGTGCAAGCGGTTCCGCAAGGACTCTGGGCCTGGCGGACGGTCCGTGACGTCATGCGCCCTGCTTCTCCGGGCCTGTTCATCCCGCCGGACTGGTCCATTATGCTGGCCATGGACCGCATGGTACAGGAGGGATGGGATCGGTTAGTGGTCGTGGAAGAGGGTCAGCCGGTCGGTCTCATCACCCGGTCCGCCATCGCGCAGTTTCTTCAACTCCATAAACCGTAAGACTCATGTAGTGCGCGTGGTTCCCGACGCCTACCCGTCTGAGCGGGCGACGGAAATGTTTTGCGCGATGGCGATACGAACGAGGTGGACGACGAGGAGAAACCCGTAGACGACGCAGAAGAACTTGAAGGTGACGCGATAGAAGTCCATTAATAGGACGGGAAGGCAGAGAGCAAAGATGAGACTGGCGATCAGGGTCATGAAGGTCAGGCGGCGGCAGAATTCGTACGACGCTTCCTTTCCCACCGGTTTCAGGGCGCGCGCGTAACGTTCTGCCCGCCCGAGCCGCGCTTCTTGCAACGTTGAATCGTTCGGCCCTCTATAGCGTAAATACAAATATCCGAGCAGAATCAAGCACCAGGGCATCGCCCAGAGAGGCCAATACGTTGCACCTCCGTAGGTCTCGCTGCTGACGAGCGTTGCGAATGAAGGGGCGTAGAGCAGCCCTAGGACCAATGGAAGGATCCGTTCGTCTTTGGGACGTTCACCTTCCGGCCCCCCGTGGATGAGTTCACGTTCAAAGAGGGGGTAGCCATACTTTAAGACGACCAACGCGATGGCGGCGCTCATCGTTTTGTCCGGAACGTAACGTACCCAGTTTTGGAACCAGTTCACAATCCACCAGCCGACATGCTCGCCCCAGGTGAGTCCGAAGATCGATTCCATCCACTGATGCACCATGTTTTCCCATTCCAGCACGCGGGCGCTGAGGGTTTCGGCGAACTCCGGATTGAGTGCAAATGTGGCATGTTCGTTCAGAGCGGCTTGGACAAAGGTGCCGGGGATGCTCATGACGACCGCGCCTCCGACGCCGAAGATATAGAGAAACCAAGCATGTGAGAATGCGGAGTTTTTGCCGGTGCGAAGATATTTCTGAAAACCTGCTTGACGGGCCATCCATCCCCAATAGATGGCGCCGGTCATGCTGACAAGCGACCAGGGGAAGATCACCACATCCGCTCCCGACTCGGGAAAGAGCAGCCAATTGACGACAGAGTTCGAGAGGAGTGCCGCGATAGCGCCCCACCAGGGGCCTAAGAGAAAGGCGACCAGTGCCGTGCCGGTCATGTCCAGGAACAGGATACTCTCCATGTGGCGGCTCAGAGTCAGGCCGACATAGTTCAGGATGAGTCCGGCGGCAACGATGACGCTCGTTTCGTAGAGCAGGAGATAGGATGATCCGCGAAACGGTTTCGAGGAAAAGAAGTCGATGGGTAATGAGGCGGCATGCGCCGAACGTTCCACCGGGGCAGGCGTCTTTCGTTCTTTTTCCGGCTTGAGCTTGCTGCGCAGGTCCAGGATTTTCTCCAAGACTGTGAGGAAGGCGCCGAGAAAGCCGACGATGGCTCCACCAAGCATCAAAAGTTCTTTCCCCATCTCGTCCATCATTTCAGGCCCTCCGTTTCGTGGTCCATTCTAGCCAGGAAGGGGAGGGACGGCCAGAAAAAGCCTAGAAGCCGACAGGGAGGAAATCAGCGACGGGCGGGCACTGACGGGGATGAGATGTCGGCCTGAGCCAAGCTCCCTGCCGGAACGACTTGCGCCCGTTGCTGAAGCGCGTGGGCGATCACGGCACCGAAGAGAAACAGCGCAGCCGAATAATAGATCCACAGGAGGAGAAGAATGACTTCGAGAAGCGATCCGTAGAGCCTGGTATAGATGGTGGCATATTCGTTGTACGTTACAAAGAGCAGTTTGGCTGCCACCCAGAGGAGACTGAACGTCAACGAGCCGATCAAGGCTTCACGCCATTGCGGCCGGCGGCGGGGGCCGTAGCGGTAGAGAATGCCGACGCTCAAGAAGGCCATGGTGAAGGGAAGCGTATAGGTCAGAAACAGATCGTGAGCAGCGAGCGCGATCAGATCGAGCCCCCAGAGGCGCGGGACGTACGCGATGAGAAGATTCACCATCTGGGTCGCCACATAGGACAGGACGAGCAACAGTCCGATGGCGCCTTGAGAGGCGACGGCAATGGCTGTCGAGATGAGGGGGTGCCGCTTCCAGGTGCTGTCAAAGACGACGTTGAGTGCGTACTCGAGTTCATAGAACACCAGCGTGCCGAACCAGACAAAGGATAGAAAGACGAACCAGCGAACCGTTTCCATTTCGCTGACCCGCTGCAACTCCACCAATAATCGCTCTCCCAGGGTGGGAAGAAAGCCCTTCAGAAAGCTGAGCAGCACCTGCCCGCCGATGACATCCTGACTGACGACGAACCCGACCGCATAGAGCAACAGAAACACGAGGGGAAACAGCGAGAGCAAGGAGAAAAACGCGAGCGAGGCGGCCAGGCTGGCGCAACCATGGCGCAGGAAGGACTTGGCCAAATCCAGAAGGAGACGCCAGAATGACATGAGTGTAGGCATAAGCGACAGCAAAGCTAGCCTAGCATGAATTGCCCATTCCTGCACAAAGGGCAACGAGTCGAAGAAGTTATTTGAGAGAGAGAACGGACTGAAGCGCGAGGCTCACGAGGGGATTGGGAAAGAGACCGAAGATGATGACCCCGGCGACCGCACAAGCCAGTACGACAGAGAGCGCGGGCGAGGCCACCAATCGTGGCGGATCCACGACCGCCGCGTCCGGCTCACGCATGTACATCACCATAACCACCCGCATGTAGTAGTAGGCGGAGACTGCGGCGAAGACCATTGCGACAACAGCCAGCCAGGCCAGCCCCGCCTCGACTGCCGCCATGAACACGTAGAACTTGCCGATGAACCCGGCCGTCGGGGGAATGCCGGCCAGCGACACCATAAAAACCAGCATCAAAAACGCGGCCATCGGCTGCCGTTTGGCCAACCCGGAGAAGTCTTCGATTTCCTCTCCTTCCAGGCCGCCTTTGCGGAACATCCCGATGACAGCGAACGCGCCGAAGGTCATGAATGCATAGAACGCGAGATACAGCATGACGCTCGCCAGTCCCGACGTCCCTCCCGATTCACCCATGCTGCGGCCTGCCGCGACAAGGCCGATCAACGCATAACCAGCGTGAGCGATGCTGGAGTAAGCCAACATGCGTTTGATGTTGGTCTGGACGATGGCCACGAGGTTCCCGAGAATCAGGGTGACCACGCAGATCAGGAGCAAGAGATTCGACCAATCCGCTTTGAGCCCTCCAAGTCCCTCGACAAAGACACGCAGGAATGCCCCGAAGCTGGCGGCCTTCGATGCGACGGCCATGAACGCGGTGACCGAGGTCGGCGCGCCTTCATAGACATCCGGCGTCCACATGTGGAA
>DATIFR010000234.1:0-17306 GCA_035455145.1 Nitrospira sp.
CGATCGTCGCCGGGCTCGCCGCAGGAACGTATTCGACCACCATCATCGTCACCGCAACTGGCGCAACCAACACACCCCAATCCATTCCGGTGACCTTGACCATTTCGACATCGACCTCTACCACTTTGACATCGACGATCAGCCTGAGCCCGATTGGCCTCGCCTTTTCAGCACCTCAAGGCGGAAGCGATCCGTCAGGACAGGCGGTGGCCATCTCCAACTCAGGAACCGGAACATTGAACTGGAGCGTGAGCACGATGGCACCATGGCTTGCGCTCTCCCCCGTTTCGGGGACTGCCCCAGCTTCGTTCACCGCCATGGCGATCGTCGCCGGGCTCGCCGCAGGAACGTATTCGACCACCATCATCGTCACCGCAACTGGCGCAACCAACACACCCCAATCCATTCCGGTGACCTTGACCATTTCGACATCGACCTCTACCACTTTGACATCGACGTCCACCACTACGACAGCCTCTGCCTCATTAAATTGGAATCCCAACACTGACCCCAGTATCACGGGATACTACGTGCATTACGGGACGCAATCACCGAATTCGGCTGGATCTTGCGCATACGCCCAGAGTACCTATTACTCTCTCGCTGACCTGGCCAGCGCATCATCGCCTGCGGTTACGATAACCGGCCTTACCTCGGGCACGAGCTACTATTTTGCCGTGAGTGCGTATAACGGCGTTCAAAGCGCGTGCTCGAACGAAGTGTCGAAGACGACTTAAGCAACCTGGATAAGGAGTCTTTGACGCCGCTTTCCTATTTCATCACCTAGGCGGCGGGTTCCCTTCCAGGCCCCCTCCTGTCGAAACAAAGCCCCCCTCTGCCACGTGTTATTAGTGTGTTAGCAGAAAGGACAACTCAAAGCGGAAGGTGATGAAAAGAGACAAAGAGAAGCAAATCACCGAGAGGCACAACCGTCAATAAAAACGGGGATTGCCGCTCCTATTCCATTATTAAGGCGCTCAGCAATCCCCCTTTCACTGATTCCGAAGCCGCTGGCCTTGGGCTTCATAGTACCAAAGGCGGGATTTGATTTGCGGCCAAGTCAGCACCTTCTGTTCCCCTTCACAAGGGTGATGAACTTGACGGATGGAAGGGAGCCGTCTTGCCCGTTGGGGAAGACGGCCCTTCCTAGAGGAAGAGCAACCAGAGATACACGGTAGCAAGGATGACGGATCCCACCATGACGGGGAACCCCAAGGTGAAGAATTGCCAGTAGGAAATCTGATAGCCGGCTCGCCTGGCCAGATCGACAATCACCACATTGGCGCTGGCGCCGATGAGCGTCCCGTTTCCCCCCAGACAAGCCCCTAGAGCCAAGGCCCACCACAGCGGGAGAATATCCGGCTGATGGACCAACGTCGCATGATCGGCGATCTCCGGGTGCAGCGACCGGGCAAGGTCCACAATCAAGGGATTCATCGCGGCCACATAGGGAATGTTGTCCACGATCGCCGACAGAACTGCCGACCCCCATAATACGGCAACGGTGGAACCGGCCAGGTTACCTCGCGTCACAGTGACCAATTGATCTGCAAGGTATCGAATCACCCCCACCTTCACCAGCCCTCCGACCAGAATGAACAGCCCGATAAAAAAGAAAATGGTTTTCCACTCCACATCCGTCAAATAGGACAGCTCCTCCGTATCGCCTTTTTTCGGCGCGCGACCGGCGAGCATGAATACACTCGCCCCAAGGAGGGCAATCGTGGCCGGTTCGAGGTGAAGCAGGCCATGAAAGCAGAAGGCCAGGTTAACCGCGCCAAGCATCCACACGCATCGATGGAGTAGGGCGCGATCCTGTACGGCTTCTCCCGCCTTTAACCCGAGTACGGCTTCTTGCAGATGTGGAGCCACCCGCATGGATTTGCCGAAGAAGATCCACAACGCGACGAGGAACACCGCCATGATGACGATGACAATCGGACCCAGCACGACGAGAAAATCGAGATACCCCAGATTTGCCTTGCTGGCGATCATGATGTTGGGCGGATCTCCGACCAGCGTCGCGGTGCCGCCGATGTTCGAGGCAATAGCTTCGACGATCAAGAACGACACTGGATTGAGTTCAAGTCGTTTTGTAATGGCTAAGGTGACCGGCGCCATGAGAAGCACCGTCGTCACATTATCGAGCATGGCGGACAAACCCGCTGTGAGAACAGCCAACAGCACGACCATGCGAAACGGCTTTGCCTGTGCGCGCTGAGCCGCCCAGATCGCCAGTACTTCAAAGAGCCCGGTCTCTCTGACGATGTTCACAATGACCATCATCCCGATCAACAGGAACACCACGTTATAATCCACTCCAAACTCACGAGAATAAAACGCCTCGTCTTGCGTGACGACACCCAGACCGATCATGAGCGCAGCACCGCAAAGAGCCACGATGGTCTTATGAATGCGTTCCGTGATGATGACGAGGTACGCCAGGCCGAAGATCATGAGAGCTATTGAGACATCCGAAATCATGCGCATTGTCTGTGCATCCGTGGATCAACCATGCCGACCCATTATGGCCAGCCCGTCGCTCTCTGGCAATGGAACTTGTCCATTTATTCGCCCTCGCCATAAAATTTTTGATTCTTCATCTTTCCTCTTCCATAATGAGCTGTCTCGCCGTACGATACGGATCAGACTCACGGAACAAGCATGTCGACCTTGTCTCGCCAACAGATTGATCAGATTGTGAAGGGCCACCACTGGGATCCGCTTGCCGTATTGGGCCTTCATCCAAGCAGCCTGAACGGCTCGCCCGCCGTCGTCATTCGCTGTTTCCAGCCAGACGCAATAGAGGTGGCGGTTGTGACCGACAAGCTCTCGCAGTCACCTATTTCGATGTCTCGCATACATGAAGCGGGCCTTTTCGAAGCTCACCTCCCGCAGGCGCCTTCCTCTGGCCGCTATCGTTTGCGCCTCACCGACGGGACCGGAAGGGTATCGGAACGATACGACCCCTACGCCTTTGCGCCCCTTCTCACCGACTTCGAGTTGCACCTCTTCGCAGAAGGCACCTTCTTTAGAGCCTACGATACGCTAGGCTCCCATCTCCGTTCTGTCGATGGTATTGCAGGAATCCATTTCGTTTTGTGGGCTCCCAACGCCGGCCGCGTCAGTGTCGTCGGAGATTTCAACCGATGGGACGGACGCCGGCATCCCATGACCAGCCGCGGAGCGACCGGCCTTTGGGAACTGTTCATCCCCGGCCTCGGCGACGGTACTCTGTACAAGTATGAAATCCGTCCGCGGGATCGCGATGAGATTCTTTTGAAAGCCGATCCCTATGCCGTGGCATCTGAACTTCGACCCAAAACCGCCTCCGTCGCCCGCGACATTTCGCAATACACGTGGAACGACCAGGCCTGGATAGAAGCGAGACGACAACGAGATCCCCTCGATGTCCCGATGTCTATTTATGAAGTCCATCTGGGCTCCTGGATGCGGGTCCCGGAGGAGGATAATCGTTGGCTGACGTACCGTGAACTGGCGTCTAAACTGATTCCTTACGTGAAGGACATGGGCTACACCCATCTTGAACTCATGCCCATTACCGAGCATCCATTCGACGCCTCATGGGGGTATCAGGCGACAGGGTATTTCTCCGTGACCAGCCGCTACGGCCCGCCGGAGGATTTCATGGCTTTCGTGGATGCGGCGCACCAGGCCGGCCTCGGTGTCTTCATGGATTGGGCTCCCGCGCATTTTCCCGACGACCCGCACGGCCTCTCACAGTTCGACGGCACCCATCTGTATGACCATGCCGACCCGCGACTGGGCTACCATCCGGATTGGCACAGCCGAATTTTCAACTACGGCCGCGTGGAAGTCCGCAACTTCCTCATGAACAGCGCCTTCTTCTGGCTGGATCGCTACCATATCGACGGCCTGCGCGTGGATGCAGTAGCGTCGATGCTCTATCTCGACTATGGCCGTAAAGCAGGCGAATGGATCCCCAACCAATTTGGAGGGCATGAAAATCTCAGCGCCGTGCTGTTCTTGAAAGATTTGAACGTCCTCACCCATCGGGATTTTCCCGGCACGATGATGCTGGCGGAAGAATCCACCTCCTGGGCCGGCGTTTCACGTCCGACCTATGCCGGAGGACTCGGCTTTACCTTCAAATGGAACATGGGCTGGATGCACGACATGCTGGAATATTTCAGCAAGGATCCCATCCATCGGATGTATCACCACAGCCAGCTCACCTTTGGGCTGCTCTACGCCTTTACCGAAAATTTCGTCCTTCCGCTCTCACACGATGAAGTCGTCCACGGCAAGCGATCGTTGATCGAGAAAATGCCCGGAGATGACTGGCAGAAGTTTGCCAACTTGCGCGCCCTCTATGCGCTCATGTACGGCCATCCGGGGAAAAAGATGCTGTTCATGGGCGGGGAATTCGGCCAGCGACGGGAATGGAATCACGACAGCAGTTTAGACTGGCATCTCCTCGCATACCAGCCACACAGAGGACTTCAGCGTCTGGTCCAGGATCTGAATCGGATCTACCAAGGGGAGCCTGCGCTCTACGAGATCGACCACGACTGGCAAGGATTCCAATGGGTCGATTTTCACGATGCCGCCCAATCTGTCCTGGCCTTCATGCGAAAAGCCAAGGATCTAGACAATCAGATCTTGTGCGTGTGCAACTTCACCCCGGTGCCTCGCTACGACTATAGGATTGGCGTTCCTCTCAAGGGATATTACCGTGAACTCCTCAATTCAGACGCGTCAATCTACGGTGGAGGGAATCTTGGGAACGCCGGGGGGTTGGCCGCGCAAGAAGTGGGAAGCCATGGCTTTCCCTATTCAATCCCCCTCACACTCCCGCCGCTCTCGGTCCTCTTCTTGAAGCGTCAACCGCTACCGTAGCCGACAACCACGCTCTCAACACAATCGTTGCCCTCGACGGACAGCAAAGCATCATGCTGGCGGACAGCGCCAGACCGCTCTTCTAGGGATTTTTCTTCTCTCCGGCCCGTATCTCGAGAACCTTGACGTCGAAAACTAACATCTTCCCGGCAAGGGGATGGTTGAAGTCCAACGTCACGGTCTCGTCGTTCACCGCCGTCACCACGGGAAACATCGACTGGCCATCGGGACTTTTCGCTTCCAGTTGCGCGCCGACCTTTCTGGCCTGCTCGGGAATCATGCTCTTCTTCACTTCTTGCACGGCTTTGGGATCTACCTCACCATACCCTTCGCTCGGTTTCACCACCACGCGCTTCTTCTCGCCCTTCGTCAAACCAACTAACCCCTTTTCCAGCCCAGGCACGATTTCATGGGCTCCCTGCAAATACGTCATCGGCTCACGACCGACGTTGGTTTCTATGACGGTCTTATCCTCGAGCGTTAACGTATATTCCAATGACACCTGTGTCCCGTCAACGATCTTCGTCGGGACCTTCTTCTCGCCGCTGGCGGCTGATGCAAGGGACCCGGAGACTAACAATCCACTCATCACGACAGTCCACACCAATCGGATCGGACACAGGAAGCTCTTCACGAGTACCCCCTACGAAATGGTGAAAAGGGACAGGAATTACCAGGAGCGGAAGGGACCACAGTCGAGATGAATAAAATCGGCGCGCGGATAGTAGCCGACACCGCCGTATTGCAGCTTCAGTGCAGCATGCCGAATCGCCCGTGGGCGGACACCAGGAATGAAGAAATCGACCGCTTGCCCTTCCACATGGAGACTGTGACGGGCGGCTCGTCGACTCCGCTTCACCAGCATGGCATTGTACTCGGGGGACCGATAGCCGGAGATGACATGGATTTCTCCGTCACCCCCAAGCGATTTCTGAACCAGATTGATATGCTCAATGACCCGTGGATCGATCGTCGCAACTTCACCTGTATGGTGGCAGCGGAGGATGTGATTCACGTCGTCCAGCGCGGAGAGATCATATTGCCCGTTCCCGCCACGATACCGCACCCGCAGCCGTTCATTGGTATGCACGTTATAAAACGACAATTCCCCTTCGGGCAACTCCTCAGTCCGTGCGCGGGCAACCGACGGCGCCAGGAGTCGTCCGCCCAGGAGGAGCAGCCCGACCACAGAGGTTTTGAGTAGCGAACGCCGAGTCCACGCCCAGTCGGCCTGTTGCACGGATACTCTCCAGAAGAAGATATGAGGGGTCTACGTACGTAGTTGCGAAAGCGCTTGTACCAAAAGGCAGCATCCGGGTCAACCATTTTCTTCTCCCCTTGGCACAGGCCGCCCACTCCGCCCTCTCTTCGATCACATCACCGTGATGCCCGCTCAGCGCAACCGGCGCATGCCGCAACGAGCTGCTTCGTCAGTCCATTCAAATGATCCGTAGGCGGCTATCGTGTCATGTGCTGTATACTCCACTAAGGTATTCCCTCGTTATCCCCTCTCCCGCAAAGGGCAACTGATTGAAGGAATCGTGGGAGACAACATCGATGACATCAATAGCGGGACAAATCATTTTCTTCGTAGACAGGTGGGCCCAAGACGGGTAAGATCCAAAAAGTTCAAGGAGCACTGAGCGCTATGGCAACCATCCTGGTCATCGACGACGAAGATTCTATCCGGCACTTGCTCAAGGAAGTACTCGAGAAAGCTCACCATCGCGTGCTCGAAGCCCGGGACGGCCGGGAAGGACTCACGCTGTTTCAGAATAACAAGGTGGACTTGGTCTTGATGGATATCCTGATGCCGGGCACTGACGGACTGGAAGCGACGCTTCAACTCACCAGGGAATATCTCGATGCGAAAGTCATCGCCATGACCGGTGCGCAAGGGGACAGAAATTTCCTGGATGTCGCAAAGCTCTTTGGAGCGCGTCGTGTATTTGAAAAGCCCTTCGACCTGGAAAAAATGGTCGAGGCGGTCAATGAAGAATTGGCCCGATAGTGATCATTGTCTGCCGCACTATCCCCATCAGTCCTCATTCCCCGCAGCGTGGCTGCAGAACAGTTAAGGCCTGGTAATCGAAACAAGGTTCCGTCATGATTCGGACACGCATGGAAGGCCCACCATGCAGGAAATGAAGCCCCGTAGAACCTCTGCAGACTTGAGCTATCTCCTTCTTTGGATCGTTGTGATATCGATGGTAGGGATATTGCCCTTGAGCAACTTTGTGGGGCATTCGCACTGGGAATATATCAAGTGGTTGCCGACTGCCGACGATCTCCATTCGCCAAAATATCTCGTCGATATTCTTACAGATCTCGTCGGCAATACTGCACTGTTTCTGCCGCTCGGCATTTTCTTGAGCCGGGTGCTTTCCTCCTTCACAACGTCACGACAACTTGTTCTCGCCGCCGGTATCAGCGGTATTCTGTCGTTGAACATCGAATTCTATCAGGTCTATTGTCACAATCGTTTTCCCTCATTCTTTGACATCATCACCAATGTGACCGGAGCGCTCATCGGAGTCTATCTCTGTGTTTCCAGAATGGGCGTGTTGCCAGCCACAGGAAGCCCGACTCTCACTCCCATCCCACCGGATCGTACCCCCGCTCCTTAAGACAACGCTGCACAAACTGCTTGTAGGCATTGCTGGGAGGTGAGCGTCTGAATAGCCCCCGCAGGAATCCCGCTGTCGCACCGCTGGCCGCACCGACCATCGCGCCGCGGCCTGGATGTCCGACCACCGCTCCGCCCACGGCTCCTGCCGCAGATCCGACTGCACCTCCTGCCGTGGTGTTGCCGGCAACCTGTCCTGTTTTCCCCTGGCTGGGAGTGGCACCGGCATCTTTGGCCATCGCGCTGCATTCCTCAATATCATGATCGGCAGTTTCCGCACCAACATCCTTGTAATGAGCGTTCGGATACAGGATCGGTTTCGGGGCGCAGGCCGTGACAAGCACAGAGAGAATGGCGACCGCAGTGAATCGAATCATGTCGAACTCCCAAGGAGCAGAACGCCCTTCCGATACCCCGGTTGACAGATTTCCCTACCGGCCACCAGTCAATTCTTTGCGGACAAGCCCGCGCATCATCGCCGGATCGTTGTAGCCCACCTCACTCAAGGCATCCATCAAATGCAGCCCCTTGGATTCCACCAGCTCTTTGGCCTTCGTGTAATTCTTTGCACTGAACCGCGCCACCGCCGGCTGGCCATTCACGATCTGACAGGCCAACACTTCACCACCCACTTCCAGGGTGCCTCCCTGTTCCACCAGCGTCTTGGCCTGAGCAGTGGTGATCCCGTGGAGTTGGGAGAATTCTTCCAGCCCGCCCGTCTCGACAAGCCGCCCATCCGGCATAATGCAGAGTCGTTTGAAATGAGGCGACCAATCCTTGCGAAAATCGATGTACTTGATGTCGCCGCCCTTCGCCACGGCCCGATCCAACATGCGGTAGTCCAGCCCCAGGTTCTTCTGTTGAAGTTTCGTTTTCAGTTCATCCGGCAGCGTCCGGCGAAAGACTTCCATCGCAGCTTCTGCCAATGAGATCGATCGTGCCCGCACAAGTTGCTCCGCTTCGGCAAACTGCATCAGGTCCAGGATGAAGGTTTGCTTCGGGCTATCGCCCGTCTGATCCACAAGGCAGGCAAACAACCCCCGCGTGAGCAACCCGCCCACCTGCGGATAGACATACACCCCTCCATCCATGAGTAACGTAGTCATTATCTCTAACGGAACGTCGTAGCTCTCGGAGAGAATTTTCGCATGACCGGGAAGATCTTCTGTCAGCGTCATCGCGCAAGCCGTCACGTTCCCTGGTGCATCGAACTCTGAATAGTCCTCGATAATGTTGTAGAGCACAGTCGGCTTGGGCTTCTCTGTCTTTTTCTTGATCTTAAACATGATCTATTGCGCTCCAAGTCATTGACTTATTGAGTGTTATAGTCCATTAACGATTGAGGTGAATGTACGGTGGCAACGTCATCAATCGCCTGTCTTCGACCGGGCCGCCGATCGTAAAGTGGTAGAGCGATTGGAGACTCAGCCCCTTCACCGCCACGATCTCATGGACAGGATCATCAAAGAAACAACCGATGCCGGTTGCTCTCACTCCTGCCGCCTCCGCTTCGAGGTAAAGGACTTGTCCCAGAAGGCCGGATTCCCAAAACAAACGTGGATACCACCAGGCCCCCCGCTCACGCAAGAGTCCCTCAAACTCAGCCAGCATGCCAAATGAAAAGGCACTGTCTCCCGCGATCTCCTGATGACAGCTCACCTGCACCGCCAACTTCTTCGCATCCCCCTCCAGCAACCAGTACAGAGGAAGATCGTCCGGACAGCCAGGCGCCTTTGTCCAGCTCAGTTCAGGATTCATGGATTGTTGGATGAATGCCAGTTTCTTCGGATCGCGGACCAGGAAATAGAGCCCGGGCGTGAGCCCATCGACGCGATGCACAAATAGCATCAAATGAATAGCCGGATTATAGGGCCAGAGATCCCACGGCACTGGTCGATCAAGCTGCAGACGGTCTATGCGCGGCATGACTCGCTGCATCATGCGAAAAAAGATGGCGGCGGAGACTCCTGTTCTTCCATCGAATGCCACAGCGCTGCGACGCTGGTGAATGATCGTACCAGCCATTGGAGAACCGTGAGGGGTCAGGGGTGAGGGGTGAGGGGGAGTTTCAGCAATAGAAATAGGAGGAGAACATAGGGGAACAGATCGCTCATCAGCCTGTGTCTTCCACGACGCATCCGCCGCCTCATCGATGATGTCCCAATGCACCCCATGTTCACGGCTCAATCGATTGGCCTTCCCATGCCGTCGCCCACCGGCAAGATCTTTCACCAACCCTGGATCAAGGAATAGTGGGACTTCCTTCCTGCCACCGATTACCCCTGACGCCTGACTCCTCACATTTCCGGACGGCCAGATAACCGCCAGGCAATCCGGATGCTCAGGTTCCACATCGGCGAAGTCATCCGTTCGATGAGTCCCCAAGAGCAATGCCACCGTGTTTTGCTCCACACTATCCAGCAACGCCATGTTCCAGCCGAGCGTCGCAGCAGCAATCCGCGCCGTCCCGATCGCATGGCCGACGTCATGATTGCAGTACCGGAACGCCCGCTCTCCATACTTCCAGGCTTCCCGCCAATGCACGGAAGTCAGACCAACGAGAAATGAGCCTGGTGGAAACGGAACCAACAATCGAGCGACTTGCTCAGCGGGAAACTCAGCCCGGAATTCCAACCCGTGTTCCTTCGGCGCGTAGTGATAGAGGCCAGGTTTGAGATCCAGTCCATCGACCCGAGGTAGGATGAGATAGCCTTCGGTCGGATGGAGATTGCCGGAGGACGGGTTGCTCCGCAGCGCCCATTCCGACTCCCCTGCTTTCTTCCAGGCCGAGAGCGCGAGCGCAAACTCAAAGAACCTCGACAGGGTCCGAACGGTGATCGGCTGAGGATGAACAGACCCGGCTTGGTAGATGGCGTCATAGGCCGGTGAAACCGGCTCATCGTCAGGTTTGAGCAGTGGCAGGGGAATCAGCGACGCGCCTTCATAGCGGCGAAATGGATCGGGCTGGTTCGCCCAATCGAGAAATCCAAGCGAGCGCGCATATCGATTGAAGTGATGTTTGGTCTGAACGTGATAGCGAATCACACGATCAATGGGATCGGTCGAAACAGATTCCACTAAGAATGGGGTGTTTTCTTCTTCTCTGCCCATTGATGTCTTGAACTCAGTCTACAAAGCCAACTCAGTGAAAGTAAATCCGCGCGCCAACCTTTCCCGTTGAGGTATTGACCTCCGTTTCATCCCCCACGTATCCTCCTGAGGACAACTTTGGCCACCCATGCAATTCGACGCTGCCCTTGCCGCACAGGACACATTCCGACGAGCCGAAGCTGAACTCGGTGCCGAGTGGGAAACCGCTGTTGAGCTCGAAGAGATTTTTTCCTCAAACGCCGGACTGCCGGCGCGTGAGGCCTATGAAGGCTTACTCTCCCTGGCATCACGCCATCCCAACGCCCACTCCTTTCACGCGTTCTGCATCTACATCACCTGGCAGCAGGTAACGGAAGAAACGATTGCGCGCCATTTTCACACCGGGATGAGGCTGTCCGAGGCCTATCTCGCTACTCCGGACGGCAAAAACCAGCGGGACATTGCCTATGTGACGGAGTTGTACGAGTCCTTCAGAGCCGGGTTGGGGCTGGAGGAGGAAGACGAGATTCAAGTGGAGTTTCGAAGAGACACGCCCAAGGGCGGAGACTGACCGCGTATCTTTTGAAATGTCAGAGGACGATAAACATCGCGCTCGGATCTTTCTCCATCGCGGCGATCTTGTTCAGGCCCGCGCAGCCTGGGAAACGGCAGTCACGGACGATCGGGCAGCCAGCAATCAGCGTGAATTATCCGATTCGCTCGGTAATCTCGGCAACACTTGCGCGCTCATGCATGATTTCGAGGCGGCCGAGCAATGCTACCGCGAGGTGCTGACGATCCAACGCACAGAGCGCAACCAACATGCCATCGCCCATACCCTCGTCAACCTTGGCAATCTCCACATCGGCGCGGATCATCCCGAGAACGCCCGCCCCTATTACCTTGAAGCGCTAGACCTTCTCCGTTCACTGCACGATGATCGGGCGCTCGGCATTCTCTACAACAACCTCGCGTTGCAGGAAGCCCGCGAACAAAAGTGGGAGCAGGCCATCGCGTCATTCACTCAAGCGCTCGACTATCACAGGGTGGTCGGAAACGAAGAGGGCCTCGCTGTGACCTACAGTCAGATGGGCAAATGCTTTCTCGACCAGGGCGACCTCGTCAAAGCCGAGCGCTGTCTGAATAACGCCTCAGAACATTACATCAAGCTCGGCAACGAACCGGCCGAGGCTGCAGTGCTCCGGCTGCTGGGATCCCTTTATGACAAACGCCATGACCGAATCTCCGCGCGTCGTTGCCTCGAACGCGTGGTCTTGATCGACCAGCGGTATCATCTCACGGAAACACAAAGCGACGTCTCATCCTTATCGAAATTGATCCCGCAAGAATAACCATAGTTACTGCCTTCCATCCTCGTTTCACATTTCCTGCCCCTTTCTGTCGGCTACGGCCTCCCCCATCGTCATTCCCCGTCCCTGCCCTACTGGCACAGTAATCGTTTACATGCAACGCCGCAAACCGATTTTTCGCCTGGCTGAATGAAAACCTCCAATGGTATGATTCCCCATCGCTTGGGAGCAGCCACGATGAATATCGACGCGTTTCGTCAGATGGTGACCAAGAATCCGAAAGGGTTTCTTGGGCGCTACGGACTCGGTAACAAGATCTTGCAGGAAGGCGGCAGTTTGGAAGAAGCTGCCGAGCACTTGCGCGTAGCGGTTCAACTCGATCCGCTCCATGTGGCATCCCATCTGGCGCTCGGTCGAGCACTAGTCGGGCTCAAGAAGGCAGAGGAGGCCAAGCCCGTTCTGCAAGCCGGTATTGATGCAGCCGTCTCAGGACGCTCCAACGGAGGACGCGATCTGGTTCCTGAGATGCAGGCTTTGCTGCGGACCTTGGGATAACAATCGCACCCTTTGGACCCTTGAACAGGAGCCCCGTTATGAATCTCGATGACGCCAGAAAACGGATCGATTCAGCTGTGACGCAATACGGACAGCACGCCGCCCCCGCAATTGATTTAGTCATGAGCGAAGTCCGGTCGGATCTGGGCGCCAAGGCGTTCAACGAGCTGGTCGAAGAGTTCGACCTTGAACTCTTGTACAACATCGCCCCGTTGGAATCGGATTACTCGAACAGCTAGCAGGATACCGCTCACCTTGCCAGTCATCTGGGCTGCCATCTCCGGACACGGTTACGGCCACGCCGCCCAAGTCGTTCCGGTCCTGAACAAGCTCGGCACGCTGGTGCCGAACCTCAAAGCCGTTCTCCGCACCACCGTACCGGGCTCGTTTTTCCAGGATCGACTCACGATCCCTTGGGACGTCCAAGCCGTTCGGCAGGATGTCGGTTGCGTCCAGAAGGGTCCCTTACAGATCGACATCCCTGCCACATGGGAAGGGCACACAAGATTTCATGCTCAGTGGGAGCAACGAGTGGAACAGGAAGTCTCCGCGCTGAAGTCGGCCGGTCCTCAGGTGATTCTTGCCGATACGCCCTATCTTGCCGTATGCGCCGGTGACGCAGCCGGGACTCCGACCATCGCGCTTGCCAATTTCACCTGGAACGAAGTCCTAGAGTCCTTTGCTGATCCTCACCAACCCCATCACCAGGCGATCCTTGCAGCGATTCGGCAATCGTACGGCCACGCCGATCTCGCATTACGCATCACGCCAGGACTTGCCTTGGCGTCATGTTCGAAGGTGCTCGACATCGGGCCGATCGCAGAACCGGCTCCGTCCCGCCGACAGGAACTGCGCGAGCATCTTCATCTCGACCCCACCGAGCAAGTGGTTCTTATCGGTTTTGGCGGCATCCCTCTCACATCCTTGCCCTGGGATCAGATGAAACAGATGCTGGGTTATCACTTCATTGTCGATGGAATATCCGTTCAATCTTCCCCTCGCATCCACTCTCTCTCCACCCTTCCGTTTTCCTTCAAAACGCTCCTTGCTTCGGTTGATATCGTCATGACCAAACCTGGCTATGGCACCATCGTTGAAGCTGTCGCGCTCGGCTTGGGAGTAATCTATGTGCGCCGGTATAACTTTGCCGACGAAGCGCCCCTCGTTTCATTCCTCCATCAATACGGCCGCGGACATGAACTGTCCCTCGCTGATTTCAGTTCGGGACATTGGCAGCCAGCCTTGGAGGCAATCCGTCATGCACCCACGGCTCTGACGCCGCCCCCCTGTACAGGAGCGGACGATGCCGCCCGCCAGCTGGTCCGATACTTCTAGTGTTCAGAACGTCATCAGTATAAGCCAGCAGCAATTTTCATCAATATTCTTCATGACTTAAAGAGAGATCTTTTTGGCGAATTTGCCCGTAGATGCTATAGTTGTGGCGGGCGTAAGGTGCCTTCACCTCAGGTCTTTGCGCTCTCACAAGGTATGGATACACCGACTCGCCGCGCCACATCATCGATCGATCCGGTCGTTCTGGCAAATGTCGCGAAGGGCGACTCACAGGCATTCAGCCAGCTGTACGATCATTCGAGCACATTGCTCTACACGCTTGCCTTCCGGATTTTGGGTAACCGAGAGGAAGCCGACGAATTGTTGCAGGACGTCTACTTGGAAGTCTGGCGCAAAGTGGCGCGCTACGATGTCGGCCGTGGGACGCCGATCGCCTGGCTGATTACACTGACCCGCAGCCGAGCCATTGACCGGTTGCGTACGCGCATCGCCCGCGGCCACAACGCCACGTTCCCCCTGGATGCGGCCGTCTCGTCCAATGTCGCCGACTTGGGACCCAGCCCGTTCGAAACGCAGGCCGACCAAGAGTTACGCATGGCCGTCGGCTCCGCTATCACGAGTCTGCCGCCTGCACAACAACAGGCCATCGAATTGGCGTATTATGAAGGACTGTCCCATCAGGAAATCGCGGCGCGATTGAATCAACCGCTCGGCACCGTGAAGACCAGAATCAAACTCGGGATGTCGAAGCTGAGGGAGACACTCAGACATTACTGGGACCAGGGTGATCCAGGATGACCCACGACGAACTTGAAGAATCCGTTCCTCTCTATGCAGCCGGCACCTTGGACCGGGGTGAACGCCAAGCATTAGAAGCCCATCTCCTATCCGGGTGCGCCTCCTGCCACAATGCATTAAAGGAGTACCAATCCGCGGCTTCCTTGCTCCCCTTCGGCCTCTCCCCGATGCAGGCACCACGCGCGCTTAAAGCGAAAATCATGGCCGCACGAAATCCAGAACCGGTAGCGGTCGAGCTCGGCGCAAAAGAATCGATCCGCCCCAGTCTCGAACCAGGAGAATGGCTTAATCACCTGTTTCCACCGGTTGCTCCGGCACGTTCATTCTCGCTCCCATGGGTAATCGGTTTCGCCACGCTGTTAGTCGTGGGTTTCGGCGGCTACCTCGCCTGGACCTATAGCACGCAACTAACCGAAGACGCCGCGAAGGTTCAGCAGTTGGTAACGTCTCTGCAAGAGCAGTCGACCAGACTCGCCGGGCTCCAACGTGAGTTGAGCACCCGTGACCGCATGCTGGCCGACCTGCAATCCGAGATTCAGAGAAAGACCAACGACACAGCAGAATTGAAGAACCAACTCATGGAACGCGAGGTGGAACTGGAGGCCGCCCACGCACAGCTCAGCGCCGGAGCACGCGGCAGGACCCCCCATGATGAACTCGCCGCCCTGTTGCGCAGACCGGACGCCAAGGTTGTAACCCTGGCAGGATCGGACATGGCGAAACGCGCAACCGCCATTCTGCTCTACGATGTCCGAACGCAAAAAGCATGGCTCTACTCCGCGAATCTCCCGAAATGCCCCAGCGGCATGACCTATCAACTCTGGGCTATCGATCAGAGCCCTGTCAGCATCGGCACGTTTCACATGGAGGCTGGTGAAACCGCACATCTGCTGGTCAAGCGGCTTCCTGACTTTGAAAAAGCCAAGAGGTTCGCCGTGAGTCTCGAACCGGCCGGCGGACGCTCCCAACCAACCGGCGCCATCTACCTCCTCGGACAAACATCGTAAAATCAAAACCTCCCTTGACCTACGCGAGGAAAGCCCGTTACAACCGGCCGTTGTGATTGATACAAGTCGTCCAGTCAAAAGGAATGCCTAATGCCTGTTGGGGAACAGCCCCAGGATAGTGCGTTCATGCGGGTAGCCCTTGACGTGGCTGCAAGAGCCACGGCGATCGGTGAAGTCCCGATCGCCGCCCTCATCGTTCAGAACGAGACCATCCTGGCCCAATCACACAACTATCGAGAGACCTGGCAGGATCCTACTGCGCATGCGGAGATGATCGTCATCCGTGAGGCGGCCAAAGCCCTTCACAGCTGGCGCCTCAACGAGTCCACCCTCTACGTGACGGTCGAACCCTGCGCCATGTGTTTGGGGGCCATCATCCTGGCCAGGATTCCGCGCGTCGTCTTTGGCGCTTACGATCCAAAGGCCGGAGCCTGCGGATCGGTCCTCGACTTCACCAATGAGCCGCGATTGAATCACGGCGTAGAAGTTGTGGGCGGGTTGCTTGAACAGGAGAGCCAGACGCTTCTTCAGGATTTTTTTCGACAGTTACGAGCCGGATGAACAAGAAGAAGGATCGCGCAACTATTCTCTCGTCATAGTACGAACAATCCAGTTGCTGCCGTAAGCCGAGACGGCCCCGGCCCAGCACGGCCCACAATCAAGCCAGTGAGTGGTCCATCCAGGCTGCATCGTTTCGCCTGTCAACAGATGAACCTCGGCTCTCGAGGCAGTGTCTGAGGCAAGAATTTCGCACTGCGGCAAAGACAGAAGTCCGACACCCTGCCCTTTCAACACTGCCTCTTTGGCGACCCAATACCGGTAGAACTGATGGACCTGTTTCAATCCTGTCACGCTTGCCACACGATTGCGCTCCGATGGAGCATAGAATCGTTCGGCCAGTTTGGCCGCTTCAACCTTGTCGCGGATCTGTTCGAGATCCGCACCGACTTCTTGATCCTTGGCCACAGCCACGAGCATACGGTCATGCGAATGAGAAAGATTGAAGCGCAATGGATTGTGAGAGCGACTTCCATCCGCGAGCGCCGGTTTACCGGTGGGACCGACGTGAAAAGTTAAGATTCCGGGCTCGAGACCCACATAACATGAGAGCACGGCCCTGAGGCCGCCATGTGCGAGGAGATAGCGCCGTTGATCCTCTTGACGGACAAACCGTGCTGCTCTGGCCCGTTCGTCCCCGCTCAACCAAGCCCGGCACCGCTCCACAGCAGCGTCGCTGCCATCGAGCGAAAATCCCCACACATGAATCGTGCGATCATCACACGCGATTGACCTCTCCCGACCGGCCGTTGCAATCAGATCAATAGATGGAAACGTCACCACTGGTTCACCCGTACCAGAACTCACAAATAACCCACTTGCAAATTTAACATCGGCGGCCATTTCGTCATCGTACCGGCTCTTCGCGCGAAAGAAAACCAATTGAAAAATCCCCGTGCCCACGGTACGCTTCCGGCAGTCGACTCGCTGAAGCCACTCATTGACCCCATCCTGTCGGAACTTCAGGCACAACGTACGAACGGAGAGGTGCGAGAGCGGCCGAATCGGGCAGTCTCGAAAACTGTTTCGACCGTTCGCGTGAATCCTCAAACTACGAACACTGACTGCGACTTCGCCTCTCCCCGAAAAGGTCTCGATAGGTCCACTGACATGCGTTCCCTTTGGCGTCAAACTGGACGGTGAGTGTTCCCACTTCATTCGGCAATCGAACAGGCCATTCACAGGCCT
>DATIFR010000235.1:0-27945 GCA_035455145.1 Nitrospira sp.
CCTGCGACCCTCTTAGATCTTCATGGTCAGCCGATCCCTTCCCACTGTGATCGGTCCGGTGAACGATTCTCCTGCCTGCTCCTTCACGTTATACCGTTCCGCAATCGGATAAAAATGCGAGAGCACCAGACGGCCGATTCCAGCCTCCATCGCTACCTGCCCGCATTCGCCTGCGTGGAGATGCGCCGGGCCTGGTTTGTTTGCAGGGAACGAGCAGTCGAGTACGGCGACATCCACATTTCGACACAGATGGACCAGATTGTCGCAATACTGCGAATCTCCCGAGTAGGCCAGCGCCTTCCCGCGATAGTCGATCCGATAGCCTATGCAATGGAGATCCGGCACATGTGTCACAGTTCGCGGAGAGATTCGCGTCTCTCCGAGATTAAAACACCGGTCCCCCACTTCATTGAAGATCACGCGAAACGGGGGCCGGGAAAAACTCGGGAACGTCTTCATGATCGTCTTCATCAAGCGCTTCGACCCCTTTGGTCCGATCACCGTTAGGTCGGGGCGATGCCCCCCCCCGTACTTGGCATAGATCACGGCGTCGAAAAAGAACGTGATGAAATCGGAGAAGTGGTCCGCGTGGAAGTGAGAAAAGAGAATGTGCGTGATCCGGTGGCGGTTGACGCCGGTTTTGATAAGATTGCTCAAGGTGCGCGGTCCAAAATCCAATAGCAGCGTCTGGTCCGTACGCACCAGATAGCCGGCAGCCGCGCGACTTGGATGAACGTTCGTCCCGGACCCTAGAATGGTCAATTGCATCGTAGGATGGTCTCTACCGGTTCTGCGCGTGAAAACTATCCCGCAAGCGAAGCAAAAGGGTACGGGCGATCTCTGCGTCGTTCGGGCTCAACGCTCGTTCGAAAAACGGTCGAAGAAAAGCAATGTGGCCGGCATAGACTTTCCTGAAGAGGGCGTTGCCTTTTTCAGTTAAACAAATTTTCGTGCGCCGCTTGTCCGCTTTAACGGACTCTCGCCGGATCAACCCTTTCTTCGCCAGACGATCCAGCACCCCAGTCAACGTTCCTTTTGTCACGAGCGTCTGAGCCGACAATTCGGAGCAGGTGAGTCCGTTCGTATCACCGAGCGTCACGATCACGTCGAACTGCGAAGGAGTCAGCCGCATCGATCGAATGTGGCGGCTATCGACGCGCCAGAATGCCAGATAGGCCTCGGCCAGAGGTCGAACCACTTTGAGATAGGGATCATCCTTGAAATCCGGGAGGTCCATTTGAAGGGGGAGAATAGTCCGCGCTAGAACCACCGGTCAAGCCGGGTGGACGGGCTGCCTGGTCCTCCTCCTGCTCGCGGAACGCGCACGCCAGACTTATCGAATGGTGACATCAAGGGCGGTGCTCGTTCGACGCGCGCATTCGAGGAGAGACCAGACATCCTTATAGGAATAAAAGTGAAAACCTCCAAAGAGGCCCCGTCAAGATTTCTCTTGCTCGTTGCCAGTAAGTCCTGGCATCTCGACCGTCCCATTGCGTCTTTCCGTTGACGTCGCGGCGGCTGCCTCCCTATGATGCGATCCCTATGCTGCGACGCTCGTCCGGCAACGCCAACCTGACCGCCATTGCCCTGCTTCTGGGGGTGGTCATTGCCGCCGTGTGGGTGTGGAAGCGGCTTTCCCTCGAGACGCAGGAATATATCATCGATCAAGCCATTCCCCTGGTGTTTGTGGGCGCGCTCTGTTGTGCGGTGCTGTGGACGGTGGTGCGAGCTGTCAGGAAGCGGAAGCGCCGTCTCAGTCAGCGCGCGAAGCTCCTCGCAGCATTTGAACGAGAAACCGCGAGGGATAGGAAACTCGAGACGGCATTCGCCTTGATCGAAGTGAACGAGTACCGTGTGCAGGGACTCGAATCCGTGGTTCCGGCGATGAGAGAATTGTTCGTCACGACGTTGCAGCGTGCGGTAGGCGAGAAGCAGCACAGGATTCGCGGGATGGCGGCCAGCCACCTTGGAGTGCTTGAAGATATGACGGTGGTGCCGTTGCTGGTCAAAGCGTTGGAAGACGATCACGCCTACGTCCGTTCTTGTGCGGCCTTGGGATTGGGGCGGCTGCGGGCGGTGGAAACGCGGGAGCGATTGAAAGTGTTGATGGAGGAAGATTGGGATCAGACAGTGAGAAGTCGGGCGAAAGAAGCGTTGGAGCGGATGAGTGCCTGAGGGTTATGCTGCCCGCGCCTGCGTCTGTTCATTTGTCCAATCGATGACGGCGATTTCCGGCTCGCAATTCCATCGGAACGGAAGAAACGACCATCCCATTCCCCGGTTGATGTAAAGCGTACATTCACCAGACCGATGTTCGCCTTCGATGCGGCCGTTACAGCCGGGCGGAAGCCAGAATGTGGGGATCCCGGGAATGCGCCACTGCCCGCCGTGGCTGTGCCCGCAGAGAATCAAGTCGACGACGTGCTCCTCCTCCATCTGATCGAGAATATTCGGCGCATGCGCGAGGAGTAACGTAAACCGACGGTCTGCAGGAGGCGGTAGACAGCTGAGATCGGCACGATGCAATGAAGGATCGTCGACCCCTGCGAGGGCCAGTTCCCCCGTGCCTGTTTGAATGAACGTGGTCTGGTTCACCAGGAGCGTGATGCCGTGCCGATCGGCAAGTTCGGCATACTGCTCGACGGACACCCCACTGTAGTGATCGTGGTTGCCGAGGGTGATATAGACGGGGGCCACTTCGCGAAGGCGGGCGAGAAAGCGGAACAGATGAGGGAGTCCTTCCGGCACGTTGAGCAGGTCGCCGGTGATGAAAATCCAATCAGGATTGAGTTCGTCGACGGCTTCAACGACACGCTCATGGCGCGGATGGTAGCGGTCGAGATGCAGGTCGCTCAAGTGCACGGCCCGGCGCCCCGCCAGCGCTCCGTGTGTAAAGGTCAGGTTGGACACCCTGTGGCTGGACAGACCGAATTCCCAATGGGGTACGAGGCTGAAGAGACGATAAAGCGGTTCGCTCAGGCAGTAGCCGATAAAGGAACGGAGCCGATCGGGCCAGGACATCCGCCGTCGCGTCATTTCATGACCCGGTCCAACTCGGCTCGATCGTTGGGGGTGACGCGATACCCTCGCTCGTAGAGGGTGCTCATGCCCTGCATGACCTGGTCAAGCGTTCTGGCGCGATACCAATTGTCGAATCGATCCGTCAAGGTGTCGATGGAAGCCCGCGGCGAATCCGCTGTATCGTAGGCCAGGGAGAGGGACTGGAAAAGATCCTGCAACTCGATGGTGCTGTAGGATTGATTGTCATCTTGATCGGCGACCAAGGCAAATTCGTAGATTGTGAGGCAGACGGACAACAACGTTTGCGTTTTGGCGAAATCCTCTCGCGCCGCATCCATACCGCCAGGATAGATCCTGGGGCACTCTTCTTCGAGTGGCGGTGTTGCGGTCGGGCTCCAATTGATGCCCTGAGCCGCAGGCGGCGGCGGCTTCTTCTTGGATGCTTTGTAGAACCAGGACAAACATGTGCTGGCTTGGGCGAAGGCCTGTTTGTCCAGACCCATTTGACGGGTAATATGCCCGGTGAACGACGAAAAGACGGCGTTGTCTATTCGCCCTGCACTCCTGGCCTCTTCTGGGGCGATGGCCAGTAGGAGAATGAAGACCGTTCCGACAACTATGTTTAATCCGGGATGCATCGAAAAAGTATACCATGACGCAGGCCAACGCCCGATGAAAGATTAAGATTGTGCCTGCTTGCAGCGACGACAGAATGGATCGCATTCCAACCACGCAGCCCTATCTCACGAGCGCCATGCCAGGCATCGGCGGCCGCATGCGTGTGGAGCCGGAGGATTTTCGAGTCGACGAGCGCCCGTTGTATCTGCCTTGCGGAGAAGGGGAACATCTTTATATCAAGGTCACCAAGCGGCTACTGTCGACGCCGGATCTGATTCGGAAGATTTCGTCAACGGTGGGTGTCAAAGCGCAGGGAATTGGCACAGCCGGACTCAAGGATGCGAGAGCCGTCACGACTCAGATGGTGTCTTTGCATGGGGTCACCCCCGACCGGTTGGCCCGGTTGAAAGCGGATGGGCAGATCCTGTCAATTGAGCTCCTGGGGCGACATCGCAATCGCTTGCGTCCAGGCCATCATGCAGGCAATCAATTCCGGCTTGTCATTCGAGACGTGGCTGCCCATGCGAAGGAGACGGTTCCCTCGGTGCTGGATGTCTTGGCGCGCCGTGGAGTGCCAAATTATTTCGGACCCCAACGGCAAGGACGGACAGGAGAGAACTATCAGACCGGGGTGGCGCTTCTCACGGATTCGGATCGGAGAAACAAGATGAGCCGCGCCAAGCGGATGTGGTACCTCAACGCCTTTCAATCACACCTGTTCAATCAAATCCTGGCCCGCCGCATCGATCGCATCGATCGCATCCTGGCCGGTGATTGGGCGATGAAGATGGAAAACGGAGCCTGTTTCCTCGTCGACAATGCCGAAACCGAACAGCCTCGCGCGGATCGATTCGAAATCAGCCCCACCGGCATTCTGTTTGGATCGCGCGTGTCCTGGGCGAGCGGAGAACCGGGCGAAATCGAACGGGCTGTCGCGACGGGGGCGGGTGCCACACCTGAGCGCCTGACTGAGGCAGCCAAGGCCTGCGGGTTCCGCGGAGAGCGTCGATCGCTGCGAGTCCCATTAGCGGATCTCGACTGGTCACTGGATGGCTCCATCCTTACCCTCTCTTTCTCTCTGCCGCCGGGCGCGTATGCCACGAGTGTCTTGCGGGAGTTGATGAAAGCCCCTGAACCATCTGTTCGCTAGACGCATCTTCTTCTTCGACTCCATGTATATGGATATAAGCCTTGCCGACCCGACCTTCACGGAAAAGGAGTGGTAAAATTTACCTAGCAGTCGGGAGTTAAGAGGGTGGTGCCATGGTGTATCAAGAGACCGTGCTTCTTCAAGGCCACATCATCGATTCATTAATTCTGGCAAAGGTGCTGGATCGAATCCTTTCAATGGGTGGCTCGTTCGACCTGCAAGAGGTTCAGATCGGAAAGACGCGTGAGGATCCCTCTCGGGCCAAGATTGTGGTGCAAACAGAATCCCCTGCGCAGCTCAAATCCATCCTGGAAGCGATTCAGCCCCATGGCGCTTCGGTGGAACGCGAATCGGATTGCCAATTCCAGCCGGCGCCGGGGGACGGGGTCTTCCCCGATGAGTTTTATGCGACCACCCATCTGCCGACGCAGGTGCGGCTGCGGGGATCGTGGATCAATGTGGATCTGATCGAAATGGATCTGGGAATCGTGGTCGAGCCTGAACGAGGCGTGGCCAGAGCCGTGCCGATGGCCTCGGTGAAGGGCGGCGAGTCCGTTGTAATCGGCCGGCAAGGCGTGCGGGTCATTCCCCTTCAGCGGCCGCGCAAGCGCGACATCTTCAGCTTCATGGAGTCGCAGGTGTCAGTCGAGCGACCGCACGGGCACATGATCCACGATATCGCCACACGCATGAGGCAACTGCGGTCAGGATATCGCGAAGGACAAGCCGATAGCCGGATCCTGTTCTCGGGAGGACCGGCGATCGTTCAGGCTGGTGGTCAGGATGCCTTGGCCTGGCTGATCGAGAACGAGTATGTCCAAGTGTTGTTCTGCGGGAATGCACTGGCGGCACATGATCTGGAAATGGAGCTCTACGGCACATCGCTGGGTTATGCGCATCAGGCCGGCCAGCCGCTTCCCCATGGGCACGAACATCACTTGCGAACGATCAATCGCATCCGATCAATCGGGAGTATTAAGAAGGCCGTGGACGCCGGGTTGGTGAAGCAGGGTATCATGGCTGCTTGCGTGAGACAGGCTGTGCAAGTCGTGATGGCGGGAACGATCAGGGACGATGGACCGCTTCCGGGTGTGATCACGGATTCGATTCAGGCTCAAGAAGCCATGCGGAAAGCGATTCCAGGAACCGGCTTGGCCTTACTGGTTGCTTCGACGTTGCACGCCGTGGCGACCGGAAACCTGTTGCCGGCGTCGGTCCCGACCGTGTGCGTGGACATCAATCCCTCTGTCCCGACAAAACTTGCAGATCGAGGAAGTTTTCAAGCAGTTGGACTTGTGATGGACGCCGCGTCATTCCTGCGCGAGATCGCGCGTGAATTGGGGTGGAAGCCATGAGCCGGCTGCTCGTCTGTCCCCCGGACTTCTTCGGTATCGAATACGAAATCAATCCATGGATGCATCGCTCCAATGCCGTGAATCGTGAGCGCGCGACTCGGCAGTGGCGTCGGTTAATGCAGGTCTTGGAACAGGACGTGGGAGTGGGCCTTGAACGGATGAGGCCTGTCCAAGGATTGCCGGATCTCGTGTTTACAGCGAACGCGGGAGTGGTAGTGGGGCGGCAGGCCGTCCCGAGCCGATTCCGCTATCCCGAACGGCAGCGTGAAGAGGCGCAGTTCGAAGATTGGTTTCGTCTGCATGGCTATGAGATTCTCACGCTTGAGCGGGATCATCATTTCGAAGGTGCCGGCGATCTGCTGGGATTTCAGGACTGTTGGTTCGGCGGCTATAGGCAGCGGACGGACATTCGAGCCTTTCCGCTCCTGAGTGAATGGTTTCATCGGGAGATCATCCCACTGGAGCTGGTGGATAACCGCTTCTACCATTTGGATACCTGTTTTTGTCCCCTGAGCGGCGGCGAACTGCTCTATTTCCCGCCCGCCTTCGACCGCTACGGTCAGGAAGCGATTGCGGACCGAATCGACCCGATGCAACGACTCGCCGTTCCTGAACGCGAAGCCCTCGCCTTCGCCTGCAATGCAGTGTGCATCGGGAAGCATGTCGTGCTGCCCGCCGATTGTCCCGACACGGAGGCGTGGCTTGTCTCGCGCGGGTACCGGCCCCATGCCGTTCCCCTTGATGAATTTCTCAAGTCCGGCGGATCGGCGAAATGCCTCACGCTGGCGTTGGATTGAGAGACCTTCCGCCAAGCCGACTAGCGACTTCGAAAAAGAAATGATCCGTAGAGACCGGCGATGGCGATCGTCACCAGTTCGATGCTGATCAGGAGCCGGCTGACGACGGCCTCGGGAGTTGGCGGCGAAAGAATGAAGTGCAGTCCGAGAAATTCAGGAGCTTGCGACGGCGGCGTTTCCCACGGCGGGAACAGCAAGGCGAGGACGAGCATCGCTACCATGCCATAGAGAATCCGGAGATTAAGCGCCTCCGGGGTGGCGTCCGGTTTGGCTGATGTAGGCTGAGGTCTGCCATCCAGGCTGCTGCCGCACTCGGTGCAGTAACGATAGATCTCAGGAAGTTCACGCTGACAGGATGGACAGATTTTCATACGCGGTCCGTGCCTAGCCTACACGAAACGGCGCGTAGTGTACCAGATCTGATGGGGGAGAAGCTTCCGGCTAGAAGTGATAACTGACACCGATACTTACGGTGAAAGCACTGTATGTCGCGCGAAATCCAAACGGATCTGCAGCAGGGTTACTATCATTGGAACTGTAACTAAGCCGGGCTCTGTTGTACACGCCTTCCCCAAAGAGGGCCCAGTGTCGAGTAATAAAGTAGCGCGCCCCTGCTTCGGCGTTCAGTCCTATTGCAGTTGCCGATTGTCCGGGAGGGGCTGTGGGACCATTGAGACTGGCAAAGAAGAGCGCTGGACCAACGCCGACATAGGGTTGGAAGCGATTGCCGGGATAACGCAGCATGAAAGTTACCACATCCCATATGATGATGCGTTGGTGCACCCCTGAGAGGGTGCCTGAAGTGAGAGACCCTCCGGGCCCTGTAAATGTCAGCGACCCCTCTTTGATATGAGGCGTCGTATAGGACAAACCCGTTTCAATTCCGACCCATCTGGCTTTGGAGAAATAATGCCCGAGCTTTGCACCAACGTTGACGGAACTTTTTAGCGACTGATCTGAAATATCAAGACCGCCAAATCCATCTTGGGTCACCACGCCGTTGCTTAAGCTTTGAGGCATGGTCACCCCGAATGTTCCTGCGACATACGACTCCGCCTCCGTCATCGATGGTAAGAGGATCGCGTGAAACATGATGGTGAGGAAGATAGCTCCCCGGACTCTGTTGATCGTGCGTTTTATGTTCATTATCTAGCTCCCGCTGCGACGCGAAACGCCCACCGGTATCCTATCGGCCTTCCAGGCATGGACGAAGCGATTTGTGAAATTCTAGAGTGGATGAGCAAGCCATATACCACCTGAAATGCGGAAAAGCATGCCTATTTCGCGATTTCCCGGCGGTGAACTCATTCGGCTGTCCACTCAAGCAAGCGGGATTGTACGGTTCCTGCACAGGCATGTTCATTGACAGGAGAAAGTACCCCTTCCTATAATCCGCCCGCCCGATCATTCGTTTACGTGTCGAATTGATGTGCCCCCGTCTCTACGTAGCTCTTCGTACAACACCATGCCGACCATCCATCGAATAGGAGTCATAGGAGCAGGGGCCTGGGGAACAGCCCTGGCAAAACATTTGGCGGAGAAAGGTCTCCACACCACTCTTTGGGCTTACGAGAGGGATGTGGTCGATTCAATCACTGCCAAACGGGAGAACCAGTTGTTTTTGCCCGGAGTCACCCTGCCGTCAGCACTCGTCGTTACGAATACGTTGGTCGAAGCCATAGAGGGCAGTGACGGCCTGTTATTCGTCGTGCCGTCGCATGTGGCCCGTCAGGTACTCCGGCAGGTTGCACCCCTTCTATCCAGTTCCACGCCCATCGTGAGTGCGACGAAGGGTGTCGAAGAAGACACGTTAAAGCTGATGACGCAAGTTATGGAGGATGTGCTGTCTCCTCCACTCCATGATCGACTGATGGTGTTATCGGGGCCAAGTTTTGCGACGGAAGTCAGCCAGGGACAACCGACGGCTCTCTGTCTGGCAGGGAAGGACGGTTTGCTCGTCGAAGCGTTTCAAACCGTCTTCATGACATCGGCTTTGCGAATCTATGCAGACAGCGATGTCATCGGCGTGCAATTGGGCGGGGCGTTGAAGAACGTGATGGCGTTGGCGGCGGGAGTAGTTGATGGGCTTGGGCTCGGGCACAACACACGCGCCGCGTTGATTACGAGAGGTCTGGCCGAAATGGTCCGTCTCGGGAATGCGATGGGCGCGGACCCGCGGACCTTCTATGGGTTATCAGGCGTCGGAGATCTGGTGCTGACCTGCACAGGAGCGTTAAGCCGCAACCATACGGTTGGCGTTCGTCTCGGGAAAGGCGAGTCACTCGAGACGATACTCGGTGGTATGCATGCTGTGGCCGAAGGAATACGGACCAGCCGGGCGGCCGCAGGCTTGGCGCTTCGTCATAGAGTGGAAATGCCGATCGTGCGTGAGATCAACGCGGTGCTCTTCGAGGGCAAGTCTTGCAGGAAAGCGGTCGGCGATCTCATGGAGCGGGTTGCCAAGCCGGAGAAAGGGCAGACATGAATCCGGCGCGCCTCGAACGTTTGCTGACCAATGTGCGGAGCGGCACCCTGTCAGTGACCAAGGCTTTAGAACAACTCCGATCGCTGCCGTTCGAGGATCTGGGGTTTGCGTCGCTTGATCATCACCGGTCGCTCCGCCAGGGATTTCCGGAGGTGATCTTGTGTGAGGGAAAGACACTCTCACAGATACAGAGGATCGCCAAGGCACTGCTCAAACATCACCGGCCATTTCTGGCCACGAGAGCCACACGCCAGGTTGCTTCGCTGATCAAACGCATTGATGGCCGGGCGCAGTACCACGAAGACGCACGGCTCGTGGCAATTCGCGATCCCAAGCGACCGCTTCAGGGGCATGTCTTGGTGATTACGGCCGGAACCTCCGACGTTCCGGTCGCAGAAGAAGCGCGCATCAGCGCGGAGGTCATGGGCAGCCACGTCGAGACGCTCTATGATGTCGGTGTTGCCGGCATTCATCGACTATTGGATCGTCACCATCGACTGACCGAGGCCAACGTGATCGTGGTCGTCGCTGGGATGGACGGGGTGTTGCCGAGCGTTGTCGGTGGGTTGGTGGATGTGCCGGTGGTGGCGGTCCCGACGAGTCGAGGCTACGGCGCGAGTTTCGGCGGACTGGCCGCGTTGCTGACGATGCTGAATTCCTGTGCGGCCGGCGTGGGGGTCATGAACATCGACAACGGGTTCGGCGCTGGCTGTCTTGCACACCGCATCAACTCGTTAGGGGTGAAGCGCAACGAGCGGGTGATGCGCGACAAGCGCGAAAGGTGAGATGCTGAACGAGTGAGGATTCCTACCTCTCCCGCCAGTCGCGCCTTCTCGCGCGTCCCGCCGCAGATTACTTCACTTCCAAGGTTCCGCGTTTCGGCCAAGACACCATCAGTGTACGGGGCCCCTTTTCACCGTTCGTCAGAAGTTTGGCCCGCAATTCGTACTGGTAAAGTCCCGCCTCGGCCGGTGTTTTCTTGTGATCCATTCCATCCCATGCCAGGACGACGGAGATCTTCGGGCGGTCAGCGCTGTTCTCGGGGGTGGAATGCGGTTCCAGTGGTTTGCGTATTGAGAGGAAACGGATCGAAGTTTTCGAGGGAGAAGAGACGAGCGACGACACTTCTAACAGTGTTGCGCCGTTCAACTCCATCGGGAGTTGAACCAGAGCTGAGAATTCCAGGGAGCCCGCTGAAACGGTGTAGGGGTTCGGGCTGACCTTGAGTTCCAGAACCTTCAGTTCCGGCTCAGGGCGAGGGGCCCTGTTCGGCTTGGTCTTTGCCGATGAGGCGGCTGGTAGCAGGAGCGCGATCGCCAGGATGGCAACGGTCCATCGCCAATGATGATGCCGAACGCGGAAATCTGTCGATGGAGATGAGCTGGAGAGAGCTGTGAAGAACATCCGGCTGTCTAGAGGCCTTACGGTTGTCAGCAGGCGTGAGGAACCAATTGCAGCAGTGGGGATAACATAGCGTTCTCCGGCTGTCAATGCATTGCCGTTCTGACCGGCCTTGGGTAAGATGGCGCGGCCTGATGAGGCGAGAGGAAGAAGATCAATGAGCCTGCATCTCCATTTTGACTGCTTTTCCGGAATCAGCGGAGACATGACGCTTGGCGCGCTCGTGGACGCCGGTGCGCCCTTTCCGGATCTGGTAAAGGGGCTCAAGCGACTGGGTGTGGCAGGATTCACATTGCGAAAACGGCGTGTTCAGCGCGGGGGGATTTCCGCGACCAAAGTTGATGTGGTGATCGGGGCCGGCCTGCGTCATCCGCTATCGCTCCCACGCATTCGCAAGATCCTGTCTGCCAGTCGCCTTTCACCGAAGATCAAGGAGCAAAGCCGCGCCGTGTTCGAACGTCTCGCGGAGGCTGAAGGGAAGGCCCATCGCGTTGCGAAGGATCATGTGCATTTCCATGAAGTCGGCGTCTTGGATTCGTTCGTTGATATCATCGGCGGGTTGATCTGCTGCGAACTGTTGGGCGTCACCAGAGTGACCGCATCTCCCGTGAATGTGGGGGCGGGGACGCTCCGATCGGCCCACGGCATTCTACCAGCGCCCGGACCTGCCGTGGCCATTTTGGCGAAAGGGCTTCCCATCTACAGCGCCGGTCCATCCCGCGAACTGACGACGCCAACCGGTCTTGCGCTGTTGCAGACGCTGACGACCGAGTTCGGGCCCATGCCATTGCTGCAGCCGACATCTGTCGGATACGGGGCTGGTGATGCGAATCCGGCAGGCTGGCCGAATGTGCTGCGCGTGTTTCTCTCGCGCGATTCGTCGCGAGGGGGCAGGGGGCGCGATACAGTCTTGCAGATCGAGACGAATCTCGACGATCTCAACCCTCAAACGTATGAGCATATTATGGAGCGGTTGTTCCGCTCCGGGGCGCTCGATGTCACGCTGACCCCCGTCATCATGAAACGGGGGAGGCCCGGGATCGTGCTGACCTGCCTCGTTGTGCCCACCGGCCTCCATCCGCTGCTCAACGTGCTGTTTGAAGAGACAACAGCGTTGGGCGTTCGGGTACAAGAAGTCGGACGGCACATTCTTCCGCGGCGATTTACGTCGGTGAAGATTCGTGGCGGTGAGGTTCGGGTGAAAATCGCGGCAGTGGATGAAACGGTGACGAAAGCTGCCCCCGAATATGCGGACTGCCAACGCATCGCGCAGCGGACCGGCCGGCCGGTCAAAGCGGTTCTCGAGGAAGCAGCGCTCGCCTATGCCAAGGGGCGCTGGCCCGCGAAGGACCATTCGTGACCCTCCTGCTCTATAGTCTCTTGTTCATCGCATCCGTCGCCGTCACGCTCGGTGCCTGCACCCTCTTTACGAACGCGATTGAATGGCTGGGGAAGCGACTGAATCTCTCGGAGGGAGCGGTCGGCAGCGTCTTGGCCGCTATCGGCACGACCTTACCTGAAACCTCGATTCCTATTGTGGCGATTTTCTTCGGAACCAGTCGTCAGGAGGCCGAAGTGGGTGTCGGTGCGATCCTCGGCGCACCGTTCATGCTTAGCACCCTTGTGGTGCCGATTTTGGCCCTGCTCCTTCTCCTCTTCTCCAGACTGGGGAAGCGGAGCCCGTTGTTTCGGCTGAACTATAAAGATGTCACGGTCGATCTCTCGTTTTTTGCGTTCGGGTACACGGTGGCCATGGCCTGCGCCTTTATCCCTTCTCGTCTCTTGCACGTGATCGCGGCGATCGGACTCATGACCTGCTATCTCTACTATGTGAAACTGAAGTTCAGCGATTCGGGTGAAGAAGGCGATGGCGGCGAGCTTGATCCCTTATTCTTCTTCGGCCGGAAATCAGCGACGCCCTCTTACGGTCTGATCGCGTTGCAGGCGATCGCCGGTCTTGCAGGACTTGCTCTGGGCGCACATCTCTTTGTGACGGCCGCCGAATCGACGGCACAGTTTCTCGGGATTTCTCCTTTGATTCTGGCGCTGCTCATCGCCCCTCTTGCGACGGAGTTACCGGAAATGTCGAACAGCTTCTTGTGGCTCTACCAAAAGAAAGATCGCCTGGCAGTAGGCAATGTGACCGGTGCCATGGTGTTTCAGGGCATGTTTCCTGTGTCGATCGGGTTATTGGGGACGGATTGGACCTTGGCTCCCAACGCCTTGATCACCATGGTGCTCGCCGTGGTGGCGGCTGGCAGTTTGCTCATCCAAACAGCCTGGGCAGGCCATTGGCGGCCCTGGTTGCTGAGCGCCGGTGCGGTGCTTTATATAGGTTATGCGTTGTATTTGTACGGGTCTTGAACAGCGGTCTACAGCCGGCAGACATTAATGGGTACCAAGAACAATCGGGTGATACAGAAGAGCAAGCCGCTTCTCGGCATCACGATGGGTGATCCGGCCGGGATCGGCCCGGAAGTGATCGCCAAGGCATTGTCCGGGACCAAGTTGAGACGTGTCTGTTTTCCGCTCGTCATCGGGTCGCTGCCCGTCATGCAGCAGACAGTCAAGAAGCTGCGATTGAAACTGGATGTCCGATCCGTCGACGGTCATGACCGGAATGCGCTCCGCGCGAACCAGATCGCCGTGTTGGATCCCCTGGAGAAGCCCCTTGGATCATTTAAAGTTGGAGTTGCGGCTCCTGAAACAGGGGCGGCCTCAGTCGCCTTCATCAAGAAGGCCGTTCACCTGGCTCAAATCGGTTGTGTCGATGGCATGGTTACGGCGCCGATCAACAAGGAAGCCATCAACATGGCCGGGTGTCACTTTCCCGGCCATACAGAACTGCTGGCCGAGCTGACCCATACTGAGGAATCGGGCATGATGATCATCGGTGGGCCGCTCCGCATCATGTTCGTCACGACCCATGTGGCGATCAAGGATCTTCCGTCGCTGCTTACCCAGGACAAGATCGAAAGGGGAATCCGGCTGGCGCATCTCGCATTGACGACGCTCTTCGGGATCAAGAAACCGAGAATCGGCCTGGCTGCATTGAATCCCCATGCAGGTGAGCACGGGCTCTTTGGAGATGAAGAAGCGCACGTCGTCCTTCCGGCGGCACGCGCAGCTCAGGCGCAGGGGATTCTTGCCAGCAATCCGCTGCCCGCCGATAGCCTGTTTGGGAAAGCGGCCCGGGGTGATTACGACGGCGTCGTGGCGCTCTACCACGATCAGGGATTGATACCTCTCAAGTTGGTCGCGTTCGGGACCTGCGTGAACCTCACAGTCGGGCTTCCGATCATTCGAACATCGGTCGATCATGGCACCGCATTCGATATTGTTGGGAAAGGGATCGCCGATCCAGGCAGCTTGATCGAAGCCGTCTCGCTCGCGGCCGAACTGGCGACGAAACGGCAATCACGGAAGGCTATCTAGCAGGAGTGGATGGGGAGATGTCGCAGATGACGAACAAAGAACAGGCAGTCGTTCAGCAGCAATTGAAGGAATTGGACCAGATCTTTCAGGACACGATGGAGACCCTCAATACGGTGGCGGGAATGGAGCGGGTCGCCAAGTGGAAAGCCAAGACCGTGGCATTGCTGAGCGAAGCGGTCGGTCAACAGGCCGGTCAGGATTTCGCGCGTGTCCAGCCTGGTCCGTCATTTACCAACGACCTCGTTGAAGAGTTCTCCGACTTCATCGACTGTTTCAAAACGCCGCTTTCAGCCCTCTCCAAGAAGTTGTCTCAGGCCGGCCCTCGTCCATCCGGCGGAGGCTGAGTGGTGCCCTCTCCCACCTTTCCCCCCGCCAACAAACGGCTCGGTCAGAATTTCCTCATCGATCCCAACATCGTGCGCAAGATCATTGCGCTGGCTGAGCTCACACCTCAATCGGCGGTCCTTGAAATCGGCCCGGGAAGGGGGATTCTGACAGAGGCGCTTTCCCGTGATGCGGGACAGGTTGTCGCGATCGAAATTGACCCGGTCCTCCACCGCTTGCTGCAAGAACGGCAGGCAGATTGGCCCAACGTCGAATTGGTTTGTGGCGATGCGCTGGCCTATCCGGTTGAGAATCTGCCGACCGGCACAGTCGTCGTCGCCAATCTCCCCTATTATATTTCGACCCCGCTCTTGTTCAGACTGCTCGATTGCCGCTCCCGGTTTCCCAGGATGGTGCTCATGCTGCAAGACGAAGTTGCCGACCGTCTCGTAGCGAAACCGGGAAGTTCCGACTATGGCGTCCTTTCCGTGATGGCTCAGTATGCTGCCGATATCACCAAGGCCTTCAAGGTCTCGGCGCAATGTTTCAGGCCTCGCCCGGAGGTTGGCTCAGCCGTGGTCCTCCTACGCAGCAAAGCGCAGGTGCTGCTTCGACCAGAGGAAAAACCGGCGTTCGCAGCGCTTGTGAAAGCCTCGTTTGCCCATCGGCGCAAGATGCTCGTCAACTCGCTCCGCGACGAAGACTATGATCAACAGCTGGTCGCCAACGCGCTGAACGACATGGGCATTCCCCTCACGATCCGGGCCGAAACGTTAGCGCTCGATCAGTTCATGGAGCTGACAAAACGGCTGGCCGTTTAAGAGCATGCCCGGAACGGGCGGATGACGACTCCCCGCGTTTGAATTGACTTTGCCCCTGTGTTAGCATCCGCTTCATGGGCGTAACCAGCTCGGCCAAGCGGGGCGAGGCCCGCCGCGCCCCTGCTCCCCCTTCCCACATCAGGCGTGAAGTCATCGGCGTGATCTTGATCGCGCTGAGCCTGCTCACACTCCTGAGCTTGCTGTCATTTGTCCCCGGCGAGCCGAAAGTCGTGGCCACACCGGGGTCGACAGGTTCGCCTCCAACGCACAATTTGATCGGATCGGTCGGGGCCGTGTTCTCATCCGTGCTCTTTTCGTTGATCGGCGGGGCCGCCTACCTGTTCCCGATCCTGCTCGGTTTGATGGGCATCCGCTGTTTTACCCAGAGCGACCTTTCCATTCGTTTACGGAATGCTGGTGCCTCCCTTGGAGCCCTATTATTCCTCAGCGCCTTCCTCCATCTGGAAGTGATGGCTGTGCCGACACTGTCGAGCGGGTTGGTGTTCCGCGGGCAGGCAGGCGGCCTATTCGGGCAAATTCTCGCCGAAGGGTTGCGGGTGTATTTTGCCAGCACCGGCGCGCATATTTTGATCATCGCAGGGTTCCTCGTCGCCCTCCTCTTTACGACCCCCTTATCGCTGGCGCAAATCGCGATCCAAGTGCCTGACTGGGGGCGTAAGCTCTTAGAAGCGGCCCGTGCGCTGATCCCCGAACGAACGAATGAAGAGCCGGTCACGGAGCCTTCGAAGGTATCCAAGCCGAAAAAAGCGAAGTCTATCCGAGCAGTCATCGAAGAGGTCATTCCGCAGCCGGTAGAGACACCGCCTGCCGTAGAGCCGGTCATTCAGCCGCAGCTCGTTGCTGTGCCTGAACAGCCGGATGTCGCTGAATTTGAGCCTGAAGGAATGGTGAGCGGGAAAATCGAAGATCCGGATGATTATCAACTGCCGGATCCGGACGAACTGTTGAGCGAGCCGTCCGGCGTACTATCCCGTGTCACGGATGAGGAGTTGAAGACACAATCGGAGATTCTCTCCAAAGCGCTGTTGAGTTTCGGGATCGAGGGCAAGGTGACGGAGGTCCGACCTGGTCCGGTGGTCACAATGTACGAGTTCGAACCGGCACCAGGGACAAAAGTGGCGCGCATCGTGAATTTAGCCGACGATCTGGCGTTGGCGATGAAGGCCATCAGTCTGCGTATCGTCGCGCCCATTCCGGGGAAGTCTGTGGTTGGGATCGAAGTGCCGAATGCCCAACGGGAAATGGTTTCGATGAAAGAAGTGGCGACCAGCGAAGCCTTTACCAGGGCGCGATCCAAACTCACCCTTGCCCTCGGTAAGGATATTTTTGGGGCCCCCGTGATCGCCGATCTCAAAACCATGCCACACTTACTCGTCGCCGGTGCGACCGGGGCAGGAAAGAGCGTCGGCTTGAATACGATGTTGATCAGCATCTTACTGTCCGCCAGGCCGAATGAGGTGAAGCTGCTGCTCATCGATCCGAAGATGCTGGAGTTCCAGACCTATGACGGCATTCCACATCTCCTGCGGCCTGTCATTACCGATCCGAAATCAGCGGCGCGCGGCTTGAGTTGGGTGGTTCAGGAAATGGAACGCCGCTATAAACTGTTAGCCGAGGCCGGGGTGCGCAACATCGATTCGTATAATCGAAAAGTCGCCGGTGCTCAGGGGGTATCAGGTGACAGCGGAACGGAGACGAAGCCGGATCAACCCGAATTGCCGATGCAGTTTCTTTCAGAGGAAGAGCGGCTTTCAGCCGGGGAGACGATTATTCCGGAAGGCAGTCCAGGCTCGTTCGCTCCGCCTCCGACACCGCCGGAACCCTTGCCCTACATTGTCGTCATGATCGACGAGTTGGCCGACTTGATGATGGTGGCGCCAAAAGACGTCGAAGACAAGATCGCCCGCTTGGCGCAAATGGCCAGGGCCTCGGGCATCCATCTCGTGCTGGCCACGCAACGGCCGTCGGTCGACGTATTGACCGGGTTGATCAAGGCAAATTTTCCGGCCCGCATCGCGTTTCAAGTCTCATCGAAGACGGACTCCCGTACCATCCTGGATGCCAATGGGGCCGAAGCATTGCTGGGGCGCGGGGACATGCTCTATCTGGCCTCGGGAACCGGGCGTCTGATGCGGCTGCACGGTTCGTTCGTCTCCGACGACGATGTCCGTCGGGTTGTCGAATTTATCAAGGAACAGGCTCTGCCCAGTTATAACCAAGAGCTGCAGTCCTTGAAACAGGAAGAGGCCAAGGAGGAAGAGGCGCAAGACGAAGTCTATGAACAGGCCAAGGATTTGGTCCTGTCGACGGGGCAGGCGTCGGCCTCGTTGATTCAGCGCCGTCTTCGGGTCGGATATCCTCGTGCAGCAAGGATGATCGAACAGATGGAAGCAGATGGGCTCGTCGGCGCGGCCGGTCGGGACGGCCGTCGAGAAGTCATCGGACGGCGTGGACCGGTAGGGGATGCGCAAGGATGAACCATTTCTGGATCCATGGCGCCGTCCTCCTGGCGCTCACTCTCAGCTCCGTGGCCTTGGCAGAAGATGCGGTAGACGAGCAGGCGCGGAAAGAAGTACGTGAGGTGGTCAAACGATTGCAGGCGCGCTATGAGAAGACCAAAGATCTCCAGGCGGATTTCACGCAAAAGACCACGATCGAAGGATTCGAACGGTCCATGAATTCTTCGGGGAAGGTCTATATCAAAAAGCCGGGCCGTTTGCGCTGGAACTACCTCGACCCTTCGACGGAAGATATCTACGTCCAAGGGGACGACGTGAAAGTCTATGTGCCTGAGCATAAACAAGTGTTGGTTGGAAAGCTCACCCAGATGGCTGCGTCGAAGGCCCCGCTGGAACTCCTGCAGGGCGCGGCGAAGCTGGAAGAGTCCTTTGACGTGGAGCCGACGCCAGGGAAGGGACGGGGGGTCGGAGGTATCCGACTCCTGACGCTGCTACCAAAATCTCGCGAGGGTGAGGCGCACCGGACACTTCAAAAGATTGTGGTGGAAGTGTTTCCGAAGACCTATTACATTCGTACGGTCTCTCTCTATGAGATCAGCGGTAATGTCTCGAATTTCGAGTTTTCCTCGTTGCAGACGAACGTTGGGCTTGGCGACGACGTCTTCAACCCGAAGCTGCCAGCAGATGTCGAAGTCGTGAAGGCGCCCGTCTTGAACCAGCCATGATAGCGGGCACGGACATATTCTCAACGGAGCCGGAGGAGCAGCGGATATGAGTACTGGAGTGTTGAGCCAGGTTGCTGAAGCGACGGATCAAGCCGTTGCCAGGCTGGATGTTGATCGATTACATCGAGAGTACTGGGAGCAGAATGAGTTCCTGTTCATTCCGCAATTTCTTCCGCGCGCGTTTGTCGAAGCAACCCTTGTCCCGCAAGCCCAGGGGGTCAAGGGAGATTTGAATCGCAATTTTATTCCGGGCCACAAGAAGGGAGGGAGCGTCAGCTACTATACTGTGCAAGAGAAAGCCCCGCTCTTTCTTGATTTATACCGCTCGCCTGCGTTCCTGAATTTCCTCAGCCGGTTGGTCGAGGCCAAACTCATGCTTTGCCCAGATAACGATCCCCATTCCTGCGCGCTCTACTACTACACTGAACCGGGCGATCATATCGGGTTTCACTACGATACTTCCTACTATAAGGGGGCCCGTTACACGATCCTCATGGGACTCGTCGACAAGTCCACTCAATGCAAACTGGTCTGCGAACTGTTCAAAGATGATCCCGTGAAGACACCTCGAAAGTTGGAGCTGGTGACGCAACCAGGTGATCTGGTGATCTTTAACGGGGATAAACTCTGGCATGCAGTCACGCCGCTCGGCCAGGGCGAAGAGCGGATTGCCTTGACCATGGAATATGTCACGAATCCAGAGATGGGACCGTTCAAGCGACTCTATTCCAACCTCAAAGACTCCTTTGCCTACTTTGGAATTCGAGGTGTGTTCAAGCGGGCCTGGTCCGCTTCACATGAGTGACGCTGAAATCTCTGCCCCTCGTCTCAGATTCACATATGCTAGGGAGTGTCCGAGGTTCCACGCGGACCTACCGTACTCCATTCAGCCTGGCCTCCGATCCGGTCGGCTCATGAATTGTACGATTGTCGGTGGGTCCGTTGTTGGCAGTCGTTCGGATCGCCTGACGAACTAACAGGCGGAGCTCGTTGTGATCGTAGGGTTTCGAGAGGAAGGTGAAGGCGCCTTGAGCGAGTACGTCGGCGTACAAGTCGGTCGAAGTGGCTGCTGTGAGCATGATGACAGAGAGAGACGGAACACTTTCCTGGAAATGGTTGAGGACCGACAAGCCATCCCCGTCCGGTAGTCCGATATCAAGCAGCACAGCGTCGAAGAATTGTGTCTGAGCGCGCAGCAAAGCCTCTCGGCACGTCGAGGCTTCGGTCACTGCATAGCCTTCGGACTCAAGGAGATCATGCAGGATAATCTGTAAGTCGGGATCGTCGTCTACGATCAGAATCTCAGGCTGCTCAAGCCGCTTCTTCTCGACAGAGGACGTTACAGCTGCTGCCTTCTGCATGGCCAAGACATCGTTTCTTTCCCTCTCAGGGGTGAGCAAAACATCGAGAGTGGAGATTACTCCTTCAACGGTTCCGAAACCACGCGGGTCTGCATGGAGCGGTCCCCCGAAGAAGTTTCTCTGCTGTTGCGCGGTTGAGCCTGGACCTTCATCGATTGGCCAACCAATCGAGGCCGACCGGCACGCAGTGGTTTGGAGCGTTTGGGAAAGGGACCCTGATGGGCCTGTTCCAGTTCAGCCAGGGATGTGCGGACAGATCGTGCAACCATCCAGGCAAGCGTGAGTCCCGGAGTCCAGTAGACCGCGTCGCGCATCTGCTCAACGAGATCCGATGGCAGATTGACGGTCAATCGCACCATTCGAGGCTTTGCTTCAATGGCTTTGATCACCGGCGTCCCGCTGAGCTGCATTGCGCGTCGGAGTTTTTCCTCTGCGGCAGTGGACGTTGCCTGAGAGATCATGGTCATAGGCACCTCCTTCACTATCTGGTGATATGGGCTCGGCTTGCCATCCATTCGGGAGCGCACAGGCCCAGGAATGAAGACGTTCCCGGATTAGCTGGAAGGCCGCGTGCCGATTAAGGACAGACACGCGGCCAGGATGGCAGAGATACGTGGCGACGGCATCGCTCCAGATGGGCATGATCCGGAGGGCATCCCACAATTGAGACAGAGGCTTCCCTGTCGTCATGGGGGTCCGTCGGCGCCGTACCTTGCCAATGGAAGTCCAACTCGTGATCGTCGCCATGGTCTGGTTCTCAATGAATTGCTGCGGTACCCTAAGCAACCTCTGTACCAGCGTCATAGCGCATTGCGTCAGAAGGAAGCAGAAGAGGCAAGCGCTCGAACTGTCTAGCATTTAAAAACTTTGTGTTGGTTTGCCGTCGAGACGGGAAAATCAACGCCGAGAACAGCAGTATCGGAAACAATACTGCTATTATCTGCAGAGATACGTCGGGAAATAGGCTACGACCGGTGAAGGGAATGAGGGGATCTGATGTTCTATTGATGCAGATGCTTCATCGCGGCGGCGCAAAGAATGATGAAGAAACCCATCCAGAGAGCGGCACGCTGGAAGGGAATCACTTCGTAAGACTCGCCCTCTTCTGTCTCGTCATCTGATTTGAAGATCACTGTGTAGAGGAACAGGGTTAAGAGGCCGAGCACGAGGGAGAGCTTGATGAAAAAGACCGTGAGGTACTTGGCGTGGTGCTGTACGCCGCTGCCGGTTTGAGACGTGAGCACCTGATTCACGTAATGGAGATTAATCCCTCCCGTAAATAACAAGACAACCAACAGAATGCCTGCCACTTTCTTGTAGTACTTATAAAAAATGTCCGTAATGGGCTTAATCTGCTCCTTCGCAACGGCTTTCTGCAAACCGGGAGTGACGGCCATGACGAGGAAGGCCAGCCCGCCGATCCAGATCACCGCCGACAACAGATGAAACCAATGATTCAGGATCGGGATGAGGGTGTTGAGATCTGTGACAATGCTCTGTAAGGCATCCATTTGATATAACCGTTAGGCGTGAAACGTGAGGCGTGAGGCGTGCTGAGTGCGTATTGAGAAAGGATTTTTTACCACTCCTTACCCCTCACGCCTACCCCCTCACGTCAAAACTTGAAGACCGGCGCGTCGTTCCCAAACCGTTTCTTGCGGAGTTCTTCCATTAGCTCAATGGTCACCGTCGAGATTCCATTCTCACGGGCGTGCTTTTCCACGCCCTTCTTGACCATCGCGCGGAGGAAATAGGGAATGCGGCTGAGCCGCAGGGCTGAGGCCTCGTCCCAGGAGACTTCGGTCTCTTCTTGGATGTTGAAGGCAACTTTTATTTTTTCGCCGCCCTTTGGTGTATAGAGACACCACTGGTCTTCATCCAGCCAATCTCCATGGTCCACATAGGGACGGGCGCGGCAGCCGCCGCAGATATCGGTGTATTCGCAGTCGCCGCATTTACCTTTGAGCTGAGGATAGCGGAATGAGTTGAAAATATCGGATTTTTCCCAGAGGTCGACAAAACTATTCTGGCGGACATTGCCGGCAGAAAGCGGCATGTAGGGACAAGGCGTCAGTTCGCCATTCGGCGTCACGCGGGCATAGTTGGTGCCGGCGAGGCACCCTCCGCCCATGTAGCCTGTGGCTTTCGTGATCGGAGAGTTCGGGTCCTTTTCATAGGCCAGCCGCTTGAAATGCGGCGCGCAGCGGGCGCGGACCAGCATGCCTTTGTAATTGTCCTGGCAGTTGACGAGGTAGCCGAGCACCTCCTCGTACTGCGCCGGTGTGATGTCGGTCAGCTCTTCGCCACGGCCTGTGCAGACCATGAAGAAGACGTTCAAGACACGCGCGCCGATGCCATGGGACCATTCCACGACGGCGGGAAGTTCCTGATAATTCATCGGCTGGGCGCTGAAGTGGACTTGGAACTGGAGGCCGTTGCGCTTGCTGGCTTCGATGCCGGCCACAGCTGCTTCCCAGGCTCCGGGGACGCCGCGGAAGGAGTTATGTTTGGCCGGATCGAGTGAATCGATGCTGATGCCGACCCCCATGACGCCGATCTCGACCAGGGTTTTGGCCATCTGATCGTCGATCAACATGCCGTTGGTCCCGAAGACGACCATGAATCCGAGCTTCACCGCGCGGCGCGCGATATCCAGGATATCGGGTCGCACCAAGGGCTCACCTCCGGTGATGACGAGCAAGCAACCTTTGTTGACCTCAGCGATCTGATCGATGAGCCGGTAGCATTCTTCGGTCGAGAGTTCGTCGTCTCCTCCGGCGGATTTCGTCGTTGCGTCGAGGTAGCAGTGGTCGCATTTGAGGTTGCACCGTTTGGTGAGGTTCAGCGCGACGAGATAGGGCTTGAAATCGTCGACGGTCCGGCCGTCGTAGGGACCTGCGCCCTGCGGGGCAGGCGTAAAGAACTGCGTGATCTGTTGTTGAAACGATCCGAGCGCTCCTGAGAGCGAAGGACCGTTGAAGATGGGAAGCGATTTACCCATGAAAATTGAGGTTGTAAGTGGGGTATCGGGGTAAGGGGGGTAGAGCACCAGGAGGACAGGCGGTATCCCGTTATCCCTTTAGCCCGCTATCCCTTCTTCCCCGTGCCGGTAAGGTTGGCGATCATGTCCTTGAGGTTGCCGGTCTTCATGGCCTCTTCCATGTAGCCCTTGGCCTGCTCGATCCCTTCGTTGGCGACTTCCAACGTGATGAGGGTGGTGCCGATCTTGTCCGCATGCTTGATGATCAGCGCCTTCGTGCAGTCTCGCATGAACCCCTCCGGTGCACGATCCAGCCTCGCTTGGGCATCGATGGTCCAGGTATAGGGAGAGGCTTCGGCCTCGCCGTTGCCGCTTCCATTGCCGTTTTCATGGGTGCCGTTGCCGTTGACGGCTGCCAACCTCGCTTCGGCTTCTGCGGATGTTCCAGCTCCCTTGTTCGCAAAAATCGGCTGGTAGTCTTCTGAAGCAGCCTCTTTGATCATGGGGGCGGCATATTCCAGCGTGATTGTGGTCATCCCGAGTTTGCGTGCCGTCTTTTCGATTTTGGCTTTGGCGCGGCGGCGTTGGAACCCGGCCGGCACGGCGCGGATCGCTTCCTTCGCGTCCTTCGTCCACTGCATCGGCACATCGTCGTAGGCGACATCGGTTTCGACCCCGCCTTCCGCCTTCGCGGCTGCTTCAAAGATGCTCTTGTCGACCTGTTTGAACCGGGCCCCTTCTGCACCGCACACCGGGCACTTCACCGGCGTCTCGCCCTTGCCGATGTATCCGCAGCCGTCGCAGACGAAGTAATTCTGGGTCATCCGATCCAGGTAGGCCTGAGTGCCTGCGCTGACGGTCGGCTTCTCTTCCACGATTTCGGTCATCATGCCGCTGAGCGTCGAACCCATGAGATCCTTCGCCACGGAGTCGTCCGCTTGCATCTTGTCCCGGTCGATACCGGCTGCCTCCAGACTGCCGCCGAGCGCGCGCATGGCATCCATGGCGCCTTTGGGCAGGATATGGCCGACCGCCGCATCCACGACCGTATTGCTGATGATCGTATGGCCCTTCTCAATCGCATAACGGTGAATGGCCGTCTTCGCAACACCGCGGGCGAACACGGGGATCTTCTCCATGCGGCGCAGGGCCTCTTCCGTCCAGGCGATCGTGTATTCGGCTTGCGTATCGATCGGCGGCACGTACTTGCGGTTGGAGACGAGGACGTTACAGGGTGCACTGCGAAGCAGATTTTCCGTGTTGCTGCCGATATCCATATCCTCGTCGCTGTGGACGCCGATCCGACCGACGATCAGAAGGGCCGGGACATCCTTGCGGACGTACTGAATGATCTTTTCAAAGGCTTTGCCGTCGAGCAACGTGGTTTTCACGTCCGTTTGTTCGGCCTGAGCGATTTCACGGGAAATGTCCAGATGCGATTGGTAGATCTTGGCGAGGCCGCTGTCGATGATCTCTTCGTGCAGCTTTTCCTGCTCCTTAAAGCGGAACACCTTGCCCGCTTCTTCGTTGAGGACACCGGAAATGCTGTGAAACGCCGCGTAATGGAAGTACGGATCGAACGCCGAAATGGCTTCCACCGGCATGTTCAGCGCCTTACCGAGTGAAAGACCGGTCATGAGTCCGCCGAATGAATAGGGACTGCCATCCACCGCGACGACGATCTTGCCGCTGGTGATCGGCTGGGTGCTCTTGATGATGAGCATATCCGAGTTGCGGACGCGACGAACGACGCGCTCCGTATTGCTGCCAATCACGCTGTCTTTCACGGCGCCGACGCCCAGCGCTCCCATGATCACCAGGTCATAGGCGTTGGTATTGATATCTTCAGCCAGGACCTTCCAGTTTCGGCCCTCGAGCGACCGCCGTTCGACCGGCAGGTTGGCTTCGTTGCACTTCTTGTCGACGTAATCGAGATAGGAATCGGTGATGATCTGGAGACCGCGGGTAATCAGCGAATCATGGATCTGGCGTTGCCGGTCGAGTTCCTTCTCGTCGTGGTATTCCTCCGGCAAGCCGGCTTCCATCTGCTTGAAGCGCTTGTCATGCATCTTGGCCGCGTAGACGTGGCTTCCGACGATCTTGGAACCGAACATCTTGGCCAAGTGAACGCCGACATCCACCGCCGTATTGGAATGGTCAGAATTATCGACCGGAACGTAAATGGTCTTATACATCGAGATGCCTCCTCCAGGCGCTCTCACAGTCAGGGAAGATCGTCATAATTGTCAAAAAAACCAAACGGTTGACGAACTTCACCCCTGTAAAAGAAGGGGCATGATAGCACCGGCTACTTTGAGAATGCAAGGAGGTCGGCGGGCTGGTTTGGAACGTTCAGCCGACGGAGCTGGTCAGCGGTTTTTGCTCGGAATCCGTTGATGGTTTGAGCGATTTTCTGGTCCGTAGTATCTCCTCCAAGGAGAGTAAGGCATCGCGCCCTGAGTTCCCTTCGATTCCACGAATCAGGTTCGCATCGGCGTACGTTTCTTTTTCTGTCGGGGTTTGCGAAAGCGACCCGCTCCACTTTCGTGGATCACGGCTCCCGTTTTTCCGCTCCCAGGCCTTTAGGCAAGCCTTCGCGATAATCTTGTTTAAGGGCGCAGGGTTGTAGAGGAGCTTCCTGATGCTTGTCGGAGTCAGCATCAAGGGATTGTAACCGGCCGACAGGTAGCCTTCTTCGAGCAATCGATGCTCCAAATCCGTGTTTGGCTGGATACCGAGGAAGAACATCAGGGGGAATACCCGTTCCTCCCCCAGGATCGCCGCCACCATTTTGTAGGACTCCACGCTTTGGAGGAGACTCTCTTCCGTTTCCTTCGGGCTGTTAAGCGAGTAGTTGAGGATAACCTTCCCCTTGAATCCCGCTTCGGCCAGATAGCGGCAGCCGTCGTAAAGCCGTTCCAGCTTGAAGCCCATGTGCAGATTGTTCAGGACTTCCTGCGAACCCGAAGTGATGGCCACTTCCAGATCCCCTACACCTGATCGCACCATCAGCTTGGCCAGTTCGGGCGTGATCAAGGAGGTGCGGATATAGCCGGACCACTCGATCTCCATCTTTTCGCTGATGATTCGCTCCAGGATCTCCGTACACTGGGGATAGGCTTCCTTTCCCGTGATGAACTGGGCATCCGTGAACCAGAACCGTCTTGTGCCCCATTGGTGATAGTGCTGGGAAACGTCCTTTACCACCATCTCGGGCGGCCGATAGCGTACCCGCTTGCCCTCAATGTAGGGGTAGAGGCAAAAGGCACAGTCGTACGGGCAGCCACGCTTGGTCTGCACACCGATTGCCTCGCCCTGGAATTCCCGGTACTGCGGAAATATCGAGGTGAGATAGGGGAGATCCACTGTCAGGGCGTCCAGGAGGGCCGGTGAACCCTGTTGTCCCTTTCTGATCCTCTTTCCTTCTTTGACGATGTAACGCTCATCCTCGATTGAGCGGCCTTCAATCACTTTCAGAATGGCATCTTCCCCTTCACCCAGCAGGCCGATCGTGCCCTCGGGCAGTTTTTCAATCAATTGATCGGCAAAGGCGGTAAACGCGCCCCCGCCGATCATAATCTGGGCTTTGGGGAATTCCTTTCGGATCAGCCAGGGATAGGACAGGATCGTATAGATATGGCTGTAATAGCGGTAGAGCTGCTTCACCCCTTCGAAGGAAGCCACGATGCGCTTGAGCGGATTGCTCGCGAAATAGAAATTGAAGGCATGCTCGAGCGACGAATCGCCTTCGTGCGGGGAGAAGATCTGGATGTCGCGCCAGGAGAAGCAGACCAGGTCCGGCTTGAATTCGGTGGCGGTATCGCGGATCGCCTGACTGCGTTTCGAGACAGGAAACAGCGACAAATCAAGAATGCGCTGGCGGACCTCCGGTTTGCGGCGGTGAATGAAGTCGGCCAAGTAGGTGATCCCGATAGGATAAACCTTCTTGCAGGGGAGAAAGATGTAGAGAATGGAGTTCATGATTTGTCGTTCGTTGTTCGATGTTCGGGGTTAAAAGTTTGTGCCCAAAGCGCCGGGTCGTCGAACTTCGAACGGTGAACTTCGAACCTGTTATTTAACCGCCACATGTATCGCCACGATGCCGCCGGTTAGATTTTTGTACGACACTTGTTGAAACCCCGCCTCGCGGAGCACTTGGCAGAGCCGTTCCTGATCGGGGAATGTCCGGATCGATGCCGGCAAATATTCGTAGACGCCGGTGGTATCTCGCGCGACTTTCGTGCCGATCCACGGCAGTAGCGTGAACGAATACCAATCATAGAGTGCGCGGAGCCAGCCAAAGACGGGGCGGGAAAACTCCAGACAGACGAATCGCCCGCCCGGCTTCATCACACGGCGGATTTCACTGACAGCCTGCGGCAAGTTCCCTACATTGCGCATGCAGAAGCCGGTCGTCACCGCATCGAAAATGTTATCGGCAAACCCCAGCTGTTCGGCATTGGCTTGCAGGCAAGTAATCTTGCCGGTTAGCCCTTTGCGATCGACCTTCTTTAGCCCTTCCCGCAACATGGCATGGTTGAGATCGGATGCGACCACACGCCCCTTGGCTCCCATGCGCGGTTCAACCAAGAGCGCGAGATCCGCAGTGCCGGCTCCGACGTCAAGTGCCGTTCCCCGCTCGACGACAGGGACAAAGGAAGCAGTCAATTTTTTCCAGCGGTAATGGAGACCGAAACTCAGCAGGGTGTTGTTGAGATCGTAGCAGCGGGCGATCGCGGTAAACATCCGTTGGACGGCCTGCTCGCGCGCCTGGCCGGACCAGGTTGAGACGGCTTGGGGTGGAGTCGGTGAATTCTGTGCCATAGGCGGTTGTTCGGCCCGTACCATGGCAGGGTGGTAGCACCTGCTTTCTCGCTTTGTCAAGGCAAGGAGGCCGGATGGTATAATCCGCCGCCTATGGGCAACTCAATCGTCATCAAGGGTGCGCGCGAGCATAATCTCAAGAATATCGACGTTGAGATTCCGCGCGAC
>DATIFR010000236.1:0-9435 GCA_035455145.1 Nitrospira sp.
AAACGAACGAGATACACAACGCCTTTTGTCCATCGAGGGAGGTTGCCATGCCGCTCCTGAAACGGCTCCAAAGTTATCTCGACACGAACAAGATACCCTATGAAGTGGTCAGTCATCCGAAAGCCTACACCGCCCATGACGTGGCCCAGTCGCTTGATGTGCCGGGTAACCTCGTTGCGAAGGTCGTGGTCGTAAAGGCGGATGGGTATTTTGTCATGACGGTCCTTCCCTCGACGTGGCGCGTGGATCTGAAACGATTGCGGGATGTCCTGGATGTTCGCGAAGTGCGACTGGCAACGGAAGCCGAGATTGCCAATCTCTTCCCCGATTGTCAGGTCGGCGCGATGCCGCCGTTCGGCAATCTCTATGGCGTGGAAGTGTATGTGGACCAGCTCCTGACGGAAGACGAGTCCATCGTCTTCGAAGCTGGAACATACGTGGGTGCGATGAAGCTACGATATAAGGACTTTGCCGCGCTCGTGCGCCCGAAGGTCGCCGCGTTTCACCATGAGCCCTCGAAGATCGAACGCTAGCCGGCTTTCAGAGACTCAATGTCCTGATGTGTACGACTTGCTTTTTGGCTTGTTGAGGCGTGCCGGACTGACTGTTTGACTATCCTACCTTGATCATCCTAGTTATCCCGCCAGGTTATCAGAACAGTGGATGGTGAGGCGCGCTTGACGGTGGAGCAGCGGGAGAGGCTCCTCCCACATTGCCGAGAAATTGCCAGCCGTCCTTCTCTTTGACGAGATGATGGATCTCGCTCACCCAACTATCGATGGTGACGGACTTTCCCGTTTCCTTTTCCGTTCCGTACAATCCGCCGGTGCAGGTCACATAGGCTTTCTTCACCCCGCCGGCCTGGACCAGTTTCAGTTCGGTAAACACATGCTTCGACATGACCTGTCCGTAGTGGCTGAAGACCTCGTCCCACACACGTCTGACATCCGGTCGCTTCAGGCCCTGATAGTTGTACCCTTTCGCATAGAAACCCATCAGCGCATCGAGGTCGGCATGCTGCACCGCAACCTCCGCCCGGTCGAATGCCGCCACCAGTTCCTTCATGACCGTTTGATCGACCTCCGCGACGGTGCCCGGCGCAATCTCGACAGCCGCCGCTGAGGGAGTCGGGTGATGGCACCAGGACACCATGAAGAGGCCTGCCAGGATGGCCATAGTTGTGATCGCACCAGTCCTCTTCATGCTGTCTGAAAGACGCAATCACGATGCCATGGCCGCCATGTGCAGAACCTCTTGAAGATCTCGGCAATTATTTGCTTCTTTCCTTGCCTCTCGCGACCGGAGAGCTCTGGGATGACGCCTATCTCCCCACCGCATGTTCCTGCTCTGCCGCAAAACGCTACGCTCGGGCCTCTCTATAATCATATCGAAGCTTAGATCGATCGCTCATGACCGGGCATGCCTGATGCAGTAAAATTCACACGGATTGGTATTTGATAATGCCCACTAGCCTCCTCGACATTCACGGTCTCACGTTCGCAGTCGATCGACACCCGATTCTCGATCGGCTCGACCTGGAAATCCAAGCTGGAGAAATTCATGCCCTGCTCGGAGCCAATGGATCAGGGAAAACCACGTTAGCCTATGTCTTGATGGGCTGCGATGGTTACGGGCCGAGTACGGGAAGTATTCTGTTCAATGGCACAGATCTTCTGCCGTTGAAGATGCACGAACGCGCTCAGTTGGGCCTCACCCTCGCGTGGCAAGAACCGGCCCGCTTCGAAGGCCTCACCGTTCGCGAGTACCTCAGCCTGGGCAAGTCAGGGTGCAATCCGGAATCGGCATTGACACAGGTAGGCCTCGATCCAGACCGTTATCTGACTCGGCTGGTGGATAAGGCTCTCAGCGGCGGAGAACGCCACCGCCTTGAGTTGGCCTCCGTGCTGGCGATGAAGCCGAAGCTGGCCATCCTCGATGAGCCGGCGGCAGGGATCGACATGCTCTCGATCAATCACATCATCGATATCATTCGCGCCCTGAAAGAGGGGGGAGGATCAGTGTTACTGATCACCCATCAGGAAGAGGTCGCGCTCATCGCCGATCGCGCATCGCAACTCTGTGCCGGGCGCATCATTTTTTCCGGCGGTCCACGGGAAGCCGTGGATCATTTCCGCGGTCGGACCTGCGTCCGTTGCGATGGAGAGGTATGTCACTATGTCCGATCTTGATGAGCTGAGACGGACCCTGCCGATGGTCGGCGCCGAACCGGCCATTCTCGACGACCTGCGCATCGCCCATGTCGTAGCTCAAGGACATCACATTCTGAGCCATCGAACCGTTCCCGGACTCCGCGTGGACCTTGAAGAAACGCGGGATGCCATCATCGGGAAACTGATTGTTGAGGCGGGCGCGCAGATCGCTCAGCCGATTCACATGTGCTTCGGCCTCGCACACCCCACCGGCGTGCAGCAGATCAAGATTGATGTGCAAGTCCTCGAAGGGGCACAGGCGCGGGTGCTGTCCCACTGTCTCTTTCCCTTCGCAAAAGCGGCAGAACATCGGATGCAGGCCGTGATGGAAATCGGACCTGGCGCGTCATTGACCTACACCGAGGGCCACTACCACGGTCCCCACGGCGGCATGCAGGTGCTCCCTCACGCGACGATCAAGATCGGCAAAGGCGCCCGTTATTTTTCGGACTTCTCCCTGCTCTCCGGTTCAGTGGGATCTCTCGAGATCGACTATCTCGTCGAAGTGGAGGAAGAGGGTCTCGCCGAACTCAGCGCCAAGATCTTCGCGCACAAGACCGACCACATTATCTTGAAGGAAGCCGTGATGCTCCGGGGGGAGCGCTCTCGCGGCCTCATCAAGACCCGCGTTGTGCTGGAGGACCGGGCGAAAGCTGAAATCACCGGCATCACCGAGGCCTATGCCAAAGGTGCTCGCGGTCATGTGGATTGCATGGAGATCGTGCAAGGCGAGGCCCATGCCAGCGCCATCCCTATCGTGCGGGTCTTTCATCCGGAGGCGAAAGTTACCCACGAAGCCGCGATTGGGAGCGTGGACAAGAAAGAATTGGAGACGCTGATGGCACGGGGATTGGCCCCGGAGGAAGCAATTGAGTTGATCGTGAGCGGAATTCTCCGGTGATGTGATAGTCCCTCAAGAGCGAAAAAGCGCAGCGTCTTTCCTCAACCCTCCTGCTGGTCAGGTTTTGGATTATGGGGCACATCTTTCGGTGACGGTGGCTTCTGTAACTTCGCCAGTTCCTGCAGTAGTGCTCGCTCGCGTTCCGTCAAGTCAGTCGGTGTCCGCACCTCTACCACCACAAAGAGATCGCCCTTCCCTTTTCCTCCAACTTTAGGCATCCCTTTCCCGCTCAACCGGAGCGCCGTGCCACCTTGGGTGCCAGCCGGAATCATCACTTGGAGTGTCTCCCCGCCCAACCCCGCCACGCGCAACTTTCTGCCTAGCGCCGCATCAGGGAATGTCACTGATTGGACCATATAGAGATCGTCGCCATGACGCTCGAAGCTGGGATGGCGCCGGAGATGCGGGCGGATGAGGAGATCACCGGGAGGACCGCCGTTCGCGTTCGCCTCTCCCTGGCCGGACAGACGAATCATCATCCCGTCATCGACTCCCGGCGGAATCTTGACCTTCAACGTGTGCGGAACAAATTGATAGCCGCTGCCCTGACAGAGGACGCACGGGAATTCAACGATCTGCCCGCGGCCCTGACAACGCACGCAGGTGGTCAAGGTCACGAGCCGCATGTCTTTCTTCGTCTTCACGTCTTGCCTCTGTCCGGTTCCTCCACAATCGGGACAGGACAGTGGCTTGGTCCCAGCCTTGGCCCCACTGCCGCCACATGGCGCACATTTCTCGGACCGCGTGATGTGAATCTCCCGCTCGCCACCGCGAGCGGCCTCCTCCAGGGTCAGCTCCACGTCGTATCGAAGGTCCACCCCCCTCGCCGCCCCCGCTCCCGGCCTCGTGCGCCGGCCGAACAGATCGCCGAACATTCCCGACAGATCGGCGAAGCGGCCGCCGAAGAAATCCCCGAACTGGAAATCCCGCATGAGGTCGTCCGGTGACCATCGTTCGCTCACCCCTGCGTGGCCCGTCGTATCGTATTCTTTTCGCTTCGTGTCGTCAGACAGGACGGCATAGGCTTCCGCGAGTTCGCGGAATTTCGCCGCAGCGCCGGCATCCCTATTCTTGTCGGGATGATATTTCAGTGCCAACTGGCGATAGGCGTGCTTGATCTGGTCGCGGGTGGCAGCCCGATCCACCCCGAGCACTTCATAGTAATCCCTCTTGGTATCGACCCCCGGCACTTGCGACTCCCCCCTACCACGCCTCTTGGACCAAATCGCGATCCCCTGCGACGGCAAGAGGCAACTCCGTCAACAGAACCGCAACCTTCTGACACTCCTCGCCATTACTTCTGTGAATGCGGAAGACATGAAGCGACTAGCGGCCGAACCGACCCATGAGTTGCGACTCTGCCGGGACATGCCCCTTGCACCCCTCCAATACTTGAGCCCCGCGGCAACGCGATGACAATCGTGTCCTTCGCCCCTTTGTAATGGAGAAGTCTCTGAGCCAGCTGTTTGCCGGCATCATGCCGATCTTTGAATAGCGCAAACTCGCCGCGCGGTATCATTTTCTCTCCCCTGGCCGTGCCATCGAAGGCGGAGGACCCCAATAAGGCCCCCAATAGGATCCCCAGTACGCACCCATGTACGGATAGGGGCGGATCCAGAAAGCCGGTAGCTTGGAAGGCCAGATCGTCAACGAGGCAATCTCGAGTGTCGGATACACATACTCGATCTCGTCCATTGGCAATATCATGGATCCGGTCACTTCACCAACCACCGTCACTCGTGTTCCGATAGGAATCGTCGCCGGATCCAGGAATTCTCTGTGGACCGCGAGGAAGCGCCCTCCCGATTCCGTCAACTGACCCAGCGGTTCGTAGTCGCTCTCAAGCGGCATTTGGAGAATCTCGATCCGCGTACCGTTCTGTTTGAGCGGCTTGACCGAGAGCACGACCCCTCCGGCCACGATGATCTTTCCTTTATAGGACAGCGGCGAAGCCTTCAACTGAGCGAACGTGACAGTCCCATCCACTTTCTCTTTCAACTCAGGAGGAACGACCGGAGCGCCAGCACACCCTGCGGCCAGCACAACAGCCATAAGAGCAGTGAGACGTCTCATCTCATTCTCCAAATTCCTGAGAAGGCCCTTCCACAATGTACAGCAAGACGAGTGCCCAGGCCGAATATGTAACCGGTAACGGAAGCTACTGGGTCTTCACAAGAAATTCAAATGAGCCTTCACCAGTGGAGTCGTCCGATCGGGAAGACTGAGGGGAATTTCCACAGTTGGCGATCAGCGTTGCGGCGTGAAGGGGCAGTGGCGCTCTTCGCTGAGGAGCCACATTGTGCGAGAATAGCTCACCATGATCCGCATGCCGAATGACAGCTTTCGAGGGCCTCTGCCACCTCTCACGGAAGAACAGCATGGGCTCGAGCAAGACCTTCGTACGCACGTGCAGCGGCTCGCAGGCACGATCGGAGAACGCAACGTCTTCCATTATGCGCAGCTCGTCGCGGCGGCGGACTATATCCGTGCGACGCTTACGAGTTCCGGCTATGAGGTGCGCCGGCACCTCTATGAGATATCAGGACAACCGTGCGAGAACGTGGAAGCGGAAATCCAAGGCCAGAAGCGTCCTGCGGACATCATTCTCATCGGCGCCCACTACGACTCGGTGCAAGGCAGTCCTGGGGCAAACGACAATGCCACCGGTGTCGCGGCGATGCTGGCGCTTGCACGGGTCTTCGCCAAGGTACAGGCATCACGCACCCTGCGGTTCGTCGCGTTTACGAACGAAGAGCCACCGCTCTTTCAAAGCCGCCACATGGGAAGCCGCATCTATGCGGCACGAAGCCGCGAGCGAGGCGAACAGATCGCCTTGATGCTAAGCCTGGAAACGATCGGCTGTTACTCCGATGAACCGGGAAGCCAAGCGTATCCGTTCCCGTTCAGGTTCTTTTATCCCTCCACTGCAAACTTCATCGCCTTCGTCGGCAACATGGACAATGCACCCTGGGTTAAGCAGCTGCTCACAGCCTTTCGGCGCCACACGCAGTTTCCTTCCGAAGGAGCGGCTCTCTGGGAATGGATTCCTGGCGTCGCGTGGTCCGACCACTGGTCATTCTGGAAGGAAGGCTATCCCGCCGTCATGATCACCGATACCGCGCCAAATCGTTACCCCTATTACCATACAGGAGCCGACACACCCGACAAGGTCGACTTTGCCAAAATGGCCCGCGTCGTCTCAGGGCTCCAGCGAGTGATTTTTGAATTGGCAGGCGAGTCCCCCTGATTATTGGCTGCGTGATCGTGACAAATCCCTGTAAGACACCAGCGGCATGTTTCCTGAACGCATTGTCGGGCTAATCGGATTTACCTTTCCACCAGAAAATCCACAGAAGTACTGCAACAACGGCCCCGGCGAGAATGAATTCGAAGACTTCACCGGACATAGATTCATCCCTTGAAACAGGCGCCGCTCTCAGTCAATTTCGTCCTGCTTCTCGACGAAGTCCCCCGTCACCCCTAGGTGATACAGAGAGACGAGAGTTTCGGATCGATAGCTTCCATCTCTGCCATCAGAACAGCGGATGGGGCGCGTGGCCGAAACGCGGGGTTTCAGCGCCGGTCCCTGCATTGCCGATGATGCGCCATGCCCCGTCTTCCTTCACGAGATAGTGCACCTCCTCAAACCAGCTGTCCACCGTGACCTTCTGCCCGGTTTCGTTGGCCAGACCCCAGAGCGCCCCGGTGCATTTTACTTCCACCCTGGTTTCTCCATCGACCTGCACCGTCTTGATGTCCGTGAAGAGATGGGTGGAATGCAGCTTGTGGTGGTATTCAAAGATCTCCTCCCAGAGGCGCCTTGCATCGGACTTACGAAGCTTGTGATAGTTGTATCGTTTCGAGTAGAGGGCCATCAGCCCATCCACGTCTCGCGCCTGAATAGCTTGCTCCGCGCGATCGAACGCGGCGAGGAGGTCCTTCACCGTGGCGTCGTCGGCGGTGACCGTGGCGTAGCTCGGCACCTCGACCTTCGCGGTAACGGGCTTCGGCGGACCACAGAGGGTCAGGCCGAATGCCCCCACCAGAATAGCGAGCGCACTGAGTGAGAGCCGGCTTGTCATGGATGCCTCCCTGTCCGAAACGCTTAATCGATCTTGATCGAGACGGCTTTCTTCTTGGCCTCTTCAGTTTTCGGCATCCGGACTTCCAGGACACCATCTTTGAAGTTCGCCTTGATCTGGTCGCTCTTGACCTCACAGGGCAGTTCCACACTCCGAACGAACGAGCCGTACGAACGCTCTCGCCGATAATAGTCCTTCTCCTTGACCTCCTCTTCTTTCTTCTTCTCGCCTTTGATGGTCACCACGTTCTCCGTCACCGTCACTTCGATCTCATCCTTGTTCATACCCGGCAGATCGGCCTTGACCACAAGCTCGTCTTTTTCCTCGAAGACGTCCAGCGACGGGGCTTTTATCGAGATCATGGGCAGCGGCCAACGGTCGCCGAACAGAAGGCTCGGGAACGGACGGCGCCAGAAATCTTCTGTCAGCCGATCGAACCAGCGATCGATCTCGCCCCCACGCGGCATCACCTCGGCAGATTTCTTGACCGCGACTTCCTTGCTTGCCTTATCCTTTTCCTTTGCCATGACCTCTCCTCCTTGTTAGCTGTGCCGATTGTTGCTATAGACTAGCCGTTCTCGCCGATTCCCAGTTCCACCGTTACCGTTCCGTTATGGCCGGATGTCCAGCCGGTTGACGACCTTGTCCACGCCGAACACATACCAGGCATCGAACTCCGCCATTTCCTTCTGAGGTCCGGACGGTACGGCGCCCTCCAGAGTCACCACAGCATTCTTGGCGCTGACACGAACACGCTCGCCATTCACGAGAGGGTCTTTCTTCAGGACAATACGCACCGCTTTTGCCATCTCCTCATCCGAGTCCGGTTGTTCCGGAACGACCTCCATCCCGTTAACGACGTCGCGACTACCCGGCACCCACCACGCCAACACCCCGGCCAAGCGCTTCTCCGTGAGGCCCGTTACATGGTCGTCGAGCAACACCACCCCGTTCGTCACGGAAACCCGAATCTCCCCGTGGGGCTCCTCGGCGATCTCTCTGACGGTCTCAAGCTGACCCTTGCGGATCACATAAATTGAACAATTCGTAAGAGTAGGCTCCTGGAGCAGCGCATCGCGTACCGCGTCCAAGACGGCTCCGTCTCCCATATGGGTCGAGGGCGCCACATGCAGACGATCAACGATGCCCGTCACACCTCGCACCGCGATTGCACGCTCCAAGCTCAGTTTCTTCGCGGCGATGTGTTCGGCCTCGCCTTCCAATGTGAGGACCCCATCACTAAACTCCATCGTGACGGGACACTTGTGCAAATTGATGCGAGGCTCCCGCTCCAACGCCGCGCGAACCTCTTTCAGAACTCGGTCTCGCTCTGACTGGTCTGCTGATTTCATCGATTCACCCAGACTCGAAACCCCGACGTACCTCATCCTTGACGCAACGCCAATGCCACGACAGGTCTTTGGGGCGAAGCCCTTGATGTTTCAGCGGAGACAGGCCGAACGGGTTCGCTTGTGTAAGCGCGGATCTGAGGACATTCTCCCCAGGCCTCAACCTGCTCATGACGAAAAACGCTACGGAGGGAGTAAGAATCTAAGGGGTTACAGGCCGAGAATTGACGCACTGTTTTGCGACGCAGAAAGCTTCAGCGAGGAGATGCAAATTCGAGTGCGGCGCTTAGCGAAACTGGTTCAAAATGATGGGCACTCGTCTGGCTCCCCAACGCCCCGGCTCCGACTCAAAAACCCCAGCGCAAGGGGTGCGACAGAAACAACAGGCGCCATCCTCCGTCACATTCCACTCTCTCAGCTCGTACCAGTCCCGACCGATGAGTTTCTTGCGACAGTGGTGACAATAGGTGCTCCCGCCCTCTTCGTCATGAACGTTGCCGGTATAGGCATACCGGATCCCGTTCTTCACGGCGATTGTGCGGGCCATGGCCAGGGTGGCCGGTGGCGTATCCGGCTTGTCCAGCATCTTATAGTCCGGATGGAACGCGCTGAAATGGATCGGCACATCCGGCCCCAGATACTCCATCACCCACTGGATCAGCCGTTCGATCTCTGCCTCGGAATCGTTTTCACCCGGGATGATCAAAGTGGTGATCTCCAGCCACACATTGGTGTGATGTTTGATATAGACCAGCGTGTCTAGAACCGGCTGCAGGCTTCCGCCACAGATCTGTTTGTAGAAACGCTCGGTAAATCCCTTCAGATCCACATTCGCCGCATCCATGAATCGATAGAATTCTTCCCGAGGCTCATCGCAGACGTATCCCGCCGTG
>DATIFR010000237.1:0-2802 GCA_035455145.1 Nitrospira sp.
CATCGTAATTCTCCAGCGGCCGTTCCACTCATCAAGGCGCCCGCTCATGAATGGAACGGCCGCGGTTTTACGACGAACCGGATCGCAATCCAGGGCTTGGCGCGCTGGGTATCCATCAGCGGGCTAGGGCTGCGCCTGCCCCCAAAAAAAGAACGGGACATTTCTTGCGTTTTTTGGTACACCATGGTGCATGGACACTAAAAGCACGATTCAGGAACGGTTGGCGGGTGGGGACGGGACTGCACTGGTCAAGGAGTGGCTCAGAGACAACAAGGGCAAAGGGCGGGCAGCACTGGCGCGCCATGTGTGTGAGCGTCTGGATATGAGAGATGCTCGGGGTCGATTGCGGCAAGGGGGCGCACAGAAGGCGTTGCGGGTACTGGAGGCGCGAGGCTACTGGCGATTACCGAAGCGTCAGAGCCGCGGGCCGGGGCGCTGGAAGCCGCGACGGCTGGGCCAGCGGGTTGCTGAACCGCGGAAGATGCCGGAGCGGGTGGAGCAGGTGCAGGGGTTGTCTCTGGTGGAAGTCAGCCGTGAGCAGGACGAACTGTTCCGAACGTGGAACGAGTTGATCGAAACGGAACATCCGCTGCACGACAGCCGGATGGTGGGGCGGCAGGTGCGCTACTTGATCGGGTCCGAGCACGGTTGGTTGGGTGCACTGGGGTTTGGTTCCTGTGCGCTGCGACTGGCGCCGCGCGACGAATGGATCGGGTGGGATGAGCCGACACGGAGGCTTTTTCAGGATCGGGTGCTGGACATGCGGCGATTTCTGATTCGTCCCAGCGTGCACTGCGAGAACTTGGCCAGTCGGGTTTTGAGTATGGCCGCGGAACGCGTGGGGCCGGACTTTGCGCGACGATATGGCTTCGAGCCTTGGCTGCTGGAGAGCTTCGTGAATACCGAGGCGTATGAGGGGACCTGTTATCAGGCAGCCAACTGGTTGTGTGTGGGCGAGAGCAGCGGCCGTGGACGCAACGGGCCCAACAAGCCCCAGGTGGCCCGCAAAGAGGTCTATGTGTACGAACTGAATCGGCGCTGGCGCCGGCAGATGGGGATCGTGCCGAAGAGCGAACAAATCACCCCCCTGAGTCTGGAGGAGTCGTTGTGTGCTGAGGGGTGGGTGGAGGCGGAGTTTGGGGAAGCGGACTTGGGGCATCAGGACACGACGCAGCGGCTGCTGCGTATTGCGAAAGCAAAAGCGCGCAACCCGTCGGCTTCGTATACGGAGTGCTTCGCCGGAGATCGTCACGAATTGAAGGCGTACTACCGGTTTATCGGCAAGCAGCGGGCGCAGATGAGTCCGGAGGGCATTCTTAGCGGGCATCGCCGGCAGACCATACGACGGATCAAAGGGTATGGCCGCGTGCTGGCGATCCAAGACACGACCGATCTGGACTTCTCGGATCGATTGCACTGCAACGATCTGGGCGACATCGGCAAGAACCAGACCGGCGCCGTCAGCCAAGGGCTGAAGATGCACTCGGCGCTGGCCCTGAGTGAGGACGGCTTGCCATTAGGCGTACTGGGCACCCACATCTATGCCTCGCATTTCGACAGCGAAGACAAGGCGCAGAACCGCCCCATCGAAGAAAAGGAATCCTACCGGTGGTTGCGCACCATCGAAGAGCTGCGGGAGATGGCACAATGGGTCCCTGAGACCGAACTGATCGCGGTGGGCGACCGTGAGAGCGATCTGTTCGAGCTCTTCGACTATCGTCGGCGTAAGGCCCGCAACATTCATCTGCTCGTGCGTGCGCGTTATGACCGCTGTCTGGAAGAGGAATCCCGAAAGTTGTTCGCTCATTTGGAGGCGTTGCCCGTAATGGGTGAAGCGCACATCGCGGTACCGCGCCAACGCGAGAAGAAGGGTAAACCCAGCAAACCCGGAAGGATCGGCCTGCCGGCACGCCGGGCAAAGGTCCAACTGCACTGGGACAAGGTGACGATCAGCGCGCCGCAAACGACACAAACCCGGCACATGGCACCCGTGGAACTGCACGCGTTGCTGCTGAGGGAAGTCGATCCCCCCAAGGGTGCCAAACCGTTGCACTGGGTGCTGTTGACCACAGTGCAGATCGAATCGCGCAAGCAAGCGCTCCGTTGCGTGCGGTGGTACAGCCGTCGGTGGCGCATTGAAGAATGGCATCGTGTTCTGAAAAGTGGTTGCCGTATTGAAGCCCATCAGCATCAAAGCGCAGCCAAACTGGCCCGCGCCATCGCTATCGATACGGTCATGGCTTGGCGAGTCATGCTCCTGACCTTGCTCGGTCGTGAGGCCCCCGAGCTGCGCTGCGAGCTCATCTTCGACCCATGGGAATGCCGCCTGCTCGAAGAACTTCAACCGTTCGTCGCTCCCGAGACGATGCGGGGGCAAAAAAAAGGGCTCTACGCATCGCCACCGCCAATATCATCCTCTCGCGACTCGGCGGGGCCCTCAACAGAAACCCCCGCGAATTTCCCGGACCTCAAACGATCATGCGCGGTCTCTGTCGCTTCCACGACATCGAAATCGGCTACCGGCTGGGGAAAGGAGTATCTGTAGATGCGATTGCTATCAGAAGGTTTTAGGGATACGCGCAGGGCTAGGGCCTACTTGGCACTCGTGATGAATCCGTGACACTCAAGACGGAAAGTCGTCTTCTTCCTGCGCGGAAACTCGCGGTGGCGCTGAGTTGATCCTGAGTGGTGAGGTTGTCCGGGTTGCTTTGGGAGCTTTGTTGGTTCCGGTGGGATAAGCCCTGTTGGCTGGAGGAGTCCAAGTTTCACCAAGCGCGCCGTGATGGTTCATCGCCGAATCTT